>JAIUOX010000002.1 GCA_020160955.1 Pseudomonadota bacterium
GGTGAAGGTCGACTTGCCCCAGAACCGGCGACCTTCCTGGCCGACGATCTCGATCACGACGTCCTTCTCGAACAGGCCCGGCTTGTCGTAGGTGCCGTTGCTCGACGGCCACGTGCCGTCCTTGCCGGCGATGATCGTGTGGGTCTTGCCCGTCCACTTGCCCTTCACTTCCGGATCGGCCGCCGAGGCGAGCCCGGGAACACCACACACCACCGCGACAGCCAGCACGCGGGAGAACAACCGGTTCATTCAAACTCTCCGAAAGATCGACGTCCGCGCGACGGACCTCCCGTCGCGCCGGCGGACCTTGCCCGAGCTTTGTTTACCCAAGAAGTGCAATAATCCGTCAGGCGGACGGCAGCTTCTGGTCGGCGATCCAGTTGCGCGCGGCGCGCGGCGTGGTGAAGACCTTGATCGGGCGATCGGCGGCCGCCAGCGCGCCGAGCAGCCGGGCGTAGGTCATGGTCTGCTCCGGCGTCGCGACGACCGCCAGCGCCCCCATGATTCCCTTCTCGTGGTAGCCACGCACCTTCACGGCGAGCTGCATCAGTTGCTCGGGCGTGAACGACGGCGTCGCCTGTCGGGCATCGAGCAGCTTGCGGTAGCCGAGCGCCCGGGCGCCGGCCAGCGTGTCGAGCAGTTCCACCGCCTCGTCGTACGAGACGGGCCCCTCGCCCGTCGCGGTGACGTAGCGCTCGCGAGAATCGATCGTCCATTCAACCGGCATGTCCCAGCCTAGCACGGGCGAGACCTACTGGCTCGACGACAGTTGCTTGACGCAGCCGATCGCGCGTTCGTACGGCTCGCCATCCGGCGCCTTGTCGAGACAGGTCACCAGGGCTTCCGGCGGCATCGTCTGCTGGACGCAGAACACCCGCATGAAGTCGGCCGCCAGCGCGCTCTTGCGCGCCGGCGTCAGCTTTCGCCACGCGTCGGTCGGCGTGAACATCAACGACATGTCCTGCGCCCGGGCAGCGCTTGCGAGGGCGAGCCCGGCGCACAGGCCGAGGGCGGCGGCGCGCCGTCGGCTCACGGCGCGACCGGCGGCACGTCGAGCGCCGGGTTGCCGTCGAAGAAGTTGAAGGGCCGCAGCCGGAAGCCGTGCCACAGGCCCGGCATCGCCGGCCAGTCCTCGGCCCGCGGCACGTGGCGGAAGCCGACCACGTACCACAGCACGAGGTCCTGGCGATCGATGCCACGCTTCGCCTGGGTCCATTTCGGCAGGCCGTCCGGCTCGGGATTCTGGTTGGGATAGTTGCCGGCGGCGTACTTCTCGTCGGCCGCGAACGGCGTCGCCCACAGCGTGTAGGCCGAGAAGCCGGCGCGGGCCTGGATCGGGTCGTCGGGCGCCAGGATCGAGGTCGCGGTATGGCCGGGCAGCAGTTGGTAGGAGGTCGGGTAGCCCATCGCGTTGCGCCGCGTCGCGCTCTCGACGCGGAACTGCGCGGCGTTGAGCGGCGTGGTGATCGGCCCCTCGGTCTCGACCGGCCGGCGTTCGACCTGCCACAGGCTGCGGCGCGCGCCCTCGGTCGACAGGCGCCGCGGCACGATGCGATCCTCGACCAGCCGGTTGGCGGTGCCATCGACGTCGAGGTCGAGGCGGAACGCCATGTAGTGGTCGTGGTTGACGGCCAGCAGGCGCGGCGCGACCAGCGTGCCGTAGGCGGTGTCGGCAGCGCCGGTCGCCGCGTCGATCGCCTGCGACGCCACGCCCTTGGTGGCGTCGATGCCGTAGGCGCCCAGCCGCACGTCGATGTCGCCGGCCCGGCCGAACACGTAGTCCAGCATGTAGTCGTAGTTGCCGACCACCGGCGCGGTGCGCACCACCAGCTCGACGCCGGGCCGCGCCTCGTAGGTATTGTTGAACACCTCGTCGTGGCGCCACACCGGGTCGCCGGTGGCGCGCTCGAACACGCAGACCACGCCCTTCATGCCCACCGGGCGTCCCTTGAGATCGGCGATCGTCGCGTCGAGCAGCACGCCGCTCGCCGGGCAGTCGACGCCCGGCCGCAGCGGCGTCGACAGCATGCCGAAGCCGTACTCGCCGATGTCCATGTAGGCGCGGAACGACCAGGTCGGCGCCGGGTCCATGTAGGGCACGAACATCTCGCTGGCCGACAGCTGGTAGGCGATGTCGCGCGGCGCCGCGGCGTCGCCGAAGCGGACCAGCGACAGCACGGCGCCCAGCCGCGGCTCGAGCCGGACGTGGAACGACCACTTGTCCCAGCGCACCACGTTGTCCGAGACGGCGATGTTGTTGCCCTGCGGCGCCGCGATCTGCACCGGTTTCGGCTGCGGCCGGGAGCGCTCCGAACGCTCGTGCTTGTGGCTCGGCGTCTGCGCCGGCAGGGGCAGCACGCCGAGGTCGAGCAACTGGAGCACCTCGCCGTTGGCGGCGTCGACGGTCGCCAGCACGTTCTCGATCGGCTTGCCCCACCAGTTGTTGTCGGTGCCCGAGGTCTCGGCGCAGGCGACGTTGAGCAGCCGGCGGCCGCGGAAGGCCGGCGCGACCGACGGGCCGACCGACAGCGGGAAGCACTCGACGTTCTTGAAGTCGGTGATGCCGCGCTTGGCCATCGCGGCGCGCCAGTCGGCATTCGCCTTGACGATCTCGCCGGCCGCGAGGAACTCGTCGATCGTCACCGCGGCCTGGCGGTCGAGGACGGGCGTGAAGGACGTCACCTTGCCGGCCGACAGGTCGAGCCGGGCCTCGCCCACCTTGCCCTTGTCGAGCAGCACCGCGAAGGCGCGCCGCGCGTAGGGCTTGCCCGGGGTCCAGGCGCGAACCTCGGCCTTGTCGTTCTCCTCGAGCGACAGCGACACGATCTTGCCGCCGTCGGGCAGGTGGCCGGCGGACCGCAGCAGCCCGACCGCGGCCTCGATCTCCGGCGCGGACAGCGCATCCAGCGGATGCGCCCCGGCGGCATTCGCCGCCCCGAGGGCCACCGCCGCGACCACCAACTTGCTGACCCAGCTCATGCGACGTTCCCCGGTTGCGTGACCACACTGTCCTGCGACGCGCCGATGCTTGGCAAGAAACCTGCCAGCGCGAGAGCCTTCACGAGCGGCGGCCCGGGCGCGTGCCGGGCGGTCCCAGCCGGGGATCGCCCGACGGCGCCGCCGGCTCCAGCGAGACCGCCGAGGCGCAGGCGATCTGCGACCGCTCCCAGCGGCGGGTGGCGGGATCGAACACCGCCAGCGCACAGCTCGGCTCGGGACGCGACATGCCGACGACCTGCGTGAACCAGAAGCCGCAGCGCCGGCCGGCCGCGTCGGCATCGGCCCGGCAGCGCGCCGGGATCCACACGCCGCGCCGGTTGCGCAGGCCGTTCGGCCGGAAATTGTCCTGCCACTCGGCGGCCGCGTCGGGCCGCAGCGACACCTGCCAGCCGGCCAGCAGGATGGGCTGGGTGAAGGTCACGCGCCGCGACCCGAAGTCGATCGCCGTGACCTGCGCCGGGTAGCGGTCCGGGCGCATGTAGCTGGAATCGGGGGCCGCCGCGAGGACCGGCGGCGCCGGCAGGCTCGCGACCAGGAACAGGAGCGAAAGCCGGCGCCTCGTCATCGTCTCGACGCCATTCTGGCACGGCGCCTGCGTGGTGCCACCCGGATTCGCCGCCGGGACCGGACGGTCGCTGGTTCGCCGGCGGTCGCTCGTCCATGCTGCGCCCGCCGACCCACCTCGCACCGGGAGACACGTGATGCCGACCCTGACGACCGCGGATGGAACCGAGATCTTCTACAAGGACTGGGGCACCGGGCAGCCGATCGTGTTCCACCACGGCTGGCCGCTCAGCGCCGACGACTGGGATGCCCAGATGATGTTCTTCCTCGAGCGCGGCTACCGCGTGATCGCGCACGACCGGCGCGGCCACGGCCGCTCGACCCAGACCGCGACCGGCAACGAGATGGACACCTATGCCGCCGACGTCGCCGCGCTGGCCCGCCACCTCGACCTGCGCGGCGCCGTGCATGTCGGCCACTCGACCGGCGGCGGCGAGGTCGCGCGCTACGTCGCCCGCCACGGCGGCGAGCGCGTCGCCAAGGCGGTGCTGATCGGCGCCGTGCCGCCGATCATGCTGAAGACGCCGGCCAATCCCGGCGGCCTGCCGATCGAGGTGTTCGACGGCTTCCGCGCCGCCCTGCTGGCCAACCGCGCGCAGTTCTTCCGCGACATCCCGGCCGGCCCGTTCTACGGCTTCAACCGCCCCGGCGCGAAGGTTTCCGAGGGCGTGATCGACAACTGGTGGCGCCAGGGCATGATGGGCGGCGCCAAGGCCCACTACGACTGCATCAAGGCCTTCTCGGAAACCGACTTCACCGACGACCTCGCGGCGATCGCGGTGCCGACGCTGGTGATGCACGGCACCGACGACCAGATCGTGCCCTACGCCGACTCCGCGCCGCTGTCGGTGAAGCTGCTCCGGCAGGGCACGCTGAAGAGCTACGACGGACTGCCGCACGGCATGTGCACCACGCATCCCGATCTCATCAATCGCGACCTGCTGGCCTTCATCGCGGGGTGAGGACGGGGCGACGGCAGGACGGGCGATCGTCCACCGGCCAGTGTGCGATTCGCCACCGTCGCGAGACGGCGCTTCGACGAGTATCGGCGCCGTTCACCGAGGGGAAATCGCCATGCCCGTGTCCCGCCGCACCCTGATCGAGCGCATCGACCGGATCATCGCCGCCCTGGAGAAGGGCCAGCGCGAGCCGGACTCGTGGGAAGGCCGCTGCCTGCGCCAGGCGCTGGCCGACATCGCCCACGGCGACGTCGGCCATGCCGAGGCGATGGTCGGGCTGGCCCGCACCGCGCCCGAGCTGCGCCCGGTGGGCGAGCCGCCCGGCGTCCCGATGGATGCCGACCTGCCCCGCCTCACCGAGCTGCGGCAGGAGCTGCAGGTCATGCGGCAGGCGCCGTCCTGAGCACGCAAGCGTACCGTCGACCCGCTTCTGTGAGCCCCATCACACGGTGCGGCGCGCGGTGTTGCTAGGGTTCCGCCGTCGCGGCGGGGCCGATGACGGTGGGCCGGCGATGCAGGGCCGATGACGCTGGGACAAGACATGAGAGCAGTTGGGCGACGCGCCCCGGGTCCGGGACTTTCCCGGCCCTTCGATTCCTCCGGCATGGGTGCATCGTGCCGCTTCACTGGGTGATCAGTTCACGCGAGCGGCTGGTCACCGTGACCGGCGAAGGCCGGGTCGGACGCAGCGACATCGAGGGCTGGCTGGACGTCGTCGACGGCGCCCGGCTGCTGCCCTTCCGCAAGCTGGTCGACCTCGGCGCGTCGACCCTCGACCTCGTGGCCGACGACATGATGGCGCTGGGCATCCGGTTCCGGGCGCATCACGCCCGGCCGATGGGACCGCTGGCCCTCGTCCTGCCGCCCGAGGTACCCGAGACGGTCGAACGCGGTCTCGGCATCCTGGCCGCCGGCGAGCGGCCGATGCGCCTGTTCCGCAGCCTGCCGCGGGCCCGACGCTGGTTGACGACCGCGGAGAGCGGTTGAGCGGCGCATCGCCGCTCCTCACGTCCTTTTGCGGGCCGGCAGGCCGGTCGAGCCCTAGGATGGCATCGAGACGGAGTCCTCGATGCCCCTATCCCTGCCCCGCGCCATGACCATCGGCGCCACCCTTGCCTGTTGCCTCACCTCGGTGGAAGCCGCGGCGGTGGACGAGATCCAGGTCTATAACGCCGAGATCGCGCCGGTCGGCCGCTTCTCGGTCGCCCAGCACCTGAACTACGTGTTCCAGGGCAGCACGGCCGCCGACTTCCCGGGCGGCATCGCCTCCAACCAGACGCTGAACGGCACGCCGGAGTTCGCCTACGGCGTCACCGACTGGTTCGAGGTCGGTCTCTACGCGCCGTTCACGCTGACGCCCGAGGGCACCTTCTACTCGCAGGGTGCCAAGCTGCGCGCGCTGGCGGTGTCGCCCAACGCCGCCGAGCGCAAGTTCTTCTACGGCATGAACGTCGAGCTGAGCTACGTCACGCCGGCCTTCTCGCAGAGCGCGGTCGGGCTGGAGTTCCGGCCGATCCTCGGCGTGCGCGACCTCGGCTGGGAAGCCATCATCAACCCGATCGTCGACATCGGCTTCGGCCCCAACGGCTCGGTGCAGTTCGCCCCGGCGGCGCGCGTCGCGCGACAGGTGTGGGACGAGGTCTGGATCGGTGCGGAGTACTACTCGAACTTCGGCCCGTTCAACTCGTTCGACAACGCCGCCCAGCAGCAGCACAGCCTGTTCGCCGTCATCGACTTCGTCGCCTTCGGCGTCGACGTCAACTTCGGCATCGGCTTCGGCCTCAACGATCCCGCCGACCAGCTGGTCGCCAAGCTGATCCTCAGCCGGACGTTCTGACCCTCTCAGCGGTCCTGGCGCAGTTCCGCCATCAGCCGCAGCAGCCACGCCGGTTCGAGGCGGCCGGCGATCGGCAGGCCGTCGCGGGCGGCGAAGATGCCGACCGCGCGGGCGCGCGCGTACTCGCCGTCCTGGTACTCGCGGTAGGCCTCGAGCGCGTCGTTCAAGGTCGGCCGGTGGTCGTACTCGAAGGCGCCCGCGCGGTCGTTGCCGCCGCGGTCCTGCCACCACGACACCACGACGAAGCCATCGGCCGCGCGCAGCACCGCGGCACGGTCCGACTCGTCGGCCGACTGGCGGCTGGCGCGGCGGGCAAGGGCGTCGTCCGAGGACATGGGAACTCCCGGTAGAGGGAGCCACCCTGCCACAACTACAGTTATTAAGTCAAGGCGCTCAGCTGGTGCGGTTGTACTTGCCGATCACCAGGTGGGCCTTCTGCCATTCCTTGCGCGGCAGGGTATAGGTCTTGGCCGGGTTGTACTGGCGCACCGTCCAGCCCTGCGCCGACACCTTGAGCAGGCGCTTGACCAGCACGTAGCGCGTGCCGTCGGCGGTCTCGCGCAGGAACAGGCAATCGTCGCCCGGCCCGACCGACGCGGTCGGGTTGACCAGCAGCAGGTTGCCGCGCTCGTAGGCGGGCTCCATGGAGTCGCCCGACACGAAACAGCCGTAGGCCTCGCTGACGCCCTCGAGCCGGGCGTCGCGCGGGATCCACGCGACCGGCTCGTTCGACAGGATCATGGCGCCTTCGCTGCCGCCCTGCGCCGAGGAAAACACCTGCATCGGCGCGGCCCGGCCGCCCGGCCGCCCGGCCGCGTCGAGGCGCCGCCGCTTGCCCAGTTCGGGCAGCGGCAGGACGCTGTCGTCCTCCACCGGCCGCCCCATCCTGTCGCCGCGGTTGCTCTGCAGCCACGTCACCGAGACGCCGAGCGCCTGCGCCAGCTGCACGATCGACTTGGGCTCGGTGTCGCCGCGCCGCTCGATCTGGGCGATGCCGCCCTGGGTGATCGAATAGCCGGCGCGGGTGACGCGCCGCGCCAGTTCCGCCTGGGACCAGCCCTTGGCTTCCCGTTCCGTCTTGACCCGCTCGCCCAGTGTCGTCATGACCGGATGCTAGCGCAGTAATTAATGACATTGGTTATTGACAATATAACCGTTGTCATTATACTGCGGCCCATGCCCCGCACCCCCCGATCGACCGCCGGCGCCTCCTCCTACCGCGAGGATCACGCCGAGCAGGCCCGCAAGCTCTGCCTGCTGCTCGGCGCCACCGACGAGGAACTGGCCCGCTTCTTCGAGGTCCCGGTGGCGGTGCTGCGCGGCTGGCTGGCCGACATCCCGGCCTTCGCGGCCGCGGTGCGGGCCGGCCGCGACCTCGCCGACGGAGAGGTCGCCGATCGCCTGTACCGGCGGGCGCTGGGCTTCAGCCACGACGCGGTGCGCATCTTCGCCGATCGCGAGGTTCCCTACGTCGAGCACTATCCGCCGGATACCGCGGCCTGCATCTTCTGGCTGAAGAGCCGCCGCCCGGCGAAGTGGCGCGACCGGCCGGAGCGCGACGCCTCGGTCGACACCGCGGACCTGCTGGCCGAGCTCGATGCCGCCGGCGAGAGGGCGAAGAATGCTCGCCGCCGCTGATCGCCCCAAGCGCCTGCACGGCGACATCGGCGCCCTGCGCGACGATCCCCTCGCCTACGTGATGTACGCCTTTCCGTGGGACGTGCCCGGCACGGCGCTTGCCGGCGAGGGCGGTCCCCAGCCGTGGCAGCGCGACATCCTCGAGCAGGTCGGCCAGGGGCTGATGTCGGCGCAGGAAGCGGTCCGCGTCGCGGTCGCGTCGGGCCACGGCATCGGCAAGTCGGCGCTGGTCTCGTGGCTGGTCCTGTGGGCGCTGTCGACGGTGCGCGACACCCGCGGCATCGTCACCGCCAACACCGAGGGACAGCTGCGGACCAAGACCTGGCCGGAACTGGCCAAGTGGTTCAACCTCTGCATCAACCGCCACTGGTTCACCTATTCGGCGACCTCGATCGCCTCGACGCTGCCCGGCCACGACAAGACCTGGCGGGTCGATGCCATCACCTGGTCGGAGAACAACACCGAGGCGATCGCCGGCCTGCACAACAAGGGCCGGCGCGCCTTCGCGATCTTCGACGAGGCGTCGGCCATCCCCGACCCGGTCTGGGAAACCATCGAGGGCGCGCTGACCGATGCCCGCACCGACCTGTTCTGGTGCGTGTTCGGCAACCCGACACGCAACGCCGGCCGGTTCCGCGAGTGCTTCGCGGGCGGCCGCTTCGCCCACCGCTGGAACCCGCTGCAGGTCGACTCGCGCTCGGTCGAGATGACCAACAAGGCCCAGATCGACGAGTGGGTGCGCGACTACGGCGAGGACAGCGACTTCATCCGGGTCCGCGTCCGCGGCGTCTTCCCGCGGGCCGGCGCGCTGCAGTTCATCGACGGCGAGCGCGTCGACGCGGCGCGGCGGCGCGAACTGGTCACCGACGACGAGGCGCCGCTGGTCATGGGCGTCGACATCGCCCGCCAGGGCGGCGACCAGACGGTGATCCGCTTCCGGCGCGGCCTCGACGCCCGCTCGATCCCGGCCGTGAAGTTCCGCCTGCCCGACCTGATGCAGGTCGCGAGCCGCGTCCTCGAGCAGGTCGAGCTGTACCGGCCGGCCGCGATCTTCGTCGATGCCACCGGCATCGGCTGGGGCGTCGTCGACCGCCTCGCCCAGCTCGGCTGCGAGGGCCTGGTCGCGGTCGACTTCGGCGGCAAGGCCGACCGCGGCGACGGCGGCGACGCCAAGGCGCTCTACGCCAACAAGCGGTCCGAGATGTGGGGCTTCCTGAAGGACTGGTGCCGCGCCGGCTGCCTGCCCGACGACCCCGATCTCGCCGCCGACCTCACCGGCGTCGAGTACGGCTACGACGCCGCCAACGCGCTGCGCCTCGAGCGCAAGCAGGACATGCGCCGGCGCGGGCTCGCCTCGCCCGACGACGGCGACGCGCTGGCGCTGACCTTCGCCTACCCCGTCGTGCCGCGGTCGGACTCCGACGACCTGCGGACCGAAGACCTCGTCCGGAGCCTCAAGCGGAGGGTTGTCTGATGCCGCTCGACGACGAAACCCTGATCGCGCTGCTGCGCCGGGAGGAGGAGGCCGCCGCCGGCTACCAGTCCTCCGCGCTGGCCGCGATCCGCGAGGAGGCGCTCTCCTACTATGACCGTCAGCCCTACGGCGACGAGCAGGAGGGCGCCTCCTCGGTGGTGACGTCGGAGTTCGCCGACGTCATCGAGTCGGTGATGCCGGGCCTGATGCGGGTCTTCACCGGCAGCGACGACCTGTGCCGGTTCGCGCCGCTCGCGCCGGGGCAGGAACGCTGGGCGCAGGAGGCCAGCGAGTACGTGCCGCACGTGCTGATGCGGCAGAACGACGGGTTCCGCATCATCTCGGCGCTGCTCAAGGACGCCCTGATGTACCGCCTGGGCGGCGCCACCGTGGACCTCGAGGACGTCGAGGAACGCCGCGCGCTGCCGGTCAGCGGCCTGACGCAGGACGCGGTCGACCTGGTGGTCGCCGAGGCCCGCGGCGCCGGCCTCGCGGTCAGCCTCGAGCTCGCCGCCGATCCCGGCCTGCCGACCTTCAGCGGCACCATCCACACGGTCCGCCAGGCCAAGCGCGTCGTGGTCGAGAGCATCGCGCCCGAGGACATCCGCTTCAGCCCGTCGGCGCGCGACGAGGACAAGGCCTCCTACCTCGGCTTCATCAAGCGCGTCACCGCCTCCGACCTCGTGAGGCTCGGCCTGGCGCCGGCGGACATCGACGGCCTCGCCAGCGGGCGCGAGATCACGCCGGAGGAAACCCAGCGCAACGAGGGCGCCCTCGTCGAGGCCGACCGCTCGGGCGACGACGACAGCGAACGGCCGCTCTGGCTGGTCGTGGCCTACGTCCGGGCGGATGACGACGGTGACGGCATCTCGGAGCGGCTGCGCGTGGTCTATGCCCATGGCGGCGGCGAATCCGGCCGCATCGTCGAGCGCGTCCCGTGGTCGGGACCGGCCTCGATCGCGCTGGCGACGCCGATCCTGATGCCGCACACCATCGTCGGCCGCTCTCTGTTCGACCAGACCCAGGACCTGCAGCAGCTCGGCTCGGTGCTGACGCGCGGCCTGCTCGACAACCTCTACATCGTCAACCGGCCGCGGCCGGTGATCTCCGACCAGGTCAACCTCGACAGCCTGATCGACTGGGTGCCGGGCAGCCCGATCCGGCTGAAGGCCGGCGCGCGGCCGGGCGACAACCACGTGTCGTGGCTGCAGGTGCCCAACGTGACGCCGGCCGTGCTGGCGGCGCTCGAGCACCTCGCCACGGTGCGCGAGAACCGCACCGGGGTCAGCCGCTACAACCAGGGCCTCGACGCCGAGAGCCTGAACAAGACGCTGGGCGGCCTCGACCGCATCATGTCGGCGGCGCAGCAGCGCCAGGACCTGGTCGCCCGCGTCTTCGCCGAGACCGCGATCAAGCGGCTCTACCGGCTGGTCTACCGGGCCATCCGGCGGGCCGCGACGGGCCCGGTCGCGTGGTGGACGGGCGCCGGCGGCGCCTTCGCCCACTGCGATCCCAGCCAGTGGCCGGAGGAACTCGAGCTGTCGGTCGACGTGGTCGGCATCGGCAACCGCGAGCAGGCGCTCGGCCATCTCTCGCTGATCGCGTCGCTGCAGGAGAAGCTGGTCGCGCTGCAGGGCGGGCGGACCGACGGTCCGTTCGTCACCGCCGAGAACATCGCCAACGGCGCGCGCAAGCTGACCGAGACGCTGGGCTACAAGACGCCCGGCCTGTTCTTCCAGCCCCCCGAGGCGGTCGCCGCGGCACCGCCCGCCGCCCCGCCCGCGCCACCGCCCGATCCGGCGCTGGCCGCCAGCCAGGCCCAGCTCGCGCTGCTGCAGCAGGCCGCGGCGGTCGACGCCCAGATCAAGCGCGACAAGGCCGAGGCCGATCTCGCGATCGCCCAGTTCAAGGCGCGGCAGTGGGCCGAGATCGAGCGCTTCAAGGCCGGCCTGCGGGCCGAGCTCCGGGAAATCGACATCGTCACCAGGAAGGGAGCAACGCCGTCATGAACGACGAACGGCAGCAGAAATACCGCCGCGCCCGCGAGGTGCTGGCCGACGCGGGATGGTTGTTCGACGACTTCGTCAACGCCGAGATGCGCCGGGTGCTGACCAGCGACCCCGACGACATGACCACGCGCGAGCTCGCCTACAACCGCGCCCGGGTCGCCACCGAGGTCAAGGCTGGCCTCGCCGGCCTGGTCGAGGAGTACGAGGCCGACCTGCAGCTCAAGGAACGCCGCGATCACCTGAAGGAGAGCCTGCATGCCCGTCGCACCTGAAGCCGTGCCGTCCGTTCCCGTCGACGAGGCCGTCGACATCGCCGGGGCCGCCGCCCTGCTGGACGACGAGCGGGCCCGCCACGCGCCCGACATCGACGACGCCGATGCCGATGCGCCGGCCGAGGCCGAGGCGGACACCGCACCGGAAGCCACGGCGGACGAGACCGGGCCGGACGAGGCCGGGCCGGACGGGGCCGCGTCCGACGACGGCCCGCCCGACTTCTGGAGCGCCGACGACAAGGCGGCGTGGCGCGAGGTGCCGGAGCCCTTGCGGCCGGTGCTGCGCAAGTACGAGCAACAGCGCATCGCCTTCGTGAACGAGAAGGTGCGCGAGGCCGCCCGGGCCCGCGAGGAAGCCGCGCAGATCGTCGAGGTCGCCGCGTCGAAGGCCGAGCAGGCCGCGACGTGGTGGGCCGAGAACGGGCCGGCCTTCCAGAAGGCCTTCGCCGACAAGTGGGCCGGCGTCGACTGGCACCGGCTGGCCGGCGAAAACCCGTCGGAATGGGCGCGGCTGAAGCAGCAGCGCGACGACGAGGCGGCGATGCTGCACGAGGCCAACCGTCGCGGCGAGGCCGATCGCGAGGTCGCGCGCGCTCGCGCCCACCATGTCCTGCACCAGGCCCGCCAGGCCGAGCACGCGAAGCTGAGGGACCGTCATCCCGAGTGGTTCGGCGACGACAAGGCGACCGAGACCTATCGCGACCTCGGGCGCTTCCTGCTCGACAAGGGCATCGCGCCCGATCGCATCAACGCCATCCACGAAGCGCCGATCATCGAGCTCGCGCTCGCGGCGATGCGCTTCGAGAAGGCCCAGAAGCAGGCTTCGACCGCCGCCCGGTCGGCGGCGCATTCGACCGCGCGGACGACACCGACCCGCATCGCTCCCGGACCGGCCGGACGCGCCGGCAACCGGGCCACCGATTCGGCCCGGCAAGTCGGGGAGCGGTTCAGGCAGGGCGGAGGCGCCTCGATCGCGGACGCGGCCGAGCTCATCCGCCTGTCCGGTCTCTGACCGTCAACATCCCACCAGGAGAAGCAGATGGCTGCACCGACCAACACCTTCCTCAGCAGCAACGCCGTGGGCAACCGCGAGTCGCTGCACGGCATCATCACCATCCTCAACAAGGACGAGACGCCGTTCATCAGCGCGATCGGCTCGGGCGATGCCGACGCCACCTACGAGGAGTGGCAGCTCGACGCGCTCGGCAACGCCGACACGACGAACTCGAACCTCGAGGGCGACGACACGACCGCCGCCGCCGTGGCGCCGACCGTGCGCGTCGGCAACCGCACGCAGATCCTCAAGAAGACCTTCACCATCTCCAACACGCAGGAAGCGGTGAAGCGGGCCGGCCGCGACAGCGAGATCAGCTACCAGACCGCGCTGGCCGGGCGGCGCATCAAGATGGATCTCGAGGCGATCTGCTGCCAGAACCAGGCCTCGGCCGCGCAGGCCGGCGCCGTGCCGCGCAAGCTGGGCGGCATCGAGTCGTGGCTGGTCAGCAACGTCTCGCGCGGCACCGGCGGCGTCTCGGGCGGCTTCGCGGCGGGCAACACCGTCGCGCCGACCGACGGCGCCACGCGCGCCTCGAGCGAGGCGTTGCTGAAGGGCGTGATCCGCTCGGCCTGGACGGCTGGCGGCAAGCCGACGGTCCTGCTGATGGGCGCCGCCCAGAAGCAGGCCTTCTCGGGCTTCACCGGCATCGCCACCCAGTACCAGGAGCCCAAGGGCAAGGCCGCGACCGTGATCGGCGCCGTCGACCGCTACGTCTCCGACTTCGGCACCTTCAACGCCATCGCCAGCCGCTTCGTGCGCGGCCGCGAGATCGAGGTCATCGATCCCTCGCTGTGGCGCCTGCTGTGGCTGCGCCGCTGGAAGAAGGAGGAGCTCGCCCGCACCGGCGACGCCCGCAAGTTCCACGTGATCGGCGAGGTCACGCTGGAGAGCCGCAACGAGGGCGGCAGCGGCATCGTCGCCGATCTCACCTGACGTCGGTCCCGGCGGGGGAGATCCGTCTCCCCCGCCTTCCCGCTCCACCGGAGGAAGACATGGCAAGGAAGCCCAGCACCGTCGGCATCGTGATCACCGCGCCCCACCTCTACCTGCCGCTCGACGAGCAGGGCAATGGAAGCGCCGGGTGGCGGGACGCGCCGGACACGGTTCGCGTCGAGAAGCGCACCCGTCTCGAGGCCCCCGCCGACCTCGCGCAGTTCCTGTCCGACCGCGACCAGGCGGAGATCCTCGCGGCGCCGGCCGAGGCGGGCGCCTGATGACCCAGCGGCTGCTCGGCTTCGATCCGGCGACCGGCCTCGCGCAATGGTGGCTCGAGGACGGCGAGGGCGCCTGGGCGCAGAAGTCGTCGCAGGTGGTCGAGCCGCTGCTCGACCTCAACCGCGAGGCCGCCAACCACTGCGATCCCTACAACGCGGCGCGCGACGTGCGCATGGTGGCGCGCATCCCGCTGATCGTCATCGCCAAGTGGCGCAACGAACTGGGCGTCGACTACTGGAACCCCGATCACCAGGACAAGGTCGACGCCCTGCTGAACGATCCCGACTGGCGCTGGCTGCGCACCGACGGAGGGCAGGTCTGATGGCGGCACAGATCACGAGCTACGCGGGCCTCAAGGCCGGCGTGCTGGCCTGGCTGGCGCGGCCCGGCGACACGCTGCTCGACGGCCGGTTCGACGACTTCCTGCTGAACTGCGAGCGCCGCATGTACTATGGCGCCGCCACCGAGACGCCGGACCACCCGCTGCGCTCCGACCCGCTGCGCGTGCCCGAGATGGAAGCGGTCGACCACGCCTTCGCCCTGCCCTCCGGCACGGTGGCGCAGCCGCCCGACTTCCTCGAGCTGATCGGCGCGCAACTCAACGCGCCGAGCCGGCCGCTGCAGATCGTCAGCCAGCGCACGCTCGACGGCTACGGCGCGCGCAGCGTCGGCGGCACGCGGCTGATCGCGGTGTCGGGCACGGCCTTCCGCCTGCTCGACGCGCCGGCCGGCGGCACCGCCACGCTGCGCTACTACCGCCGGCTGGGGACGCCGGAAGGCGCCAGCGTCAACGCCATCCTCGCCGCCTACCCCGACGTCTACCTCTACGGCTGCCTGACCGAGGCGGCGATCTTCACGCAGGGCGAGGCCGAGGCACAGCGCTACCTGTCGCTGTACAACGCCTCGGTCGCCGGACTGAACGCGCGGACGCAACGCATCACGGCGTCGGCGGTGCCGGTCATCCGGCTGCGCGCGGGCATGCTGCCATGAGCGACCCGATGGACTTCCTGACGGGCCGCGCCATGACGTATGGCTACGACGCCAACACGGCGCCGGCCGGCATGCGCGATGTATACGCAGCCTTGGCCCGCAACCCTGGCACCTGGTACGGCGACTTCCTGCCTATTGCGGTCGATCCCGATCGGTCATGGCGGCTGGCGATGCCGAACATGATGCGCGAGGGCTTGTTGGGCGTCGCCGATCTCCTGTCGGGCACGGAAACCGGCGAAGTCACGGCGCGCGGCGCCAGCGCGTTGCTGACGGGCGGCTTCACCGGCGGCCGCGCATTGGCGCCGCGCGGCGCCGTGGCGACCGGCGGTGCGCGTTCAGCGCTGCCCATGGATGTCGCCAGCCGGGATGCGAGGGCGGAAGCGCTTGGCTTCCGACGCCTACCGACGACCTACCACGGTACGGTCGACGACATCCGGGAGTTCCTCAGAAATCCACCCGCCCGGACAACCTTTGGGGAGGCAGCCAAGGCAGCAGCGGTATGGACGGCGGAAAACGCTGCTCTTGCAGGCGAGTTTGCGGCAATGGCGAGCCAGGCACGGGGGGGCGCAACGGGTAGTGGTCAAAGTATCCTGCCACTTTGGGCTCGGGCTGACCGTGTGGCGAACCTTCGTCTTGATGGGCTGGAGAAGGATCGGGAGATAGCGGCGACTTTGCGTCAGGCATGGGATGACGGTTTCGATGCTGTGAAGATGTTCAACCATACATCGCCCGGTGGCCTGAAGCACCAGACGATCTGGGCCTTCAGGGAGCCGAACCAGCTTCGCTCTCCCTTCGCGGCCTTCGACCCGGCCAAGCGCGACAGCGCCGATCTATTGGCCAGCGTGGCAGTTCCGTCACTGGTCGTGCCGGGTTTCGACGTACCGGTGGAGCAGCCGAAGCAGCCCGTGGGTCTTCGCGTCCCCCTGCCGCCGGACGAGGTGTACTGATGGCCGCAATTCCGTTCGCCGAGTGGCGCCCCGACATGCCGGCGCTGGGCCCGTGGGCCCGCGAGGCCCGCAATGTCGTCCCTGCCGAGGAAAGCTACCGGCCGCTGAACGCGCTGGCCGGCACCTCGGCGCCGTTGCCGCAGGCCGCCCAGGGCGCGGCGTGGTTCCGCGGCAGCGACGGCGGCACCCGGATGTTCGCCGGCGACGCCAGCCGGCTCTACCGGCTGTCGGGCACGGACTGGAACGACGTGTCGCGCAGCGCCGGCGGCCCCTACGCGCCGGGCGCGGATCACCAGTGGCGCTTCGGCCAGTTCGGCGCGCTCGCGCTGGCGGTCAACGGCGTCGATGTCCCGCAGAAGTTCGACCTCGGTGTCGGCGCGCGCTGGACCGCCCTGGAAGGCGCGCCGCCGGTCGCGACCTACCTCGCCACGGTCCGCGACTTCGTGGTGCTCGGCAAGATCGGCAACACGCCGCAGCGCATCCAGTGGTCGGGCTTCAACAATGCCGAGACCTGGGGCAGCGCGCTGTCCACCCAGGCCGACCTGCAGGACCTGCCGGACGGCGGCACCGTCACCGGCCTGGTCGGCGGCGAGTACGGCCTGGTGTTCCAGGAGACCAGCGTGCGGCGCATGACCTACGAGGGGCCGCCGGTCGTCTTCCGCATCGACAAGATCGCCAACGATATCGGCGCCAGCGTGCCGGGCAGCGTCGCGGGCGTGCTCGACCTCGCCTTCTTCCTGCACAAGTCGGGCTTCTACATGGTCCAGGGCGGCCAGTCCGTCGTGCCGATCGGCCGCGGCAAGGTCGACCGCACCTTCTGGGCCGACTTCGACGAGCTGCACCAGTTCCGCTGCTCGTCGGCGATCGATCCGGTGCGCGGCCTCTATGTCTTCGCCTATCCCGGCGCCGGCTCGACCGGCCGGCCGAACCGGCTGCTGATCTACAACTGGCGGGCCGAGCGCTGGAGCCGCGCCGAGCTGCCGTGCGAACTGGTGTTCGGCGGCGCCAGCCAGGACGCCCGCACGCTCGAGCAGCTCGATTCCTTCGGCGCGCTGCAGGGCCTGCCCTACTCGCTCGACTCGTCATACTGGATCGGAACGCTGTCGCTCCTGCTGTTCGGCTTCGACACCGATCACCGCAGCGGGTCGTTCTCGGGCGGGGCGCTGGAGGCCACGCTGGAAACCGGCGAGTTCAACCCGGGCGCCGGCAACCGCTCGGTGATCCGCGGCCTGCGGCCGCTGATCGACGGCGACCCCGCGGCACTCCAGCTCGGCGCGCGCGAGACGCAGCGGGACACCGTGGCGTACGGCCCGCCGGTCGGCGTGACCGCGGCCGGCCTGTCGCCGGTTTACGGCTCCGGCCGCTACTTCCGGGTACGCGCCACGATCCCGGCGGCCTCGACCTGGTCGAACGCGCAGGGAATCGACGATATCGATGTCCGACCGGCGGGTGCGCAATGATGCTGCCCGCGCTGCCTCCCGATGCCGACACCCGCTCGATCACCGAGCGGCTGAACCGGCTGATCCGCGAGTTCAATCGCGGCGAGCAGGACCTGTTCGCGCCGATCTCGGCGCCCGACACCGGCACCGCCGACGCCCATGCCATCGCGCCGGTTCCCGGCATCGGGCGGTACCTCGTCCACCAGGTCTTCGCCTTCAAGGCGGCCCGGGCCAACGCCACGCCGGCGCCGACGCTGGCGGTCAACGGGCTGGCGGCCGGCACAATCGTCCTGCCCAGCGGCGACCCGCTGGTGGCGGGCGACATCGCCGCCGACGGCACGACGACGGTCTCGGTGGCGTCGGTCGAGGACGAGGCGCCGACCTTCCACCTGATGAACCCGCAGGCCTCGGCGCTCGCCTACGCCGACTCGGTGGGCACCGCCGCCCGCGCCTATGCCGACACGATCGGCGACGCCGCGCGCGCCCATGCCGCGCGCCTCGGCGTGCGCGCGTGGGCGAACTGGACCGGCGGCACGACGACGATCGGCGCGTCCTTCAACGTGTCGTCGATCACCCGCCTGGGGGGCGGCCGGTACTACGTGAACTTCGCCACCCCGGCGCCGTCGGTGGCCTACGTCGCGCTGGCCGCCGGCGACGGTGGACCCGGCGGTTTCACCAGCGCACGCCCCGACACCGCCGCGCGCGCCTTCGTCTACAGCGCGAACACCCTGGTCCAGGGTTACCAGGATGCCAATCCGTACAGCTTCGCAGCCTTCTGGTGAGCGCCATGAACGTGATTGTCTGGAGCCAGCCGGACGGCGTGCTGGCCGTCTGCATCCCGAGCGACGGCGCGGCGATCGACGAGGTCGTGGCGCGGGACGTGCCGGCCGGGGCGGCATGGCGCGTCGTCGATCCCGCGACCTTCCCGGTCGCCATGACCGATCCGCTGTTCGACGCGGTGCGCCTGACCGGCGATGGCCGCTTCGTGGTCGATCCCGACTCGCTGCCGGTGCCCTCCACGGTCACGCCCTACCAGCTGCGCGTCGCGCTGCGCCACGCCGGCAAGCTGCAGGCGGTCGAGGACTGGGTCGCGAAGCAGGCGCCGGAGATCCAGGACGCGTGGGAGTACGGGCTCGACCGCCCGATCGACCATCCATTGATCCGCGCCTGCGCCGCCGCGTGCGGCCTCGACCTGCCCGCGCTGTTCCGCGCCGCCGGGAGGATCCGGTGATCGCCACCGCCATCCGGCCCGAGCACCTCGTCGCGGCCTGGCCGGAGCTCGGGCCGCTGGTCGTTCGCGCGATCCGCTTCACGCCGGACAAGCCCGACGTGTTCGCGCGCCTCGCCGACGGCAGCGCGCAGCTGTGGGCGATCCTCGAGCACGGACGGCCGATCGCCGCCATCGTCACCGAGATCACCACCGCGCCGGATCGCTGGTGCCGCCTCTGGCTGGTGGCCGGCGCGCGCGTCGCCGACTGGGTCGGCGACTTCCTCGCCCGGGTCGAGGCGTGGGCCCGCGCCTGCGGCTGCATCGGCCTGTGGGCTTCCGGGCGCGAGGGCTGGGCACGGCTCGCCCGCCGGCTCGGCTGGCGCCGCGAAGGCAGCGACGCAGGTTTTCCCCGTTGGACATGGAGGTTTTGATGGGTGGCAGTTCGACTCCGCAGCAGTCCTTCTCGAACAGCTCCAGCACGGCCACGTCGGGCCCCAACCCGGTGATCGGGTCGCGGCTCGAGCAGCTGACCGGCAGCCTGTGGGACTTCTACCAGCGCAATCCCACCGCGCCGGCCTACTACCCGAACGGCACCGTCGCGCCGCAGTCGGCGCAGACGCTGGCGGCCAACAGCGCGCTGTACGACCGCGGCGTCCAGGGCATGGGGTTCGGCATCGACGCCGCCTCGAAGGGCCAACTCGCCGACACGCTCGGCGGCCGCTACCTCGACCTCGGCGGCAACCCGTACTTCCAGAAGGCCCTCGCGGTCTCGTACCAGCCGCAGGTGGCGCAGCTCACCAGCGAGATCCTGCCGGCGCTCGACGCCAAGTTCGGTGGCGCCGGGCGGACCGCCTCGGGAGCACACGTCGATTCCACGATGCGCGCGATCAACGGCCTGCAGCAGGCGCAGGCGAACGCCGCGGCGACGGCGGCGCAGACCGCCTACGACGCCGAACGCGGCCGGCAATACACCGCGATGGGCCTGCTGCCGGGCCTGCAGCAGGTCGACTACGCGAACCTCGCCGCCCAGGCGCAGGCCGGCGCCAACACCGACGCCTATGCCCAGCGCAAGCTCGACGACGCCAACGCCAAGTACAAGTACGACCAGACCGCGCAAGCCGACTGGTACACCCAGATGGCGCAGCGCCTGATCGGCATGTACCCCGGCGGCCAGACCACCGGCAGCAGCACCACCTCGGGGTGGAGCACGCCGGCCTCGAGCGGTTCGGATGGTCTGCTGTCGGGCATCGTGTCCGGCTTTCCGGCTGGGCGCGGTGGCTTGGCATCGCCCGGCCTGATGGTGCCGCAGATCGCGCTGGCGACCTTGAGCGATCGCCGGCTGAAGAAGGACGTCGTGAAGGTCGGCCGGCTGGACGACGGCCAGCCGGTCTACCGCTACCGGCTCGCCGGCCAGCCCAACGCGCAGCTCGGCCTGATGGCGCAGGAGGTCGAGGAGCGCGATCCGTCCGCCGTCGTGACCGACCACCACGGCATCAAGCATGTCGACTATGCCCGCGCCACCGCGCGCGCCGTTCCTCGCTCCGTTCCCCGCTCCGCTCCCACGGGAGGCCTGCTGTGACCACGCCGCCGCCGATCGATCCGTTCACCGCCGAGTTGCTGACCCGCCTGGCGCAGGGCGCGTTCCACCCGCCCGCGCCGATGCCCCCGCCCGGCCTGTTGCAACCGCCAGCGGAGCGGCCGTCGGGGCTCGGCCAGCTGGCGGGGCTTGCCCTTGGCCTGCCGGTCTTGCCGGATCCACCGAGCAAGCGCCGCCGCGATTTCCTGGCCGAGGCGCCGCAGGGCATGTCGCCGGCGCTCTGGCAGATGCTGACCGGAGGATCGTGATGGATCCCACCCTCACCGCCGCCGGTCTCGGCCCGTGGACCCAGCTCGGCATCGTCGGCTCGGTCGTGGTCGCGCTGAGCGGCACCGTGATCCTGCTGTGGCGCGCACTGTCGCAGACGCGCGTCGAGCACATGGCCGACGTGCGCAATGCCCACGCCCAGACGCTCGACATCACGATCCGCAAGATCGAGAGCGACAACAATCTCGCCCATGCCCTCGAAGGCGTCGAGAAGGTGGTCGCCGCGGCGCTCGACGCGCTGAAGAGGTCGCCGTGACGCGCCTGCTGGCGATCGTCGCGGCGACCGCGACGGTGGCGACGGGCGCCCTGCTGTGGCGCCTGCTCGCCGCCCACGAGGCACTGGGCCGCGCCGAGGTGGCGGCCCGGCTGAACGCCGCCGCCGTGACCGCGCTGCAGGAACAGGAAGCGCGCAACCAGCGGCTCGAGGCGCGGCTCGAGCAGCTGACCGCGGCGCGCGACGCCGCAACCCGGGAGACCGTTCGTGAGATCTACATCCAGCCTTCGAGCGACGCTTGTCGCCGCTCTCCTGCCATGCGCGCTCTCGACGGCCGGCTGCGCTACCCGCCTGCCGGTGACGACGGTCGACCCGCCGCCGCCGCAACGCCTGCTCACGCCGTGCCGCCGCCCGGCGGACCGTCCCGATGAGGGCGACGACCGCGACCTCGCGGCCTGGGAGGCCGAGACGTGGCGGCGCGGCCACGACTGCGCCGACCGCGTCGACGCCTGGATCGAGTGGTGGCGGCAGCGGCCGCCGCTGAAGCCCGTGCACTAGCATCCCGAGAGGAGACCGCCATGGACATCGGCGCCGCGACCTGGACCGAGAGCGACAACGCCAACATCACCGCCGCGCCGGACGGCGCGCCCGAGGGCATGGCCCCGTCGGGCGTCAACGACGTGCTGCGCGCCCACCAGGGCGCGATCAAGCGCTGGTACACCTGGTCTGTGCCGCGCCTCACCGGCGGCACCGGCGCCGCCTACACGCTGCTCTACGGCGCATCGCCGGACCAGCTGCTCGACGGCACGACCCACCTCGTCCAGTTCCATGCCGCCAATGCCAGCGCGGCGACCCTCGCGGTCCATGCCCTCGGCACCATCCCGCTGCACTACCGCGCCGCCGGCCAGTGGCGCGCGGTGCCGCCGCTGCTGTGGGACGCCGACGATGTCTTCCACGTCGCCTACCATGCCGCGAGCGGCGCCTACCGGCTGCTTCACCTGCGCAACCGCACCGGCGAGATCCAGGCCCATGCAGGCGCCGCCGTCCCGGCCGGCTGCCTGCCGTGCGCCGGCCAGGCCGTGTCGCGCACGCTCTACGCCGGCCTGTTCGCGACGCTGGGCACGACCTACGGGGCCGGCGACGGCGCAACCACCTTCAACCTGCCCGACCTGCGGGACCGCGTCGCGGTCGGCAAGGGCGACATGGGCGGCAGCGCGGCCGGCCGCATCACCGATGCCGTGTCGAAGCTCGATACCGCCGCGCTGGGCGCGGCGGGCGGCGCGCAAAGCAGCGCCATCGCCGTCAGCGGCTCGACCGGGGGCTCGCTGTCGGTGACGATCGGCGGCACCACCGACGGGCCCGCCGGCACCAACGGGCTGGCCGGAACCGGGGCGGGCGGCTACGCGCCCGGCCTCTACCACGTCCATGCCTTCAGCGCCGCGGGAACGACCTCGGGCACCCTCTCGGTGAACGCCACGGGGTCGGCCAGTATCGTGCCGCCGGCGCTGGTCCTGAACTACGCGATCCGCACCTGAGGCGCGCGACCCCGACCGACGGCCCCCCCGGTCGGGGGCCTCAGGACAGCGCGAGATCCTCGTCGTCGAGGCGGGTGAGGCTGCGCACCAGCAGCGACGGCGGCACCGGCTTGGCGAACCGCGCGATGCCGTGGCTGTAGACTTCCGGCAGGTGGTGCAGCGGGTAGCCCGACATCACCACGAACGGCTTGCGCCGCTCGCCCAGCAGGCGCGCGATCGGCTCGGAGGAGCCGTCCTCCAGCCGGATGTCGAGCACCGCCATGTCGCAATCGCCCTGGCCCAGCAGCTTCAGCGCCTCGTCAGCCGACGACACCGGCCCGATCACCTCGAAGCCCGCCGCCTCCAGCGACTCCTTCACTTCCAGCGCCAGCAGCGCCTCGTCCTCGGCGACGAGCACGCGGCGCCGCCGGCCCGTCCGCGCGGTGGCCTGCGGGCGGACGCTCTGCGTGATCCGCCCGAGCGGGCACCGAAGGCTCCAGTCGAGCCCGTCGGGCCGGTAGGACAGGTCGACCTCCGCCCCGAGGCTGTACTGCAGCATCGAGGTCAGCACGATCGTCCCGAAACCCTTGCGCTCCGGCGGCTCGACCGCGGGCCCACCGACCTCGCGCCAGCGCATCGACAGGCGGGGCGCCGCGCCCGCCTCGCCATCGATCTCCCAGTCGAGATCGACATGGCCGCCCGGGCACGACAGCGCGCCGTACTTGGCGGCATTGGTCGCCAGCTCGTGGATCGCCATGCCGAGCGACTGCGTCGCCAGCGCGCTGGTGAGATGCAGCGACGGCCCGGCGAGCGTCACCCGCCCATCGCGCGCCTCGGCGAAGGGCTGGAGATGGGCGCGCAGCAATTCCTCGAGATCGACGCCGGACCAGTCGTTGCGGATCAGCATGTCCTGGTTGATCGACAGCGAGCGGATGCGCGAGTCGAAGCGCTCCACGAAGTCGCCCGGGTTGCCCTCGCTGGTGTGGCGGGCGATCGTCATGACGACCGACAGCAGGTTCTTGGAGCGATGGTTGACCTCGCGCAGCAGCAGCCGGGCCCGCTCCTCGCTGCGCCGCAGCGCCTGCTCGGTGGTGCGCAGCTCGGTCGAGTCGAAGAAGTGGCAGATCACGCCCCAGCGTCCGCCGGGCAAGCGGACGCGGTGCAGTTCCCATTCGTAGGATTCGGTGGCGTCGAGGTCGTGCCGACGGTGCACGAAGCGCGGGGAGATGTACGATTCGCCGGTTTCCAGCGTGTGCCGGAAATGTCCGACGATCTCGCGCGCGACATCGTCGCTCCACAGCACGTGCATGACGTCCGCCAGCGGCCGACCGACCAAGGGCCGGACGTTGCGAAAGGCCCCCTCCTCGGTGCGCCGCGTGGCGTGGGCGATGCGCATCGCGTCGTCGACCACGTAGAGGCCGAACGGGGAGACTTCGAGCAGCAGGCGAAAGGTCTCGTGGGCATCGCGCAGGGCCTGCTCCTGGTCGCGGCGGGCCGTGATGTCGGTCGCCGCGCCGAGCCACTCGACGATCCGGCCCTGGCCGTCGAGCAGCGGCACCGCGCGCGAATGGGTCCAGCCGACGCTGCCGTCGGCCCGCCGCACCCGGTGCTCGAGGTCGAACACCCGGCGCTCGCGGACCGCCGCCTCGATCGCCGCCTCGACCCGCGCCCGCTCCGGCTCGGGGATGTAGCGCTCGGCCCAGTCCGCGGTCGGCGCGGCGGTGCCCGCGAGAAAGCCGCCGTCGTCGAGCGCCCACATCTCGCGCCAGTCCGGGCTCATGCGATAGGTCGTCCAGGACGTCGCGGTCACCAGGGCGCGCAGGCGCTGCTCGCCGTCGGCCAGCGCGACCGTGTCGTCGATGTCGACGATCGCGCCGCGCCACTCCGCGATGGTGCCGCCATCGTCACGGGCCGGAACGGCGTTGATCCGCACCACCCGGTGACGCCCGGCGCGCGCGCTCCACAGCCGGCCGCGCGCCGCCAGCGCGGTGCCGTCCTCGAGCGCGCGGCGCAGCGTCGCCTCGAGGTCCGCGCGATCCTCGGGATGAAAGGCCGCCAGCCAGCCACGCTCGCGGTACGTCGCCCAGGCCTGTCCGGTATAGGCCTCCCACGAAGCCTGCGGTTCGGTCACGAGTCCCGAGGGGTCGATCCACCAGGCGACCGAGACGGACGCCAGGAGGAGCAGGTCGAAGCGCTGGGGGAGTGGCGTCGCGGCCTTCCTGTTCATCGAGATCCTCGCCGGGGGCGCACACTGGCAGCCGGTCCGGCCATTGGCAAAATCAAAGGCCGGCGCGGTCGTCGAGGCGCGCACGGCCGGCGCACGTGTCCGGTCCCTTGCGGGCGGGCCCGCGACCCGCCACGGGGCAAGGAATCCGGATCAGAGGAAGACGACGCGCGCCTCGCGGCCGATGATCTGGGGGAACTGCACGCCGTCGTCGGCCTGGATCTCGACCTCGACCTGGCGGACGCTGGCGACGCCCTTGTCGGCCTCGCTGCGCTTCTCGCGCTTCACCATGTTCGGCGCCAGCGCGACATGGGCCTTGTAGACCTGCGGGTTGCCGCGGAACGTCACCTCGACCGGCGCACCCTTCTTGAGGCGCGGCAGGTGGAGTTCGTCGACGGTCGCGAACACCCGCAACTGCTTCATGTCGACGATCTTGGCGATACCGAACTCGCTGACCAGCTCGCCCTCGCGCGATCCGACCTGGACGACGACGCCGTCGATCGGCGCCCGCACCAGCGACTGCTCGAGGGCGCGCTGGGCATCCTCCAGCGCCGCCTTGAAGCGCTGGATCTCGATGGCGTTCTGGGAAAGCTGGATCTCGAGCGAGCGCTTGCTCAGCTCGAGCGACTTGCGCTGCTGCTCGATGCGCTGCTCGGCGAGCGCGACCTCGAGCTCGCGTTCCTCGCGCGGCCGGCCGGACCGCTCGCGCAGGATCGCGTTGAGGCGCTCCTGCTCGATCGTCGACTTCAGCGAGTCTTCCTGCAGCTTGATGTCGGTCGCGCTGGTGCCCAGCAGGACCTTCTCGCGCGTCTGCTCGACCTTGCGCAGGTTGTTCTCGGCGATCCGGACGTTGACCTCGTTGGTCGGGAAGCTGCTCATCACGGCGATGACGTCGCCGCGCTTGACCTTCTGGCCGTCGCGGATGCGCAGTTCCTTGATGACGGCGCCGCCCGCCGGGTCGTTCGAGACCACGACCGTGCCGGCCGGCGCCTCGCTGTAGCCGCGCGCGACCAGCGGGCCGGTGGGCGCGATGACCCCGGTGTTGTTGCTCGCCGTCTGCTGGCCGATGGCGGCCCCGGCCGCCGCCAGGCCCGCCACGACCAGAGTCCCGGCCAAAATGCGCTTCATCGTCGTCGCCAACGCTCGCTATCCCGTCAATTCCGGACGGCCGGCCCCCGCCGGGACCGCCGTGCCGCAGGTTTGCGCCGAAAACGGCCCCGATTCAATGGGGGCGGACGGCGGACGGGACGAGCATCGCCCCGTTTTGTGGCAGAAATCGACCGTCCTACAGCCTGAGGACCCAGGCCTCGACGTTGCCCTTGCCCTTGACCTCGATCTCGCCGCGCGCCTCGAACGCGAACTGGTCCTTGAGGGCCTCGTAGACCGGCCGGGTGACCTGGATCATGTCGGGCAGGCCGGCCGATTCCATCCGGCTGGCGAGGTTCACCGTGTCGCCCCACAGGTCGTAGATGTACTTGCTCTTGCCGATCACGCCGGCGACCACCGGCCCGCTGTTGATGCCGACCCGCAGCTTCATCGAGACCTTGTACTCCAGCGCGTGCTCGCGCGTGATGTGCACCATGCGGATCGCCATCCGCACCATGCGGGCGGCGTGGTCGGGCACGTGCACCGGCAGGCCGCACACCGCCATGTAGGCGTCGCCCACCGTCTTGATCTTCTCGATGCCCAGCTCGTGGGCCGCCTCGTCGAACCGGCTGAACAGCCCGTTGAGCAGCGTCACCACCTCGGCCGGCGGCATTTCCGACGACATCGCGGTGAAGCCGACCAAGTCGGCGAAGGCGACCGTCACCTCGGCGAAGCCGTCGGCGATCCGCCGCTCGCCGCCGCGCAGCCGGTTGGCGATCGGCGCCGGCAGCACGTTCAGCAGCAGTTCCTCGTTCTCCCGGTTCTTGCCCTCGATGACGATGTTCTTCTCGCTGATCTCGTCGACCATCGTGTTGAACGCGAAGCAGAGCTGGCCGATCTCGTCGTGGGTCCGCACCGGCACGTGGGCCTTGTGGTCGCCGCCCGCGAAGCGCCGCACACCGGCGGTCAGCTCGCGCAGCGGCCCGAGCAGGGAGCGCGACAGCCACGCGCCGGCCGCCAGCACGACCAGCAGGGCGATCGCGCCGACGATCAGCAGGTCGCGCTGCAGCCGCGCCACCGGCGCGAAGGCTTCCGACGCCTCCATGGTGGCGACCAGCCCCCAGTTGACGCCCGAGATGCGCACCGGCCCCCACGACGCCAGTACCGGCACGCCGCGGTAGTCGAGGATCTCGCCGGTTCCCTCGACGCCGCCCAGCGCCGCCCGGCTGGCCGCGGTGTCGGCCCTCTGCTGCAGCACGGGCGTGCCGTAGCGCCGGATGTCCTCGATGTCGGCATCGCTGGTCTGGCCGCCCTTCAGCCCGGCGAGGTAGCGCTCGCGGTCCTCGAAGAACAGGCGCGGGCTGGAACGCAGGTTGAGGTCGGCGCCGACCAGGTAGGCGTCGCCGGTCTGGCCGAGCCCCTCGTGCTGCCAGCGACGGTCGCCGGTGACGATCGAGTCGAGCTCGCCGATCGACAGTTGCGCCACCAGCACGCCGGTGACGACGCCGTTCTCGATCACCGGGGCCGCCATGAAGGCCTCCGGGTCGCCGTCGGACGGCAGGAAGTCGGCGAAGTCCTCGAGGCAGGTGCGCGACGGGTCGGGCGCCTCGGCGCAGCGCGCGGCGGCGGCGGCGAGGTTCGACTTGCGGTAGGGACCGGCGCGCAGCGAGGTGCCGAACTCCGCTTCCTTGTCGACCGTGTAGATGACGCGGCTGGTGCGCGGGTCGACCAGCAGCAGGTCGGTGAAGTTCAGCGTCGAGGCCGCCATGCGCAGCAGCGGGTGGAAGGTCGCGTGGACGTCGCCGTAGGCGCCGGCCGCCGCCTTGTCGAGCAGCTTGCGGCGGTCCCTGGGATGCGGGTTCTGGACGATGTACCAGTCCTGCAGGAAGTACGGCGCCGGGCGGACGGGCAGGAAGTCCTGGAGCGGCGCATCGGGCCCCAGCAGCCGGCGGACCATCGGCATGTAGTCGGCCTCGTACCAGCCGACCACGCGCTGCCGGACGTCATCGGGCAGCGGCCGGGCATCGAGCTCGTCGACGGCTTCGCGGAAGCCGCGCATGGCGTCGATCACCATCTTGGAGGTCGCGAGCAGGCGCAGGTCGTTGCGCGCGCTGCGGATGTAGTTGGAGACCTGGTGCGCCTTGCTCTCGCGCGTGATGGTCAGCTGGTTGTAGATCGCCTCGCGCAGCGCGTCGCGCGCCCGCACGTAGCCCAGCACGCCGGTGATCAGCACGCCGGCCGCGCCGAGCAGCAGCAGCACGGCGAACAGCTTCGCCGCCAGTCCGAAACGGCTGGCCGGAGGCGGTGAAGCGTCGGTCATGCCGTCAGCTCTTCTTCGGCGTGTAGGCGCCGCCCGACGAGGCGGCGCGCACCTCGGCCGCGGTCTTGGCCTTGCGCAGGTCGACCAGGCGGCGGGCCTCGTCGTCCAGCATGGCGCGGGCGTTCTTGACCACCGCCGGCGCGTGGACCGCCGGGAACTTCACCGCGCCGTTCTCGTCCATGTGGATGAGATCGCCGGGCGCCACGTCCATGCCGCCGACCGAGACCGGCACGTTGACCGCCTGCACCGCCATCTCGCCGTGGCCGGCGGTGACGCCGTCCAGCAGCAGCTGGAAGCGCAGCCTGCGGATCGCGTCGACGTCGCGCGACGGGCCGTTGGAGATCATGCCGACGCAGCCCACGGCCATCATCGAGCTGACCATCATCTCGCCGGCGAGGCCGGCCTTCTTGTGGATCTCCGGCGGCCACTTCTGCTGCAGCACCAGGACGGTCGGCTTCTTCATGGCGTCGAGCGCGTCGATCACGTCCATGAACGACAGGCGGCCGGCGAAGTTGGGGTCGGGCAGGCCGTACACGCAGGTCACCGCGTAGCCGACGATCGGCCCCATCTCCGGGTAGATGCAGCGGATCGTGTTGTCGGTGTACCAGTTCTCGGTCCACGGGTTGTACAGCCCGAGGCAGAGCGGGTTCTTCGGGTAGGTCGCGACCACGTTGGTGATGGTCGGCGTGTCGATCTTGCGCAGTTCGGCAAAGATCTCGTCGGACAGTTCGGTCATGGGTCCCCCGGGCGATTTACAGGCTGTTGTTCTTGCGCGAATGCCGCCGGGCGGCAAGGGCCGGCTCGGCACCCCGGTCAGGGCACGAAGACCAGGAAAACGAAGACCGCGAAAAGCACGAGGTGCACGAATCCCGGCAGGATGTTGGTCCGCCCGCCGCCGAAGGTGACGAGGCTGACCCCGAAGGTCAGCACCAGCAGCACCGTGTCGGGCATGGTGATGCCGAGTTCCAGCGGCACGCCCAGCAGCATCGCCAGCAGGCTGACCGCGGGGATGGTGAGGCCGATCGTCGCCAGCGACGAGCCGAGCGCGAGGTTGAGGCTCTTCTGCAACTCGTTGCGCCGGGCCGCGCGCAGCGCTGACACCGTCTCGGGCAGCAGGACCAGAAGCGCCACCAGCAGGCCGACCGACTGGATCGGTGCGCCGACCGCCAGCACCGCGTCCTCGATCGAGCCCGAAACGCTCTTGGCCAGCAGGACCACGGCGACCAGCCCGGCGACCAGGAGGCCGGCGCTTTCCCAGACCCGTGCCATCGGCGGGTGGGCGTCTTCTTCCGCCTGCGCGCCGCCGAGGTCGGACAGGAAGTAGTCGCGGTGGCGCACCGTCTGGACGTAGAGGAAGACGCCGTACAGCAGGATCGTCGCGCCGGCGACGAAGCCCAGCTGCGGCGTCGAGTAGAACGGCCCCGGGGCACTGGTCGTATAGGTCGGCAGCACCAGCGTCAGCGTGGCGAGCGGCATCAGCACGACCAGGTAGGCGCTGGTGCCGGACAGGCGGAAGCCCTGCTCGCCGTAGCGCAGCCCGCCCATCACGACGCACAGGCCGACGACGCCGTTGCACACCACCATGATGACCGCGAACACCGTCTCGCGCGCCAGCGTCGGCTGGCCCTCGCCGGCCAGCATGATCGACAGGATCAGCGCGACCTCGATCACCGTCACCGCGACGGTGAGGACCAGCGTGCCGTAGGGCTCGCCGGTGCGATGGGCGATCACGTCGGCGTGGTAGACGCAGGCGAACACCGTGGCCATCAGCACGACCAGCAGGAACAGCGGCAGCACGACGGCCAGGCCGGCCGGCAACACCGCCGGCTTGGCGAGCGCGGCGGCGACCGCGACGGCCAGTCCCGCCACCGGCAGGACCCGCCACGTCCAGCGCTTGCGCGATGTCGCCACGTCAGACCGCCTTGCGGCGGGCCTTCCACCACTCCGACAGCTCGCCGACCAGGCCCTTGCGGAAGGCCATGACGATGACGACGAAGATGAAGCCCTGGATGACCAGGACGAACTCGCCGGTCGAGGCGAGGTAGTTCTGCATCGTCACGATGACGAAGGCGCCGACCACCGGGCCGATGATGGTCCCGAGCCCGCCGACCAGCGCCATCAGCACCACCTCGCCGGACATCGCCGAGCTGACGTCGGTCAGGGTCGCGAACTGCAGCACCATCGCCTTGGTCGCGCCGGCGAGGCCGGCCAGGGCGGCCGACAGCACGAAGGCCAGCAGCTTGTAGCGGTCGGCCTCGTAGCCCAGCGACAGGGCGCGCTGCTCGTTGTCGCGGATCGCCTTCATCACCTGGCCGAACGGCGAGTGGATGATGCGGTAGACCGCGAAGAAGCCGAACAGGAAGATCGCCAGCACGACGTAGTACAGGACGCGGTCGTCCTTGGTCGGGATCAGCCCGCCGAGCAGCGGCTTGCGGGCGATGCCCTGCAGCCCGTCCTCGCCGTGCGTGAACGGCGCCTGCACGCAGAAGAAGTAGACCATCTGCGCGAAGGCCAGCGTGATCATCGCGAAGTAGATGCCCTGGCGGCGGATCGCCAGCGCGCCGGTCACGACGCCGATCGCCGCCGCGCCGGCGACGCCTGCCAGCAGGCCGAGCTCGGGCGGCAGGTTCCACGCCTTGACGACGTGGCCGTAGAAGTAGCCCGCCATGCCGAAGAACATGGCATGGCCGAAGCTCATCAGGCCGACGTAGCCGAGCAGCAGGTTGAAGGCGCAGGCGAACAGCGCGAAGCACAGCGCCGTCATCAGGAACACCGGGTAGGCGATCCACGGCGCGGCCAGCGCCAGGACGGCCACGAGGGCGATGACGGGAAGGCGCGAGGTGCTGGTCATTTGGTCTGCCCGAACAGGCCGGCCGGCTTGATCAGCAGGACCAGCGCCATGACGACGAAGATCACCGTGTTCGAGGCCGGCGGGTAGAACACCTTGGTCAGGCCCTCGATCAGGCCGAGGCCGAAGCCGGTGACGATCGAGCCCATGATCGAGCCCATGCCGCCGATCACCACCACCGCGAACACGACCAGCACCAGGTTGGTGCCCATCAGCGCCGAGACCTGCTGGATCGGCGCGGCCAGCACGCCGGCCAGCGCGGCCAGCCCGACGCCGAGGCCGTAGGTGAGCGTGATCAGGCGCGGCACGTTGATGCCGAAGGCCCGCACCAGCGTCGGGTTCTCGGTCGCCGCCCGCAGGTAGGCGCCGAGCTTGGTGCGCTCGATGCCGTACCAGGTGGCGAGGCAGACCACGAGGGCCGCGATCACGACGAAGCCGCGGTAGGTCGGCAGGAACATGAAGCCGAGGTTGGTGCCGCCCGGGATCGGGTTCGGATAGGGCGCGCCCGACGAGCCCCACTTCCACTGGAACAGCCCCTCGATCATCAGCGCGAGGCCGAAGGTCAGCAGGAAGCCGTACAGGTGGTCGAGGTGGTAGATGCGTTTCAGCATCAGCTTCTCGAGGATCACGCCGAACAGGCCGACGATCAGCGGCGCCAGCACCAGCGAGGCCCAGAACGGCACGTCGAACAGGCCGAGCATCAGCCACGCCGCGAAGGCGCCCATCATGTACTGCGCGCCGTGGGTGAAGTTGATCACGTTCAGCATGCCGAAGATGACCGCGAGGCCGAGGCTCAGCATGGCGTAGAAGGCGCCGTTGATCAGGCCGAGCAGCAGCTGGCCGAACAACGCCTGGGGCGGGACACCGATCAGTTCGAACATGGCTACACTCCCAGGTAGGCTTGCAGCTTGCCGATGTTCTGCGCCGCGTCGGCGGCCGTCATCACGTCCACCACGTGGCCGTCCTCCATGACGTAGTGCCGGTCGGCGACCGCCGCGGCGAAGCGGAAGTTCTGCTCGACCAGCAGGATGGTGAAGCCGCGCGACTTGAGCTGGCGGATGATCTCGCCGATGCGCTGCACGATGACCGGGGCGAGGCCCTCGGTCGGCTCGTCGAGCATCAGGAGGTTCGCGCCGGTGCGCAGGATGCGGCCGATCGCCAGCATCTGCTGCTCGCCGCCCGACAGCTTGGTGCCCTGGCTCTTGCGACGCTCGTGCAGGTTGGGGAACAGCTTGTAGATCTCGTCGAGGCTCAGCCCGCCCGGCCGGATGACCGGCGGCAGCAGCAGGTTCTCCTCGACGTTGAGGCTCGAGAAGATGCCGCGCTCCTCGGGGCAGTAGGCGATGCCGAGGCGGGCGATCATGTCCGACGGCCGGCCCACGGTCTCGGTGCCCTCGAAGGTCACCGACCCGGCGCGCTTCTCGACGATGCCCATGACCGAGCGCAGGGTCGTGGTCTTGCCGGCGCCGTTGCGGCCCAGCAGCGTCACCAACTCGCCCTTGCCGACCTCGAAGCCGACGCCGTGCAGGATGTGCGATTCGCCGTACCAGGCCTGGAGATTGTCGACCTTCAGCAGTGGCTCAGCCATGGCCCGTCCCCACGTAGGCCTCGACGACGGCCGGGTTGGTCGACACCGACGCGTAGGGTCCTTCCGCCAGGACCTCGCCGCGCGCCAGCACGGTGATCATGTCGGACAGGTCGGCGACGACCGACATGTTGTGCTCGACCATCAGCACGGTGCGATTCTTCGACACCGTGCGAATCAGGGTGGCGATGCGCTTGATGTCCTCCTGGCCGAGGCCGGCCATCGGCTCGTCGAGCAGCATCATCTCGGGCTCGAGCGCCAGCGTGGTGGCGATCTCCAGGGCCCGCTTGCGGCCGTAGGGCAGCTCGACCGCCGGCAGCTCGGCGAAGGCCTCGAGGCCGACCGCCGCCACCAGCTCGAGCGCCCGGGCGTCGAGCTCGGCCAGCACCCGCTCGGAGCGCCAGAAGTAGAAGGAGTTGCCCAGCTTGCGCTGCAGCGCGACGCGGACGTTCTCGCGCACCGACAGGTGCGGGAACACCGCCGAGATCTGGAACGAGCGCGCGAGGCCGAGGCGGGCGATCGCCGCCGGCGAACTGCCGGTGATGTCGCGGCCGTTAAAGTGAATGCGGCCGGCGGTCGGCGTCAGGAAGTGCGTCAGCAGGTTGAAGCACGTCGTCTTGCCGGCGCCGTTCGGCCCGATCAACGCGTGGATCGTGTGCCGCCTGACCCGCAAATTCACGTTCTTGACCGCCACGAATCCCTTGAATTCCTTGGTCAGTCCGCTGGCTTCGAGAATTGTCTCTTGTTCAGCCATCAACCCCCCTGCTGGATGCGAATAAATCGAAGGATTTGGTCGCTGTCCAGCACTGGCGTCGGGCACCGCCTGTCGCTAGATTTCGGCCCTTGCGGGGGGAAGAACCGCTTCGGGAGGACTATCGTATGAAAGTTTCAACCACTGCCCGGTACGCCGGCACGGCCGTCGCGCTGGCCGGCGCCGCCGCGATCGGCCTGGCCGCCATCGCGCACGCCCAGACGCCGCCGCCGCTGAAGATCGGCGTGATGGAAGGCTTCTCCGGCGTCTACGGCGACCTGACCGCCGGCGAGGTCGAGGCGATGCAGATGGCCGTCGAGGATGTCGGCGGCAAGGTGCTCGGCCGCTCGATCGAGATCCTCTCGGCCGACCACCAGACCAAGCCCGACGTCGGCGCGTCGATCGCCCGGCGCTGGTACGACGTCGACGGCGTCAAGATGATCACCGGCCTCGGCACCTCGTCGGTGGCGCTGGCGGTCCGCAAGATCGCCCAGGAAAAGGGCCTGATCGACATCAACACCGGCGCCGCCTCGGCCGACCTCACCGGCCCGGCCTGCTCGGAGACCGGCGCCCACTGGGTCTACGACACCTACGCGCTGGCGCACGTGACCGGCGAGGCGATGGTCAAGGCTGGCGGCGACTCGTGGTACTTCCTGACCGCCGACTACGCGTTCGGCCACGCGCTCGAGCGCGACGTCACCGCGGTCGTTAAGGATGCCGGCGGCAAGGTGCTGGGCAGCGTCCGGCACCCGCTCAGCACGCAGGACTTCTCGTCCTTCCTGCTGCAGGCCCAGGCCTCGAAGGCCAAGGTGATCGGCCTGGCCAACGCCGGCCAGGACACCATCAACTCGATCAAGCAGGCCGGCGAGTTCGGCATCACCAAGGGCGGCCAGAAGCTGGCCGGCCTTCTGGTGTTCGCGACCGACGTGCAGTCGCTGACCCTGCCGGTGGCGCAGGGCCTGGTGCTGACCGAGGCGTTCTACTGGGACCTCAACGACGAGACCCGCGCCTGGACCAAGCGCTACCGCGCCAAGAAGGACAAGCTGCCGAGCATGCTGACGGTCGGCGTCTACAGCTCGACCCTGCACTACCTCAAGGCCGTGCAGGCCGCCGGCACCGACGACGCCAAGGCGGTGATGGCGAAGATGCGCGAGATGCCGGTCAACGACGTCATGACCAAGAACGGCAAGCTGCGCGAGGACGGCCGGCTGGTGCGCGACATGTACCTGTTCGAGGTCAAGTCGCCGGCCGAGTCGAAGGGCAAGGACGACATCTACAAGCTGGTCGCCACCGTGCCGGGCGACAAGGCCTACCGGCCGATGGCCGAGGGCAAGTGCCCGTTCGTGAAGTAGACCGATCGCGGTCCCGCCGGGATCGAACGGAAAGGGCGCCTGCGGGCGCCCTTTTTGTTTGCGCGAATGCTGTCGCGATCAAGCTGCACAACGGTTGTGATCTGTTACGATTTACAATTATCGGATGTGCCATACACTCCGGCTGTATCGCCCTGGAGTGCCGTGTGTCCCGCAACGAACCCCTGCCTGCCCCCGAGTCGGACTTCGACCTGGTGGACAGCGTGCTGCGGGGCGCCCCCGGCGCCGTCGAAGCCTTCCACCAGCGCCACGGCCAGTTGATCTACCACTGCATCCGGGCGCGGGCCGGCGGGCAGGAGGCCGACGACATCTTCCAGGCCTTCTTCGAGCGGCTGGTCCGCACCGGCTACCGCCCGCTGCGCCTGTGGCAGCGCGGCACCTCCCTGCCCGTCTACCTGTCGCGCGTGATCCGCAACTTCGTCACCGACGTGCATCGCGGCCGGCGCTTCCGCGAGGAGGCGGTCGGCGGGTCGCTCGAACTCGAACCGCTGGCCGGCGGCCAGGACGAGACCGTCACCGCCGCCACCCAGTTGCGCGACCTCCGCAAGGTCGGCCTGCAGGCGTGGTCGGCCCTGGAGAGCCGCGACCGCCGGCTGGTCTGCGACCGCCTGCACCGCGACCTCGACAACGAGACGATCGCCGGGCGGCTCAACCTGGCGCCCGGCACCCTGCGGACCGCGATGTCGCGCGCGCAGGCGCGGTACCTTGCCGAGGTCCGCCGCCGCGCCCCGGAATTCTTTCCCGACACGGCGTAACGCCGGGCCGCCCGGCACCGTCTTCCCTACAAATGAGAAAATCCTGCACGCCGGTAGGGCCCCCGGATCGCGACGATGCGGCACCTCCCGAAGACCCCGTGATGCTCAGCATCCTGCGCAACGGCGGCCAGGGCTGGGCGCCACTGGCGCCCGACGAGGAACGCCTGCTCGACGACTGGGCTTCCGGCCAGCTGGCGCCGGACGGTCCCGCCGCGGCGATGGTGGCGGCGCTGGTGAGACGCAACGTGCTGGCCGCCGAGCGCCTGCTCGAGCGACGCCTGCTCGACCTCGCGGGCCGCGGGCCGGCGGCGCCCCCGCTGGCCGCCGCGACGATTGCCGCCGCGACCATGACCGCCCCGGCCGGGCGCGTGGCCCTGCCACCCCCGGCCCTGCCCGGTCGACCGCCCTGGAGCGTCTGGCCGTGGCGCTGGCCCTCGCTGGCGGGGGGCCTGGCCGGTGGATTGGTCCTCGCCTCGGTGCTGGCCATCGGCGGCGTGCCGCTGCTGCGCGAGGCGATGCGGGGCGAACCGCCGCTGCAGGTCGCGCTGGTGTCGATCGGCGACCGCGGCGCGCTGTTCGAACCGACCGACATCCGGATGCGCGGCGGCGAACGCGCGCCCGTGCCGGTCGGCGAGCGGCGCTTTCGCGACCTCGAGATCCCGGCCGACGCGGTGAAGCGCCTGGTCGCGGACGGCGCGCGCGACGGAACGGCGGCCGACGCCGCTGCCGTGCTGCCGCTCGGCCCGCGCCGCGATCCCACGCGCGTGCTGGTCGACGCCGCGCTGCGGGCCCGCGCCGACACCAGCCCCGAGGGCACGCGCCTGCCGGTGCGGCTGTACGACCTCGACGACCCGCGCGCCGTCGAGCTGCGGGCGGCCCTCGGCGTCTCGCCACGCCCCGGCGAACGGCTCTTCCTGCTGACGATGCGCCCATGAAGGGGCGACCATGAGGGAGAAGCCGTGAAGCGGCCGCCGGCGCGCCGCCTGCTCGTCGTCGTGGCGCTGCTCGCCGGGCTCGTGCTGGCCCGCGCCCCGCCTGCCGCCGGCCAGGACGAGCCCCTGGCCACCGCGACCGGCGGCGTCGCGCAGATGCTGGCCGCGGGACGAACCCTCGACGTCACCGCCGCGCTGGTCTCGGGATTCGCCACGCTGCCGCCGGCCGAGCACGAATCGTGGTTCTTCTTCGCGGCCATGACCTGCCTCTCGCTCGAATCGACCGACTGCGCGGCGGCAGTGCTCGGCCTGCCGCTCGTCCTCGAGTTCACGCCCGAGCGCGTCTACCCGCAGACGGCCGGCGCGCTGATCCTGCTGACGGCGTGGTTCAGCGCCGCGATCGGCGAGGATCGCGGCGCCCGCCGGCTGGCGGAGACCGGCATTCCCAAGGCGCTGGCGACCCCGCTGTCGCGCCCGGTGCTGTACGCCGAGTTCGCCCTGCTGGCGGCGCAGCAGGCGCGCCGGGCGAACAACTTCGCCCTCTCGCGCAGCTACCTCGACCGCGCGCTGGCGACCACGCTGTCCTTCCAGGACGAACGCCACGCCGCGACCGGGCTGGTGCTGCGCATCATCCGGCAGCACGTCGCCAACTACGATGCCGAGCGGGCGCTGCGCCTGTTCGTGGCGGCCGAGACGCTGTTCGAGACGGTGCCGCGCGCCAGCCTGCAGTATGTCCAGTTGCTGCGCCTGCGCGCCGAGCTGAACGGCTATCGCGGCGATCCGCGGGCGGCGTCGCAGGACCTGCTGCGCCTGGTCGATCGGCTGGACGACCTGCAGCTCGAGCCCGGCGTCCGCGAGACGATGCGGGCCGATGCCTACTCGCAGCTGATCGTCCTCGAGACGCTGGCCGGCGAGCGCGACGTCGCCCGCGCGTTCCTGCTCCTGCACCCGCTGGCGGAGCGTCGCGCCGGGATCCACGCCCGCGGCCGCTTCGCCGACGCCACCGAGTTCTGGTTCGCCGTGACCGAGGAGTTCATCCACGGCGACGGCGCGCGCCTCGGGACCGATGGCTGGCGGGCGCTGCTCGAGCAGCCGATCGACTGGACGACCCACGACGACGATCGCGAGCAGGCCGAGGCCTTCGCCCGCCTCGCCGCCAGCGTGAACCGGCTGCGCCGCGGCGAGCCCGGGGCCCGGGCCAGCCTTCTCGAGGCCGCCCATCGCCGGCTGGCGACGCTGCAGCGGCTGCATCGCCAGTCGGTCTTCGCCTCGCCGCTGCCGTCGTGGCCGGATCGCCTGCTGCTCGAGATCGCCGCGACGGCAACGATCGCCGCGCCGTCACCCGATCTCGGCCTGCTGCTCGGGGTCCACGTCGTGCTGGCGCGCTCGCTGCACTCGCGGTCCGACGACACGCTGGCCGCCTTGGCCCGCTATCGCACCGACGCCGGTCGCCGCGCCGTGCAGGGCCTCTACGTCACCGACCTGCAGCGCATCGACTGGGAGACCGCGGCGCTCGAGGCGCTCGGCCGGCGCCTGCTCGGACCGCCCGGCACGGCCGCCGACCGCGCCGCGATCGTCTCTGCGGCGGGCGACTTCACCCGGCGCCAGGCCAGCCTGCGCGCCGCCCTGGTCACCCCGCCCGGCGGCCAGCCCGAGGGCGAGCGGGTCGGCATCCGTGCCCTGCAGCACCGGCTGCAGCCCGACGAGGCCCTGCTGTTCTACGTGCCGATGCTGGACGGCCAGCTCGCCAAGGTCTGCCTGCGCCGCGACCGGGCGATGGCGCGCTCGGAACCGATGGACAACGAAGACTTCGCGCAGGCCCGGCGGCTGGTCGCCGCCCTGCTGTCCGACGAGCCGCCGTCGCCCGACGACGACCGCCGGTTCCCGGTCGCGGCCGCCGTCCGGCTGCACCGCATCCTGCTCGGCGACCTCGAGCCCTGTCTCGACGGGGCGCGGCGCGTCCACCACGTGCCGCCGCGCGGCCTCGAGCGCCTGCCGCCCGGCATCCTGCTGGCCGAGCCGCCGCCGCTGCTCGGCGACCGTCACGACCTGCGCGCGGCGCACTGGCGCGTGCGCGACCTCGCGTTCGTCCAGGAGACCTCGATCAGCGCCTTCCTCGCCGCGCGCCGGCTCGCCGGCACGCGCACCGCCCGCCTCGACTACCTCGGCGTCGGCGACCCGGTGCTGGCGGCGCCGGTGATCGGCAGCGCCTTGCCCGAACTGCCCGAGGCCTCGCAGGAACTGCAGGCGGTGGCCGGCCTGTTCCCGGCCGACCGGGCGCGGGTGCTGCGCCGCGCCGACGCCACCGAGCAGCGGCTGGGCGAGGCCCCCGCCGGGGACTACGACATCCTGCACTTCGCGACGCACGGCCTGACACGCCACGACCTGCCCGACCTCGCCGAGCCCGGCCTCGTCCTGACCGCGGCCGCCGGCAGCGACGGCTTCCTGCCGGCATCGCGGATCGCCACCTGGCCGCTGCGCGCCCGGCTGGTCGTGCTGTCGGCCTGCAACTCCGCCCGCCACGACCCCCTGCTCGGCGATCGCGGCATCCAGGGCCTCGCCACCGCCTTCACCCTGGCCGGCGTGCCGTCGACGATCGCCGCCCTGTGGCCGGTCGACAGCGCGCTGGCGCGCGACACCATCGTCGCCACCTTCGCCGCGGCGCGCGGCGGGGGCAGCGGGGGCGGCGTCGCGATCGCCGACGCGCTGGCCCTCGCGCAGCGGCGCCACCTCGACGGGCCGACGCCGCGACCGCTGCTGCATCCCCGCTTCTGGGCCGCGCTGGTGGTGATGGGCGACGGCGCGATGACGCTGGCCGCCGCGACGCCCTGAAAGGCATGCAGGACGACTGAAATACGTCGCGGTTGAATACGCATAATTACTGCTGTTTGATGCCGGCGCAGGCCCGGCCAACGGGCGAGAAAAAAGGAAACGCCCGCGATGACGACCGACCAGCGCCCGCTCAAGGGCGCCTGGGGCATGACCGCCCTGCTGCTGCTGTTCATGCTGATCAACTTCGCCGACAAGGTCGTGGTCGGCCTCGCCGCGCGGCCGATCATGGCCGACCTCCACCTGACGCCTGAGCAGTTCGGCCTGCTGGGCTCGTCGTTCTTCTTCCTGTTCGCGATCTCCGCGGTGATCGTCGGCTTCATCGCCAACCGGGTGCAGACGCGGCACACGCTGCTGGTCATGGCGATCATCTGGTCGCTGGTGCAGTTCCCGATGCTGGGCACGGTGTCGCTGGAGCTGCTGATCGCCTGCCGCATCGTGCTCGGCGCCGGCGAGGGCCCGGCCAACCCGGTCGCCCTGCACTCGATCTACAAGTGGTTCCCCGACCACCTGCGCGGCCTGCCGACCGCGATCATCGCGCAGGGCTCGGCGCTGGGCGTGATCGTCGCCGTGCCGACGCTCAACTGGATCATCGTCACCTACAGCTGGCACTGGGCGTTCGGCGCGCTGGGCATCGCCGGCCTGTGCTGGGTCGCGCTGTGGCTGGTGTTCGGCCGCGAGGGCACGCTGGTCGACAAGCCGCACACCTTGGCCGAGGGCATGGTCGAGCGCATCTCCTACTGGCGCCTGCTCACCTGCCCGACCATCCTGGCCGCCTGCGCCGCCGGCTTCGCCAGCTACTGGGGCCTCGCGCTCGGCCTCACCTGGTTCACCTCGTACCTCGTCGACGGACTGGGCTACAGCCAGACCGTGGGCGGCAACCTCACCATCCTGCCGTGGGTGTTCGGCATGGTCGTCGTGCTGACCGGCGGCTGGCTGTCGCAACGCCTCAAGAAGGCCGGCGTGTCGAGCCGCCTGTCGCGCGGCGCGCTGGCCTCCGCCACGGTGTTCATCGGCGGCTGCATCCTGCCATTCGTCGGCAGCATGCCGACGCCCGGCCTCAAGGTCGCAGCCCTGGTCGTCGGCGCCGCCATCGGCAGCACGATCTACGTCGTGACGCCGATGATCGTCAGCGAGCTGACGCCGCAGCCGCAGCGCGCGGCGATGCTGGCGATCGTCACCTCGCTGGTGACGCTGGCCGGGGTGATCGCGCCGCTGGCGATGGGCGCCGTGATCCAGCAGGCCGCCTCGCCGGTCGCCGGCTACGAGAAGAGCTACGTCATCCTCGGCGTGCTGCTGCTGGTCGGCGGCCTGGTCGGGTTGCTGTTCATCCGGCCCGAGCACGACCGGGCCCGGCTGGCGGCGCATGCCACCGCGGTGCCGCTGGCCGGCACCGTCGCGGCCCGCGCCTGACCTCCGCCTAGCCCTTGACCGCGCCGGCGGTCAGGCCCGACGACATGAACCTGCGGAAGGCGTAGTAGATCAGCGCCGGCGGCAGGGCATAGAGGAAGCCGGCGGTCATCAGCAGCTCCCACGGCGAATCGTCGGCCGACAGGAAGTTGCCCAGCGCCACCGGCAGGGTGATCGCCGTGTCCTTCGACAGCAGCAGGAAGGCGTAGAGGTACTCGTTCCACGCCAGCAGCAGCGCGTAGGTGCCGACCGCGATCATCGACGGTACCATCAGCGGCAGGTAGATCATGCGGAACAGCTGGAACGGCGAGGCGCCGTCGATCATCGCGGCCTCGTCGAGTTCCTGCGGCAGCTTGTCGGAGGCCTGGCGCAGGATCCAGATCGCGTAGGGCGAGGAGATGGTGGCCATCGCCAGCACCAGCGACCAGTCGTTGTTGAGCAGGCCGTACATGCCCATCGTCTTGTACATCGGCACGGCGAGGAACGCGGCCGGGATGAAGTAGGTCAGCAGCGCGAGGTTCATCACCACCCGGCCGCCCTTGAAGCGCAGCCGGCTGATCGCGAAGGCCGCGGCGGTCGCGACGCCCAGCGTGATCGCCGCGGTGCCCACCGAGATCACCAGCGAGTTGAACATCTGCAGCCAGAAGTGGTTCAGGAAGTGGTGGCGCTGGCCGATCACGGTGGCGAAGTTGCGCAGCGTCGGGTCGGTCGGCCAGAGCTGGCCCGAGAACGCCGCGTCCTTCGGCGAGATCGCGAACAGGACCATGTGGTAGATCGGGATCAGCGTCCACAGCAGCAGCGGGATGCCGACCAGCAGCAGCGCCGCCTCCAGCCCGGCCTCGCGCCGGATCTTCCTCCAGTTCAGGGGGCTCCAGTTCATTTCGACAGCCGCTTCATGAGCACCCAGACCAGCGGCAGGATCAGCGGCAGGGCGCAGACGATGGTCGCCATGGCGAGCCCGACCTGGTCGAGGCGCAGGTAGCGGATGCCGAGCGTCGCCAGCACGTGGGTGAGGTCGGCCGGGCCGCCGCCGGTCAGCAGGTAGACGCTGTTGAAGTCGCCGACCGTGAAGATCATCGAGAGCAGCGTGCAGGTCGCGTAGAGCGTGCTCATCGACGGCCACGTGATGTAGCGGAAGCGGTGCCAGCCGCCCGCCCCGTCGACCGAGGCGGCCTCGTAGAGCTCGTGCGGGATGGCCAGCCGGCCGGCCAGCAGGATCAGCGTCCAGAACGGCAGCGACTTCCAGATGTGGACGGCCATGGCGAGGCACAGCGCCAGCGTCGGGTCGTTCAGCCAGTTCGGCCCGTCCTCGGCGGTCAGGCGGAAGATCAGCTGGTTCACGACGCCCCACTCGGGGTTCAGCATGAACCGCACCGACAGGATGGTCGGGATCGACGGCACCGCCCACGGCAGCACGAACAGCACGGCCAGCACCTTCACCCACCAGCGCCGGTTGGTGAAGAAGCCGGACAGGAACAGCGCGATCGCCATCTTGAGGTTGATGGCGACGATCAGGAACACCAGCGTGTTGACGACGGTGCGGGCGAAGATCGGGTCGGCCGCCAGCTGGATGTAGAGTTGCGGATCGCGCGCCAGCCAGAAGCTGTAACCGACCGGGAAGACGACGAAGCCCGCGAAGATCGCGACGTAGGGCGCGACGAAGATCAGCCCCCAGGCCTGGCGGGCCGAGAGCGAAAAAAGACCCCGCCGGGAAGGCTCCCGGCGGGTCTCGGTGTCGACGGCGGTCGCGGTCATGCGAGGCGCGGAGCCGCGATCAGTTCGCGACTTCCTTGATGCGCACGATCATCTCGTCCACGGCCTTGTCGACCGGGACCTTCTCGCTGACCACGCGGTTCATCGCCTTGGCCCAGACGTTTTCGTTGTTGAGGATCGTGAACTTCCAGTTCTTGGTGAACTCGAAGGGCAGCGTGCCGGCCATGAACTGGTCGTAAACCGCCTTGCGGTGCGGATCGGCCTGCCAGAACGCGCTCTTCTGGCTCTCCTTGGTGACCGGGAACCAGCGGCCGAGGGCGCCCTCGACGTACGGGCGGAGGTTCTCCTCCTCCATCAGGAACTTCAGGAAGTCGCGGGCGCGTGCCTTGTTCTTCGACTCCTGGAAGATCACGCCGACCTTGACCGCGGCGCGGTAGACCATCGGCGTGCCGTCCGGCTTCTTGGGGAAGCCCGAGGTGGCGATCAGCTCGTCGTAGGCCTTGCGGCCGGCGGCGCGCTGCTCCGGCGTGAGCTGCGGGTTGTTGGCGTCGTCCAGCCACTTGGCGGCGATCGAGATCGTGTAGTTGTGCGTCATCACCGTCGTGCGGTTGTGGAAGGCGACGTTGTTGTCGGGGTCCTTCCAGGTCGTCGACGAGGGCGGCGTGCAGCCCTTCACGTAGACGTCGGTGTAGTCCTTGAGCGCGTTGATCAGACCGGCCCGCACCTTCGGGTCGTCGACCAGCAGCTTGCCGGAATCGTCGACCAGCTTGACGTTGTAGGCATCGACCCAGCTCAGGAACGACTGGAACGAGTCGGTCGACTCGACGCCCATCGGGCTGCCGATGCCGTAGACCCGCTGGCCGGTCGCCTTGCGCACCGCCGGCTGGACCTTGTCGCACCAGAAGGACCAGTACTCCTTCCAGGTGCCGGGAATCTCGCTCTCCTTGATGCCGGCCTGGGCCAGCATGTCCTTCCAATACTGGATGTGCAGCGTCTGCTGCTTGATCGGGAAGGCGTAGTAGGCCTTCTTCTTGGCCTTGTCGTTGAACAGGAACGCCGTCTCGACGGTGTTCGGCGAGAAGCGTCCCAGCATCGGCTGGATGAGGTCGGAGATGTCCTCGAGCTTGCCGTCGAACGCCCACTTGCTGGCGACCTGGACGTCGTAGGTGTCCGAGTAGGCGATGTCCGGCACCGTGCCGGCGTCGAGCGCGGCGACCGACTTCGGGATCATGTCCTGCACCGCGTACTGCGACAGGTCGATCTTCACGCCGGTCTTGGCCTCGTACTTCTTGATCGCCTCGAACAGGGCGTCGTCCTCGGACTTGTAGAAGCCCTTGACCCACCACACGGTGAGCTTTTCCTGGGCGTAGCCCGGCGTCGCCGACACGGCGAGCGCAGCCGCAACGGCGGCAGCCAATACGCGTCTCATCGTTTCCTCTTTCGTTGTCTGTCGTCCCGTCCCCGGACGTGTTGAGAGTCGATATCAGTCCGCTCTGCGGGAGTCGAGGAAAGAGCGCAGCAGCCCGGCGCAGCGCGCATCGTGTGAAAAAGGCAGGCCGTGGCGCGCCCGGCCGATCACGTTGAGCTCGGCATCGGGCAGCAGCCGGTGAAGCTCGGCCATCACCGGCACCGGGATGAACGGGCTGCCGTCGGGATGCAGCAGCAGGACCGGGCAGGCGATGCCGCCCAGCCGGTCGCTTAGGTCGGTACCGACCAGCACGCCCAGCGCGTTGAGGATCGAGTCGGGCGTCCAGCGTTCCTGCTCGGCGGCGAACCACGCCCGCCGCGCGTCGCTCAGCGCCCCGTCGTGGAAGCGGTCGCGCATGAAGATCTCCGACCACTGCCGCACGCCGCCCTCGGCCAGCTGCCGGCGCCACGCCTCGACCCGCTGGATCGAGGCGCCGAGATGGGCGCCGTTGCTGACGGTCAGCGTGGCGACCCGCTCGGGCCGCGCCAGCGCGGCGGCCAGCACCACGGTGCCGCCGATCGATTCGCCGACCAGGTGGAAGCGGTCGAGCCCGGCCGCGTCGGCGACCGCGAAGACGTCGTCGACCAGCCGGTCGAGCGACCACGCGAAGTCGGCCGGCGGGATCGTCGAGCGGCCGTAGCCGCGCATGTCGAACGTCACCAGGCGATGGGCGTCGGCCAGCGCCGGCAGCCAGCCGGTCCACAGGCCGGCGCTGGCGCCGATGCCGTGGTGGAACAGCACCGGCAGGCCGGGCCGCGTCCACGGCACGAGGCGGTCGACGATCTCGTAGTGCAGCGGCCCGTGCGGCGTCGCGGCGAGCGGCATGGTCAGTCGGCGCGGATGCCGGCGCCCTGGATCACCTCCGCCCACTTGGCGCGGTCGGCGGCGATCGTCTTCTTCATGTCCTCGGGCGAGCCGATCAGCGAGTCCATGCCGTTCTCGACGAAGCGCTTCTGGACGTCGGGCTTGGCGACCGCGGCGCGCAGCGCGGTGTTCCAGGTCCCGACGAGGCCGGCTGGCAGTCCCTTCGGCCCGACCAGGCCGAACCAGTTGACCACCGAGAAGCCGGGCAGCGTCTGGGCGATGGTCGGCACGTTGGGAAACAGCGGCGAGGAACGCGGCGAGCCGAACGCCACCGGCACGAGGCCGCCGCCGGCGATCTGGCCGAGGAACTCCGGCATGTTGCCGAACATCATGTCGCACGTGCCCGACACCATGTCCTGGATCGCCGGCGCGCCGCCGCGATAGGGCACGTGCAGCAGGTTCACGCCGGCCATCTTCTTGAACAGCTCGGCGGCGAGATGCTGCGAGGTGCCGTTGCCGGTCGAGGCATAGGTCAGCTTGCCGGGGTTCTTCTTCGCGTAGTCGATCAGCTCGGGCACGGTGCGGAACGGCACGTGCTTGCCGACCACCAGCAGGTTGTAGACGCCGGCCACCAGGCCCATCGGCACGAGGTCGGTGTCGACGTTGATCGGCAGCTTCTGGCCCGGCATCACCGGCGAGACGCAGAACGCCGCCATCGGGCCGAGCCCGATGGTGCGCCCGTCCGGCGCGGCGTTGGCGACCGTCTCGAGGGCGATGAAGCCCGACGCGCCCGACTTGGTCTCGACGATGACGTTCTGGCCGACCTCGGGCTTCAGGGCCTCGGCGAGGATGCGGCACAACAGGTCGGCGGTGCCGCCGGGCGGGAAGCCGCACAGCAGCCGCGCATCGCCCGGCACGGCGGTTTGCGCCCGCGACACGGCCGGCGCGAGGGCCAGGGAAGCGGTCACACCGCCCAGCAAAGCACGACGTTTCATTTCGTTTCCTCCCGAAGCGCGCGAAGCCTAGCATGGTTCGCATGAGCCTGCTCCGCCGTCGCCACGCCCTGGCCGGTCTCGCCGCCCTCTCGCTCCCGCCGGCCCTCCGGCCGGCCTCGGCGCAATCGCCCGAGTTCCCCGACCGCCCACTGCGGCTGGTCGTCGGCTTCCCGCCCGGCGGTCCCAACGACCTGCTGGCGCGCATCGTGGCGCCCGGTATCGGCGAGCGGCTGAAGCGCTCGCTGGTGGTCGAGAACCGCGCCGGCTCGAACGGCGAGATCGCCGCCGCCGCGGTCGCCAAGGCGCCGGCCGACGGCAGCGTGATCATGCTGGCCTCCAACGGCTCGACGACCGTGGCGCCGGCGCTCAACAAGAACCTGCCCTACGACGTGCGGACCGACTTCGTCGCGGTGGCGCCGATCGGCATCAACCCGATGCTGCTGGTGGTCCGGCCCGACCTGCCGGCGCGCGACGTCCAGGAACTGCTGGCGCTGGCCCATGCAAAGCCCGGCAAGCTGAACGGCGCCTCGGCTGGCGCCGGTGGCGCGACCCACCTCGCGCTCGAGCTGTTCAAGTCGATGGGCAAGGCCGACATCGTGCACGTGCCCTACAAGGGCGGCGGCCCGGCGATGGCCGACCTGATGGCCGGCATGGTCGATGTCTATTTCGGCGGCCTGTCGACCGCCCTGCCGCATGTCCGCGCCGGCAAGCTGCGGGCGCTCGGCCAGACTTCGCTGCAGCGGTCGGCGGCGGCGCCCGACATCCCGACCATCGCCGAGTCCGGCCTGCCGGGCTACGAGGCGGCGATCTCCTACGGCATCTTCCTGCCGGCCGGCGCCGCGCCGGGGCTGGTCGACCAGTTGCACGCCGCGGTCGACGCCACGCTGCGCTCGCCCGAGGTCGCGAAGAAGTTCGTCGAGCTGGGCGCCGACCCGCAGTTCGGCACGCCGAAGGAATTCGCGGCCTACGTGGCCGACGACAAGGCGAAGTGGGCCCGCCTCGCGAAGGAGGCGGGCCTCAGCGCCGACTGACTACTTGACCGACGAGAACGCGGTCGGGACGAGGAACTGGTTCTTCACGTTGGCGACGATGGCGCCGTCCTTCTCGGTCTCGGCGCGCTTGGCCAGCCATTCCGGGTCGGCGGCGAAGGCGTTCCACTTCTGCTCGCGCTCGGCCAGCGACTCCCAGACCAGCATGTAGTGCAGTTCCTGGTTCGAATCGCCGACCAGCGTCGTCCAGAAGCCGGCCTGGCGGATGCCGTGCTTGTCCCACAGCTTCAGCGTGATGGTGGCGAAGCGGTTGAGCAACGCCGGCAGGCGGCCCGGCACGCACGCGTAGATGCGCTGTTCGTAGATCATCTGGTTTCCTCCTCAGAATGCGCCGTCGAAGCGCGGCACGAAGCCATCGGCCTTGTGGTCGATGTGGCAGGTGAAGGGCGCGCCGAAGTGGCACGGCATCAGGCGCGCGCCCGACCCGGCGCAATGCTCCAGCGCCATGCGGCGGCTCCGGCGGGCGCCCTCGGCGTCGGCGCAGGCGAAGCTGTTCCACTCCGGGTGATAGACCTGCAGCGCGTGGTGCAGGATGTCGCCGCAGAACAGCGCCTTGTCGCCGCGCGAGTCGAACTTGATGGCGATCGTGCCCGGCGTGTGACCCGGCGCCGGCGCGATCTCGAGGTTCTCGTCGAGCCGCGCCGCGCCGTCGATCATCCGCGTCAGCCCGGCCTCGACCACCGGCAGCACCGAGTCGCGGAACGAGCCGCCGTTGACCGGGCCGGTCTTCGGGTCGGCGTCGAGCTTGCTGTAGTGGTCATAGTCGGCCTTGCTGAACACGTACTCGGCGTTCGGGAAGGTCGGCACCCAGCGGCCGTTCTCGAGCCGCGTGTTCCAGCCGACATGGTCGACGTGCAGGTGGGTGCACATCACCATGTCGACCTGGCCGGGATCGACCCCGGCCGCCTTGAGGCGGGCGAGGTAGGGCGTCTCCATCAGGTGCCACTTGGGCCGCGCCGGGCGCGACTTGTGGTTGCCGACGCAGGTGTCGATCAGGATGCGCTTGCCGCCGATCGTGATCAGCCAGCTGTGGACGCTGAGCTTCAGGAAGCCGCTGGCCTCGTCGTAGTGGTTCGGCACCAGCCAGGACCGGTGTTGGTCGACGACCGCGGGCTGCCAGTCGGGAAAGAACGTCCTGGCCTCGAAGTTGGGCTCGTAGGATTCCTCGATGCGCTGCACCGTGGCCGCGCCCAGCTTCAATTCCGTCATTCAGTCCTCCCCGGACGCGGGGAGATTAGCGGCACGGGGCCGCCAACGAAAAGGCCGCCGTTTCGCGGCGGCCTCTCTCGCAATTCCGTGGGAAGGCGCGGCTAGAACGGCAGGCGCTGCGCCTCGATGCGCTCGAGGTGGCGCTGCTCCAGCAGCGCGACCGCCGCGCTGCCGGCCGGCACCACCAGCAGGAGCACGATGAAGTGGACGCCCAGCGCCCAGCCTTCGAACAGGTCGGGCATCACGGCACCGACCGAGACGGTGACGATGAAGAACAGGATGGAGAACGCCACGCCGCAGGCTGCCCCCATGAGGGCGACGACCAGGCGGGTCGAGACCATGGTCCGACCGATGATGAAGCTGAGGCCGAAAGCGGCGCCAGCAGCAACGATGGCGGTGATGCTTTCCATGATGGCCACTCCTCCTCTACGCTCTCGACTGTGAGAATTCGAAGGCCGACTTCGACCTTACAAACATAATGTTGACCGGATTCGCAAAGTTTGAACCACCAAAAAACGCATGCCTGACCATTCATCTAGCTATCTTTCCGCATCCACACTCACAACTTCCTACGCCCGCGGCACGCTTTCGCCGGTCGAGTACGTGGAATCCATGCTTAAGCGTTCAGCGAAGGTGCAACCTTCTCTGAATGCCTTCGTCCTGGTCGACGAGGACAGGGCCCGCGCCGCGGCCCGCGAGTCCGAGAAGCGCTGGCGCGAGGGCCGGCCGCTGTCGCCGCTCGACGGCGTGCCGACCACCATCAAGGACACCACGCCGGTCAAGGGCTGGCCGACGCGCTACGGCACCCACGCCACCGACGAGACCCCGGCCGCCGAGAATGCGGCCGTCACCGACCGCTTCCTCAATGCCGGCATGGTGCTGATCGGCAAGACCACGACGCCGGAATTCGGCTGGAAGGCGCTGACCGACTCGCCGCTGCAGGGCACGACCCGCAGCCCGTGGAACCTCGCCCGGTCGCCCGGCGGCTCGTCGGGCGGCGCCTCGGCCCTGACCGCGGCCGGCGTCAACCCGTTCAACCACGGCAACGACGGCGGCGGCTCGATCCGCATTCCCGCCGCCCATACCGGGCTGGTCGGCCTCAAGCCCAGCTTCGGGCGCATCCCGCAGTATCCCGCCGATTCCCCGTTCGCCGACGTCATCAGCCAGGGCGTGCTGGCGCGCAGCGTGCTCGACACGGCGATGGCGCTGAACGTGCTGGCCGGCCCGGACGAGCGCGACTGGCGCTCGCTGCCGGCCGATCCGCGCGACTACACGGTCGGGCTGGACGACGGCGTGCGCGGCTGGCGGATCGGGCTCAGCCTCGACTTCGGCCATGTCGAGCCCGACCCCGAGGTCCGCGCCCTGGTCGCCGCCGCGGCGCGCCGCTTCGAGGCGCTGGGCGCCACGGTCGAGGAGGTCGGGCCGCTGATCGAGCCGCTGCAGAACAGCTTCGAGGTGCTGTGGATCGGCAGCTTCGCGGTGCGCCTGCGCCAGATCCCGACCCAGCTGCACGGCAAGCTCGACCCGGGCTTCCGCGCCGCCGCCGAGAAGGGCATGGCCTTCACGCTCGCCGACTACGCGCGCGGCTACGAGGCCAAGTCGAAGCTCGCCCGCGACCTCGCCCTGTGGCATCGCCAGTACGACCTGCTGCTGGCGCCGGTCACGCCGACCGCGCCGCCGCCGGTCGAGACGCTCTACAACTCCGACGCCTTCCCGCGCTGGACCAAGGGCGCGCCCTACACCCTGCCCTGCAACCTGACCGGCCAGCCGGCCGCCTCGATGCCGGCCGGCCTGACCGCCGACGGCCTGCCGGTCGGGCTGCAGCTGATCGGGCCGCCGCGCGCCGACCACAAGGTGCTGCGCGCCATGCGGGCCTACGAGTCGGCGCTCGACTGGCGCTGGCCGCAGCCGCGGGTCGAGGCGACGCTGAAGGCGATGTGAGATGGCGGCGTCGAAGCGACGGGTCGACGTCCCGGGCCGCATCCTCGACGTCGCCGAGGACCTGTTCGGGCGTTCGGGCTACGGCGGCACCACGACGCGCGCCATCGCCAGCCGGGCGCGCATGAATGTCGGCCAGCTGCACTACTACTTCGACTCCAAGCGGGCGATCTTCGAGGCGGTGGTGCAGCGGATCGGCGGCGAGGTCACCGAGCGCCGCCGCCGGCTGCTGCGCGAGGCCGAGGCGCGCTACCCGCGCCGCGTCGTACCGCTCGAGGTGCTGGTCGACGCGCTGGTGCGCTCGATCCTGCTGCCCGAGCCGACCGCCGGCAGCCGGCGCAAGCCGATGCGCCTGCACGCGCGCCTGTTCACCGATCCCGACGAGACGGCGAGCGCGGTGCGCGCCGGCATCTACGACGAGACCAACGCGCTGTACGTCGCCGCCGTGCGCCGCGCCCTGCCCGGCGTGCCGGCGCGCACGCTGTACTGGCGCTACTACTTCATGATGGGCGCCTACGTCTGGACGCTGCTGCAGCCCGGCCGCCTCGAGGCGATCAGCCAGGGCCGCTGCGATCCCGCCGACATGGAGCAGGCGGTGCGCGAGATCGTGCCGTTCCTGTGCGCCGGGCTCGCCGCGCCTACTTCGTGACGCGGCTCTTCAGGCGGCAACGGCACTTGTCGTACTGGTGCAGCTCGACGAGGTTGCCGCACGGATCGTTGAGGAACAGCTGTTCGGCATCGGGCCCGGTGGCGCCCTTCAGCGACCAGTAGTCGGCGCCGAGGCGGTCGAGCTCGGCCTTGGTCTCGACGATGTTCTCGACACCGAAGGCGACGTGCGGCGCCGTCGGGTCCTTGCCCGGCCCCTGGGCGAAGCGTGACGGCAGGTCGCCGCCGATCAGGTGGATCTGGCCGACCTCGCCGACGTTGATCCACATGCCCGGGATGCCCGGGATCTCCGGCCGACCCTCGTCCTTCCTGAGGCCCAGCACGTCGGCATAGAAGCTCTCGAGCGCGCCCATCGACCTGTCGTCGGCGTCGATGCGCACGCCGGCGTGATGGATCTCCATGATCTTGATCGCCATGCCGTTTCCTCCAGTTGCGTCTTGTTGGCCAAAGTATTGCGAACGGCTTCGCCGCCCGTCAATTCGGTCAGCGGATTAGGTCGCTTGACCAAAACGCATTCCTTGCGCATCGTTTTGAGAACCAATCAAACCGTGCCGCCGGGAGGAACTGATGCGGACGACAGCAGCCGCCGACTGGAGCCGGTCGGCCTCGTTGCCCGACAAGCCGGTGTCGTTCACCGGCGTGAGCTACGCCGAGATGCTCGACCGCGCCCGCGCGCTGGTGCCCGCGATCGCGGCCCGCGCCGGCGAGTGCGAGCGCCAGCGCCGCCTGCCGGTCGAGACCGAGAAGGACCTGCACCGCACCGGCCTGTTCCGCATGGTCCAGCCGGCCCGGGTCGGCGGCGCCGACCTCGACATCGGCATCCTGGTCGACACCTGCGCCGAGATCGCGCGCGTCTGCCCGTCGACCGCCTGGAACCTCGGCAATCTCGCCAGCCACCACTGGATGCTGGGCTACTTCGATCCGGCGGTGCAGGAAGAGCTGTGGAGCGGCTCGCCCGACGTGTTGATCGCCACCTCGCTGGTCTTCCCGGCCGGCCGCGGCCGCAAGGTCGAGGGCGGCTACGAGGTGACCGGCCGCTGGCCGCTGTCGTCGGGCGTCGACAACTGCGACTGGAACATGCTCGCCTTCATGGTGCGCGAGAAGGACGACGGCCCGCCGGTCGACCAGCGCTTCGCCCTCGTGCACCGCTTGCAGTACGAGATCATCGACACCTGGCACGCGGTCGGCCTGTCCGGCACCGGCTCGAAGGACGTCGAGATCAAGGGCCTGTTCGTGCCCGACCATCGCACCGGCTCGGCGTGGGCCATGACCGGCAAGCCGCACCCCGGCTCGCAGGTCAATGCCGCCTCGCCGCTGCTGCGCCTGCCGATGCTGGCGCTCGGCCCCTACGTTCTTTCCGGCATCATGCTGGGCTGCGCGCGGGGCGCCTACGAGAACGTCGTCGGCGCGGCGCGCAAGCGCAACGCCACGGTCACCGGCCTGCCGGTCGGCGCCAGCCAGACGGTGCAGATCAAGGTCGCCGAGGCGGCCGTCCGGATCGACACCGCCGACATGATGATGAGGAACGTCTGCGAGCACGCCATGGCGGCGGCCAGGGCCGGCCGCGAGGCGAGCCACGAGGACAAGCTGCGCTACCGGCGCGACGCCTTCTTCTCCGTGCGGATGTGCTTCGAGGCGGTCAACATCCTGATGGGCATCGCCGGCTCGAGCGGCCTCTACATGTCGAACGCCATGCAGCGGCTGTTCCGCGACGCCCATGCCGCCAATGCCCACGTCATGTTCTCGACCGACGTCCAGGGTGCCCTGTACGGCCAGCACGCGCTGGGCATGGCGGGGCCGCCGCCGCTGATCTAGCGTCTCGACACGCCAATCAAGAAGACAAGCAACAAGACGAAAGAACCAACGATCCGGAGGAAACGCCAATGTCCCTGTCTTCATTCGCGCGATTGACCGGCGCCGCGGCGCTGGTCGGCCTGTCCGCCTTCGCAGCCCCCACCGCGCCGGCCAGTGCCCAGACCTCGGGCGATCCGATCAAGGTCGGCGCCATCGTCTCGGTGACCGGCGCCGGCGCCGGCCTCGGCGGCCCCGAGCGCGCCGGTCTCCTGCTCGCCGAGAAGGAGATCAACGCCAAGGGCGGCATCAACGGCCGGCCGCTCAAGATCATCGTCGAGGACGACGCCTCGAACCCCGACACCGCGCTCAGCAAGGCCAACGACCTGGTGTTCAACCAGAAGGTCGTGGCGCTGCTCGGCCCGTCGCTGACCGCCAGCACGGTCGCGGTGGGCGGCGTCACCCACGCCAACAAGATCCCGCAGATCGCCTTCACCGGCATCGGCCCGGCGGTCGAGCGCGAGCGCAAGTGCCTGGCGCACGTCCTGCCGCCGCAGAAGCTGAACGCCCAGGCGCTGCTCGAGTACGCCAAGAACATCAAGGCGACCAAGATCGGCGTGCTGCACGACGCCGGCTACGGCAACGTCGTGCTGGCCGAGCTGAAGCCGATGGCCGACAAGTACGGCGTCAAGCTGGTGGCGATCGAGAAGTTCGAGATCGGCGCGACCGACACGACGACGCAGGCGGCCAAGGTCAAGGCGTCGCAGCCGGACGCGATCTTCATCATCGCCACCTCGGCGACGCCGTTCCGCAACATCAAGCAGATCCAGGCGACCCAGCCGATCGTCGCGGCCATCGGCTCGTCGTCCTACGACTACGTCAACGCCATGGGCCCGGCGGCCGACAACATCGTCATCCCCGAGTTCCTGGTCGGCGAGGATCCGCTGCCGCACCAGAAGGCGTTCGTCGAGCTGTTCAAGCAGACCTACAACAGCACGCCGAAGAACTACGAGGCGGCGGCCTACGATGCCGCGAACATCATCGCGGCGGCGATCAAGAAGGTCGGCCCCGACGCCGGCGGCGAGAAGCTGTGCGCGGCCATGAAGACGCCGTACTCGGGCGTGCTGGCCAACTACGACTTCTCGGCCGACGACATGACCGGCATCCCGGTCGGCAGCTACATCTACTCGAAGCTGGTCGGCGGCAAGTACACGCGCACGCCGTTCCGCGTCACCCAGTAACCGCCGGAGACGCCGCGGCAGCCTGGCGCTGCCGCGGCGCACCCGCGCTTTCCCAAGTTGCCATGACCCTCAGCCTCGTCCTGCAGGCAATCTTCGCCGGCGTCACGAACGGCATCGTCTATGCCCTGGTCGGCATGGGCCTGTCCGCGATCTTCAAGGGCAGCCGCGTGATCAACGCCATGCAGGGCGAGTTCAGCGTCGTCGGCGCGATGACGACGGTCCTGCTGCTGACCAAGGCGGGCTGGCCCTACCCGGCCGCGATCGCCGCCGGCGCGCTGGCCGGTGCCCTGCTCGGGGCCGGGCTGGAGCTCGCCTTCGTGCGCCACATGGCGCGCAAGAACGCCAGCGAGGACAGCTTCCTGCTGCTGACCATCGGCCTCGCCCTCACCCTGTCGGCCGGCACGCTGTTCTTCGTCGGCCGCGACGGCTACCTGCTGCCGCCGTTCGGCGAGGGCGTGCTGATCGTGCTCGACGCGGTGATCCAGTTCCACGCGCTGTGGCTGATCGCCATCGGCATCGGCGCCACGCTCGCGCTCCGCGCCTTCTTCCATCGCACCTCGGTCGGGCTGTCGATGATGGCGGCCTCGATCGACGCCGACGGCGCGGCGACCACCGGCATCAACGTGGCGCGCATGCGCACCTACACCTTCTTCCTGGGCGGCCTGCTGGGGGCGCTGGGCGGCATCCTGGTGACGCCGCTGGTCGCGGTCGACTACCAGCTCGGCCTCAACCTCACGCTGAAGGGCTTCGCCGCCGCCGTGCTGGGCGGCCTGACCAACCCGCTGGGCGCCGCGGTCGGCGGCCTGACGCTGGGCCTGGTCGAGTCGCTGGCGATCATCGGCATCTCGTCGAGCTACAAGGACGTCGTCGCCTTCACGGTGCTGATCGTCATCATGATCCTGATGCCCAACGGCATCCTCGGCCGGGCCGGCCGGCGGGGAGGCTGAGGCCATGACCTCTTCCCGGCCCCTGTCGTCCTACGTGACGCTCGGCCTCGCCCTCGTCGTCTGGGCGATCCTGCCCTTCGTCGTGCCGCGGCACGTCGCCGACCTGCTGGTCTTCACCGGCATCTACACCATCGCCGGGCTGGGCATCGGCCTGCTGCTCGGCCATTGCGGCATCGTCAACCTGGCGCAGGCCACCTTCTATGGCCTCGGTGCCTATGCCAGCGCCTACTGCACGGTGATGATGGGCCTGCCGAGCATCGTGGGCTTCGTCGTCGGCGCCGCCATCAGCATGGCGCTCGCCTACGTGATCGGCCGCCCGATCCTGCGCCTCACGGGCTACTTCCTCGCCCTGGGCACCCTGGCGCTCAGCGCCATCGCCAGCGCCCTGTTCTTCGAATGGGACTGGCTCACCGGCGGCACACTGGGCATCGGCGGCATCCCCAAGCTCGACCTGTTCGGGTTCGTTCTTGACCGGCCGTCGCGCTACTATTTCTTCGTCTGGATCGTGGCCTTCGCCTGCATGGCGGCGGCGCACAACCTCGTCGACAGCCGCAGCGGCCTGATGCTGCGCGCCATGCGCGATTCGAGCACCGCCGCCGCCGCACTGTCCGTCGACCTGCAGTCGTTGCGGACACGGGTCTTCGTGGTCTGCGCCCTGTTCGGCAGTCTCGCGGGCAGCCTGTTCGCCCATCATGCCTCGTTCGTAAGCACACAGAGCTTCACGGTCGACCGATCCATCAGTTTCCTCCTGATCCCGGTGATCGGCGGCGCCACGTCCATCCCCGGGATCGTCGTCGGCGCCCTGTTCGTGACCTTCCTGCCGGAGTTCCTGAGCAAGCTGGGCGACATCCACCAGATCCTGTTTGGCCTCGCCCTCGTTGCCGTCGTCGTCCTGCTGCCCGACGGATTGATGGGTGCCTTCGGTCGTCTCTGGACGCGGCTTGCCGCACGGCAGGGCAACCATGTCCGCTAACGCCATCCTCGCCCTGAAGGAGGTCGGCCATTCGTTCGGCGGCCTCGCCGTGCTGCGGTCTGTCACGTTCGACGTCCCGGAAGGCGGCATCATCGGCCTGATCGGCCCCAACGGCTCGGGCAAGACGACGCTCTTCAACATCGTGAGCGGCTATATCCGTCCGCTTGCCGGCACGATCACCTACCGAGGCGCACCCCTGGTTCGCGAGTCGATCCAGCGGCGCGGCACGGCAGGCCTCGTGCGCACCTTCCAGACGCCCCAGGTCTTCGAGCAGATGACCGTGCTCGAAAACATCATGGTGGGCTGCACCAAGCTCACCCGCACGACGATGCTGCAGGACCTTCTGCGCACGCCGGCCGCCCGCGGACAGATGCGCGAGATCCGCCAGCGCGCCGAAGCCGCCTGCGAGCATTTTCAGCTCGGCACCCTGCGCGACCTGCCGGCCGCCAGCCTGACGGCCGGGCAACGCCGCATCCTCGAGATCGCCCGCGCGGTCGTGGGCGAGCCGCGTCTTCTCCTGCTCGACGAGCCCTCGTCCGGCCTGAATGCGCAGGAGATCGACAATCTGCGCGAGTGGATCGTCCGCCTTAACGAACAGGGCATCACGGTCCTGCTAGTCTCGCACGATATGGGACTGATGACGGTGGCCCGCACCGTGCACACGCTCTATTTCGGCGAGATCATCGCCAGCGGCGACATGGCGGCAATCCAGCGCGACCCGCGGGTCCGCGAAGTCTATCTCGGGGTCTGATCGTGCTGGAAGTGATCTCCGTTTCCGCCGGCTACGGCGCCCTCACCGTCCTGAACGACATCTCCCTCAAGGTCGGCGATGGCGAGGCCGTCGCGCTGGTCGGCGCGAATGGCGCCGGCAAGACCACGCTCGTGCGCACGATCTGCGGCCTCCTGCGCGCGCGCAGCGGGCGCATCGTCAAGAACGGCACGGATGTCACCGCGACGCCGCCCCATGATCTCGCGCAGCACGGCCTTGCCGTCGTACTCGAGAACCGCCGCCTGTTCGGCGAACTGTCGGTCCGCGAGAACCTCGTTCTGGCGGAGACGGTCGGCCGCAAGGTCCGGCGCGGCGACAGGCGCTTCGCCTGGGACGAAGTGACGGCGCTGTTCCCCGTCGTGAAGGAGCGCCTCGACTCTCCTGTCGAGCTGTTGAGCGGTGGCCAGCAGCAGATGGTCGCGATCGCCCGGGCCCTGCTCCTGCAGCCCGACCTACTGATCATGGACGAGCCTTCGACCGGCCTCGCCCCCAAGGTCGTGAAGGACATCCTGCTCGTGATCAAAGCCCTTCGCGAGCGGGGCATGGGCCTTCTGCTGATCGAGCAGAATGTCGGCATCGCGGCCGAGATCACCGACCGCGCCTATGTCATGGCCGTCGGAAGCATCGTTCACGAGGTCGGGCCCGGCGAATGGCAATCCTTCCTCAAGGACGAGCGCCTGATACGGGCTTATCTCGGGTAGAATCCCGGCGGCAGACTAGAGGAGCATGCCGCGGATCGTCTCACGCATGAGCGAAGCCATGCGCTCCACGGATTCGCGCCGATGATTTGGCCGCGTGTAGAACAGCTTCATCCGGAAGCAGCCGTCCATGACATAGGCGTAGACATGCAGGTGATAGTCGGCCTGGTTTTCGGCGGCGACCGTGTCGGGCAGGTCCATCAGCGAAGGCGCCGTCGGCTGGAACAGCGTCCCGTCGTAATTCTCCTCCCAGACGTCGCCGATATACTGAAAGAGCGTCTTCACCTGGTCGAAACGCGCCAGTTCGGCAGTACGTGGATCGTCCGAGAAGTAGCGCAGCGCGCTGTGCGCCAGGCCGTTGTCGGGAATGGCGCGATACTGTTCGGCCGTCCGATCCAGCACCCGAGCCAGCGCCGCAGCCCCTTCGAGCGGTCCGTCGGGCAAACGCACGGTGATCGGCGTATGGGTGATGAACCATCCGACCGTTCGCGAGACATCGGTGCCGGGAATGCAGGTTTCGCGGCCATGCGCGACCTTGTGGAAGACGAGATTGCGCTGGCCCGAGATCCGGTGGGCCGTAAGCGCCAGGCCGGCCACGATGGCGTGAATCAGCGTCGGCTGGAACCCGCCGGCCAGACGGCCACGGATGTCGTCGACCTCGTCGCGCGACAGGATCTCGAAGCCGAGGAGAGCGATGTCGCGTTGCAGGGCGCCCGCATCGGCATCGTCCTCGGGAAACGGATGGACGTCGCGCGCCTGCTCCAGCCAGTAGGCCCATTGAGCGCCCGCCGCCGGCCCACGCGCATAGTCGACGACCCGGTCGACCCATTGGTGAAAGGGCGTCGTCGGCGCAGGCAAAACGGGACGACGGCCCGCCGCGAGCGCCGTGTAGGCCGTGCGCAGATCTTCCAGCGTGACCTGCAGCGACATGGCGTCGGTGACAAGCTCGTGCATCGTGAAGAAGAAATGATGGTCCGTCCCCGCCGGGTCCTCGAACAGCCCGACCGTCATGACCGGGCCGTTGTCGATGTCGAGAGAATCGTGCAGGCGCGCGACCTGCGTTTCGATGAAGGCAAGCCGGGCCCCTTCGTCGCCGGCTGGCAGCTGGAAGGCATGGATCGGCACATCGAATACGTCGGGACTGCTCTGGTACCGCTGGTGAAATTCGCCATCGGCCGAGCGGCGGAAACGCAATCTCAGCGCATGGTGGTGCTCGATGACGACGCGCAGAGCCTGCCGGAGAGTTGACGGATCGAGCAGCGTCGGCAGCCGTGCGATGAACCCGACATTGAACTTGTTGGGGTTCGGGCGAGCCCAGGTGAAGTAGTAGCGCTGCATCGGGCTGAGCGGCGCGTCCCCTTCGGGCACGGATGCGTCGATCTCGAGGGCCTGCGCCGTGCGGGCGCGGCGCGCCAACGCTTCGAGTGTCGGGTGCTCGTAGAGGTCGCGCGGCGTCAACGCATAGCCTGCCTCCCGCGCCAGAAGGCTCACGCGAAAGGTCAGGAGAGAATCCCCGCCCAGCGCGAAGAAATCGTCCGTGACGCTCACCGACCTGAGGCCGAGCGTTTCGTGCCAGATGCGGACCATGTCCTTCTCCACGGAATCCCGGGGAGCGACGATGTCCTGACGGATGTCGAAATCGGGCGGCAGGCGGAGGCTCCTGCGGTCCAGCTTGCCGTTGGGCAGGCGCGGCAGGTCGTCGGCCACCGCCACGAAGTGGGACGGCACCATGTAAGGAACAAGCCGTTGGCCCAGGAAGTCGCGCAGAGCCGACGATTCGACATCGGTTGTCTCGGCATCCGGGCTGCGAACGTAGAAGGCGACGAGCTGGCGTCCGCCCTCGGTGTCGATCGCACTCACCGCACAATCCCGAACGGCGGGATGGGTGGCGAGCGTCGTCTCGATCTCGCCGGGTTCGATGCGGAAGCCGCGCAGCTTGATCTGAAAATCGCGCCGGCCGATATAGTCGATCTCGCCGTCGGAACGCAGCGACACCAGATCTCCGGAGCGGAACAATCGGACATGGTCCGCTTCCGCCGCCGTCGCGAAGGGGTTCCGAATGAACTTCTCCGCCGTCAGGCTCGGATTGTTGTGATAGCCGCACGCGAGTCCCGGGCCGGAGACGCAAAGCTCGCCCGGCTCTCCGACCGCGACCGGCCGCAGCTCCTCGTCGAGGACATGAACGCGCATCTGGCCGAGCGCCTTGCCGATGGAGACGATCTTGCCCTTGAGGGCGTCCGGACCGACCACGCAGCAGGTCGCATCGGCCGCCATTTCCGAGGAGCCGTAGAGGTTGAGGACCGTGGCGTTCGGCGCGAGTTCGTCGATGCGCCGGGCGAGGCTGCTGGGCAGCAGTTCGCCGGACGAGGTGACGTAGCGCAGCGCATCGAGACGTGTGCCGGCATGGCGGGCCGCATCGATCAGGGCCGCCAGCAGCGACGGCACCACGATGATTCGCGTCACGCGTCGGCGGGCCAGCAGGTCGAGAAGCGCCAGCGGATCGCGCGCCGTGACGTCGTCGGCGATGACACTGGGAATGCCCTTCAGCAGGCCGCCGAACATTTCCCAGACCGAGTCGACGAAGTTCAGGGCGGTCTTGTTACAACACAGCTCGTCGGCGGCAAACGGGAAGGCGTCCCACATCCACTCGAACCGGCTGAGCATGGCGCGATGGGGGCCGAGGACACCCTTGGGCGTTCCCGTGGAACCGGACGTGTAGAAAACATAGGCCAACGGATCGGCATGCCCCTCGGCATCGCGCCTGACGGGCCGTGGCCGATCGTCAGACGGCGCGGCTGCCAGAAGCTCATCGAGGCAGAGGGTCCCGGCTGTCGCTTCGGCAAGGAAGGAAAGCCTGTCGAGCAGCGGGCGCGTCGTGAGGACCAGCGGCGCCGCGGTGTCCCCCAACATGAACTGCAGCCGGCTTTCCGGATACGAGGGGTCGAGCGGAACCCAGGCGCCGCCCGCCTTGAGGATGCCCAATGCGCCGGCCGTCGCCTCGATTCCGCGCCCCAGGGCCAGGCCGATCATCGTATCGGGCGGCAGGGTCGCGTCGGGCGGCAGGCCGCGGCTTGCGAGGATGGCCTGGGCGATGATCTCGGCGGCGCGGTCCAGTTCGCCGAAGCTGATGTGACGCTCTCCGGCATACAAGGCAATGGCTTCGGGCGTCCGGTCGGCCGCCTCTTCGAAGAGGCGATGGATCAACTTCGGCGTCGGCACCGATCATTCTCCTTTGAGCTGTGCAACCGATTGCACGGACCGCATCGTGGCGAGGCCAGCGCTTGCGAACATGGCGACGAGGGCCAGGACGAACGGCGCCATGTAGTCCACGCCACTGAGCACGCCGGCCGCGATGGACGAACTGCCCCAGGCGAGCGCCGTGACGGAAATGGATATTCCCAGGATCCACCCCTGCCGGTCGCTTTCGACGGCATCGGAGAACTGGGTGATGATGGCGCCGTAGGCAATGGACACGACGGTCGCCAAGGGGAAGGCGATGGCCCATTGCACGTTGAGATCATGCGACCAGAACGACACCACCATGAGCGCAGCCGTGCCCCAGAGACTCCACGCGGCAATCGTCCGCGCCGCGATACGCTTCTGCAGCCACGGCAGGCAAAGGCCGTAGGCGGCACAGAATCCTACGCCGAGGAGCCCCATCATCAGCGAGACGGTGCCGGTATCCACGTCGAAGCGCTCGAAGAGGAGCGAGGGCAGGAACAGGAAATAGGCGCCCCAGGCCACCTGCATGCAGGCGAATATCACGACGATGCGCCGGATCACCGGATCGACGAGCGCCGCCCGGAAGCCGCGCACGCCCATCAGCAGGTCGACGTCCTTGAGGCTCATCCGCCGGACATGTGGACGTGGCGGTTCGCGGTACCAGATCAGGATCAGCGCCACGGCCAGCAGCGCAAGCAATGCGGTGACGCCGATCGGAATGGTGAAATCGACCACGGACGGCCGCTCGGCATGCGCCATGGCGCCGCCGATCAACGGCCCCAGGATGAAGCCGACCGAAGAGGCGAACAGACACAGGCTGAGGGCCAGCGGCTTCGTCTCCTCGTTGCTCTGGTCGACGGCGGCGGCCTGGGCGACCGCCTGACTGCCTGCCATGGCGCCTCCCAGGATGCGGCCGAGCAACAGAAGGGCCACGATGCTGAACAGAATAGCGCCGCCGATCAGCACGAAGCTTGCCGCCACGCCGATCAGGCACGCAACCAGAACCGGCCGCCGACCTATGCGGTCCGATATCTCGCCCAGGACCGGCGCCATGTAGAGCATCATCAGCTCAAAGACACCCAAGGAAACGCCATAAACGATGTAGCGGATGCTCTGGCCCTGCCCCGTCATGAGGATCGGATTGTCGCTCACGAGCGCGGCAGCAAGGACCGGCACGACGATCGTGTAGCTGATGCTGTCGATCAGGATGGCGGCGAGCAGCGGCACCAGACGGAGCACGAAGCGCACGGTCGTCATCGCGCTACCCTCGCGGGCCGGCCGGGCCGGCAACGGTCGTCAGTCGACAGATGCAGCGCGTCGCCATGCCGAGAAGCGACGCGTGCGATCCATTGGCGGCCGGCAGCCACCTAAGCGGTTCGAGTGGCGGCCACCGACTCCTCGCGCCGCATCGCCCCCAGAGCTTTACCCGACATGAGATGGTTCTCGATGGCCTCCAGCGAGTGCCCGGTGGTCTCCGGCACGCGTGTCAGCGTAAAGGCGATGCCGCCCAGGCAAATGACGGCAAACACCGTGAAGGTGAAGGCCAACCCTGGGCCGGCAAGCATCAGCGGAAAGGCGAAGACCACCAGGAAGTTGAAGCCCCAGTTGCTGAGCGACGCCATGCTCATGCCCGGACCACGCACCCGCAGCGGAAAGATCTCCGACATCAGCAGATGCGGCAGCGGTCCGACCGCAATCGCAAAGGAAGCGATGTAGAGCAGCAGCATGGCGATGATCACCCAGGACGGCACCGCCTGCGGGAAGATCACGCCGACGGCGATGACCAGCATCGTGAAGGCTGCGCCGAAGAAGCCGATCACCAGCAGCGGACGCCGACCAACGCGGTCGATCAGGAACATCGCGACGATGGTCGTAAGCACGTTGACCGCCCCGACGCCCACCGTGGCCAGCATCTGCGTACGAACGCTGTCGAAGCCGGCGTGGCTGAAGATCTCGGGGGCATAGTAGATCACGGCATTGATGCCGCTCAGTTGCTGCAGGAAGAACAGCCCCGTACCGACGATCAGCGCCGGCCGGATCGCCGGTTCGAGGAGCGCGCGATAGCCGACCCGCCGGCCGAGTTCCTCCTTCGCGGCACGGACCATCCCGACCAGCTCGCCGTCGACGTCCCAGGCGGGTCCCCGCAGTCGAACGAGGGCGGCGCGGGCCTTCTCGGGAAAACCCTTGAGGACCAGCCATCGCGGCGATTCAGGCAGAAAGACAAGCCCGACCAGGAAAAGCGCGCCCGGCACGACGCCGAGGCCGAACATCACCCGCCACGTACCGTCGCCACCGAGCAGCAGGCCGGTGAGATAGGACATGAGAATGCCGACGGTGATCGCGAGCTGGTAGGTCGAGACCAGCGCGCCGCGGATGCCGTGCGGCGCGCATTCGGCGATGTAGAGCGGAGCGGCGACGGCAGCCGCGCCGATTGCGAGACCGAGCACGAAACGGGCGCCGATCAGCATCCACAATGCGGTGATGCTGGCTGCCACCAGCGCGCCGACCATGAACAGGGCGGCGGCGGCCATCAGCACGGAGCGCCGCCCGAAACGGTCGGTTATCCGGCCCGCCATGCACGCCGCGACCAGCGCCCCGAGCGGCACCGCCGACGTCATGAAGCCGACGACCAGCGGATTCATGGGAAAGTCCTTGCTGAGGGATGCATGCGCGACGGCGATCACACCCTCGTCGTAACCGAACAGAAAGCCGGCGATCGCTGCGATAAAAGCCAGGAAGTAGATCATGGGAGGACCCGTTGTTTGCTGGATCGACGCATCGCGTCAGAAGCTGATCACACTCTTGAGACCGAAGACGACAATGTTGACGTTCTGGCTGCCCGCGCCCGGCGTGGCGATGTACTGAACGTTTGGACGGATATGGAGGCCGGGCACTGGAGCAATGGTGTAGTAGAGTTCCACGACATACTCCGAGTTCCTGACCGGCACCGGCCCGAGCCCCAGCGCATTCTGCATGTTCTGCAGATCGGTGAGCCGGCTGTTGACCTGGGTCGTGCCTACGGCAAGGCCGATCGAATCGTGCGGCCGCGAGGAGAAAGGGCCAGTGTAGATGAGGCCGGCGGCGATCTGGAAGTTGGTCACCGATGTGGCGGCATCGGCGATGGCCGCATTCAGGAACAGCTTCAAGCCGGCATCCTTGTCGCTCGAACCGTTGCGCGTGACCTGCTGCTGGAAGGTCAGAAAGCCGCCGTAGAGCCCGGTTCGCTGCAACGCGGGCAGGCCCGTCAAGGCGGCATAGCCCCCGTTCACGTCGAGAACGACATCGTTCAGTTTCGACGTCGAATACCACGCTCCGATCTTGTAGCTGCCGGGTAGACGGCCATTGTCGAAGGTCGGCAGCCAGGCCAGCTCGAACGGCAGCAACACGCCGGTCGAGCCGGAGTACCAGACCGGCCAGAGCTTGTTCTCGTATCCGAGATACTGCTCATTCTGGTCGTAGGCGCCGGCCTGGACATAGCCGAAGCCGTCGATCGCCACCCTGGCGCGGGCACCCCACTGGCTGATCGGCCAGTTGTAGATGTAGTTGCCGACAAGGTTGCCGGGCTGCGAGCCGCAGAAGGTCAGGTTCTGGAAATGGCAGGAGAAGAGCGCGAAGGAATCGCCCATCGAAGTTCGCCCCCAGCGCACATTGAGCATGTCGCCGAACAGACGGTGCTCAAGGTAGAGCTGGGTAAGGCGCACGGTCTGCCCGCGGCCGTAGACTTCCTGGACGAGCTGCAGCGTGTCGAGGCCTGCATCCTCGGCGAGATTGCGGCCGGCGCGCTCGGTGTAGGTGATCTGCAACAGCGAGTTCGGCAGAGTGATCAGCTTCTCGAGGTCCAGCGTTGCCCCGACGGCGACCTGGTCGGTATAGGTCGCCAGGGATTTGCTGCCGCCCGCGGCATTGTAGGCAAGCTCGCTCACATAGCTGAGCTGGAAGTCGACGCCTTTTTCGTAGAGGTGCGGGCGCAGCCCTCCCCAGGTGCCGAGCAGCCACGGCTCCGAGGGAGCCGTCGTCCTCTGGGCCTGCGCGACCCCGCAGGTGAGCAGCGCGGAGACGGCTGCGATCAGGATTGCGCCGACGCGCCACACATATGCCCCCACTCCACCAGACGCCATCGACAGCTCGTCTCCCTGCTCAACCATACCGCCAAAGAAGGCGGCGCTATTGCGCCGCCATCGCCGTCTGCCCTGCTTCCATACCTGTCGCCAGTCGCGATGCGTTGCGCAGCGCCACGGCCGTAATCGTCAGGTAGGAATTGGCGCTGCCCTGGTGCGGCCAGATTGCCGCGTCGGCGCAGCTCAGGTTGCCGATCCGCCAGAAACGGCCATCGGGATCTGTTACCGAAGTCTCCCGGTCATGCCCCATGCGGAGCCCGCCGAACTCGTGCAACGCCGAACCCGCGGCATTCTCCTCGGTGCGAACGACCTTCGCGCCGAGCCCGGCCGCAACATCGGCAGTGAACTTTGCCATCTCGGCGAGGGTCTTCGAATCGCCGGGGCTGCGCTCGTTGACGATGCAATAGTCCGTCTTCGCCATGCCATCGCCGCACAGCACCATGCGTCCCGCTTCTTCCGCTTTGCTGATGCCGAAGCAGTAGAACAGAATGTAGCGCCCGTTGGCGTCGCCATCGAGCCAGCAGGTCGCGTGCAACGGGCTGTACCAGGTCTCCTGAAACATGCCCTGGAGCTGCGCGTGAAACGGCCGCTTCGCCGTCGGCGGAATGAAGATGTAGAGAGACTTCTCCTGCAGCGGCTCGGGCAATTCGAACACGGCCTGGCGGAAGAGATGGTCGCCCATGTAGCGACCGACCAGGGGATCGACGTCGGCCAGGCCGGAAGCCATGGCCAGCCGCGTCGACTGCATGCAGCCTCCCGCCAGCACGAAGTGGCGCGCGGGAACGGCGAAGGTCTCCCCAGTCCGATCCTGTACGGTAACGGCGCTGACGACATTGCCATCGTGCACGAGCTGCAGCACTTCCGTCTCGGCGGCGAGCGACAGGCGGGCGCCGTCCTCGATACGGCCGAAATGCTTGCAGCGCAGCAGCCGGGAAACCGAGGAATCGAACCCGAGCGACATGCGCCCGCCATGGACCGAGCGCGTATCGATGCACAACGGTGCATGCGTTGCGGGAATGTCCTTGGCCGCAAGGCGTCCCAGCAGACGCTCCTGCGCAGCGTGGGTCATGAAGGGCGGCGCATCGTTGTCGCCCTCGCTTCCCGAGACGCCCATCAGACGCTCGGCGCGAACGTACCAGGAGCGCATTTCATCGGCGTCGTACGGCCACTCGGCGAAGTCCTCGTCGCGGAAACGCGGCGTGCAGCCGCCCCAGAACACCGTTCGCCCACCGACGATGGACCATGCATTGTTGTTGGTCTCGGCCGTCCGCGCCTGTACGGCCGCCAGTTCATTCTCCGAGGTCCAGGTCGTGCGAAAGCGCACGAGGTCGTGGATCTGGGGAACAATGTCCGCCCGATTGGCGAAGGGGCCGGAGCCGACATGCTCCGTCAGGATCAGCGGGCCGGCCTCCAGGATGGCCACCTTCAGGCCGCGCTCGGCCAGTTCGATGGCGGTCGTCACGCCGCTGGTGCCACTTCCGATGACCAGGCAGTCGACGGCAGCATTGGCGACGGCACGTGCCTCGCTCAACAGGATGGGAGCTAGCGGATGCATTACTCGGCGGCCTTCATGTAGGTGGCAAAGGCGTTTCCGACCTTCCGGAACGCGGCGATGATGTCGTCGATGTCCGAGTCGGACAGAACGGACGCGACGGTCAGCAGTGCCGCACGCTCCGACATCGCGTCACAAACCGGCAGCGCGCCCTTGGCGTAGCTGTAATCGGCGGCGAACGCGTTCGCCGGATGGGTCCAGGGGAACCCTTCCTTGGCGTTGGAGCGCTTTTTCACCAGGCTCGGGATGTTGAAGTACCAGTGCATGCCCCACTCGCGCATCGTGATGCAGGTGAGGCTTCCTTCGGGTCCGCGTACGCCTTCGGCCCTGATGGCATCGACGAAGCGCTGGCAGGCCTCGGCCGTCGGATAGACCGTAATCAGGACCGGCCCGGTATCGCCCGCCGGATCGTCGACCTCGCGTAGGCCGATGCCGGGAATATCCTTGATGGCTTCGCGGATCTTCCACTTCGCGTCCCGCATCTTGGCCGTGATCTTCCGTACCTTGCGCATCTGGGCGAGCGCCATCGCGCCCGAAAGCTCGGACATGCGGCTGCCGATGCCCCAGTACTGATAGCGTTCGTCCGACGGATCGAGCCGCCCCTCGGCGTTGCGCGCATAACCGAGGTCATGCAGCGCGACGCAGCGCTGGTAGAGATCCTCGTCTTCGGTGACGAGCAATCCGCCCTCACCGCTCGTCATGTTCTTGTTGAGCTGGAAGCTATAGATACCGATGTCGCCGTACGAGCCGGCGGAACGGCCCTTCAGCGACGCTCCGATCGCTTGCGCACAATCCTCGAGCAGCCTCAAATTGTGCTTGCGGCAGATCTCGGCGATGCGGTCGTTGCGTCCCATCACGCCGCTCATGTTTACGATGAGAACGGCCTTGCTGCGCGGACCGATCTTGCGCTCCAGATCCACCGGATCCATGCAGAAGCTGCCGTCGATATCGACCAGGCGTGGAATGGCGCCCGTGCGCACGATGGCGCTCATGCAGCTCACCCACATGTAACCCGGCACCAGCACTTCATCGCCGGGACCGACCCCGAAAGCCGCCAAGGCAATATGGAGTGCGGCGCTGCCGCTGTTCACGCCCAAGGCATGCTTGTGACCGAAAGTGGAACACCACTCTGACTCCAGCCGGTCGACCATCCCCTGGGCATCCAGACCGTAGAAACGGAACGGACTGCGCGCATCGATCACCTGATTGACGAGGCGCTTCTCTTCCTCGTCGATGTAGTAGGCGCCGGGCAGTTCCCAGGGCAAAGGCGTAGAGCGAACCGGCGTGCCGCCATCGATGGCCAGCCGATTCGACAGATGGCGTACGTCTGCCGTCATTATAGTCTCCCCCGCTAGATCAAAAAGTACGACAAGCCCTCAGCGTCACCAAGCATGCTCACGTGCACGCGGCCTACTCCGGACACTCGCCAGATGAGCGAGGCCGATAAATGCCGGCGTCGCGTGCACGATGACAGCCGTGGGAATCTGGGCGAGATAGGTCGACATCCGGCCCTTCGCCTCGAACCGTTCGCGAAAGGCCGAACGGCGTAGAAAATCGACGAAGCGTGGCGCAATTCCGCCAGCGATGAAAACGCCGCCTCGCGCCCCCAGCGTCAGGGCGATATTGCCCGCAACGCTTCCCAGGAAAGCGCAGAACAGTTCGAGGGTTTCTCGGCTGACCTCGCAGTCGCCGGCCAGTGCATGCGCGACGATCTCGCTGTTGTCGCGCTCCGGCACCGTCGTTCCGTCGACTCGGGCGATGGCATGGTACAGATGCATCAAGCCGGAGCCAGACAGCACGCGTTCGACGGAAACGTGATGCAGTTGCTGCCGCAGGGCCACAATGATGGCATCCTCGCGCCGATTCTCGCTGGACAAGGTGGCGTGACCGCCTTCGGTGACCAGTACGGCTTCGCCCGTCATGCCAAATGCCATGGCGGCCAATCCGAAGCCGCTGCCCGGTCCCATCACCGCCATGGTTCCGCCGCCGCCCGCGCGCGGCGTACCCAGCATGGCGAGGTCATCCGGACGCAATGCCGGAAGCGCCCAACCGAGCGCCTCGAAGTCGTTGAGCACGACGACGTCGGTCATTTTCAGACCGTCGCGAATGCGATCCGAATCCACAATCCATGCGGCATTCGTCAGCGCGACCCGGCCACGATCGACAGGCCCGGCCGCCGCAATCAGAGCCTGGTCCGGCGAGTGGCCCGCAGCAGGCCCTGAAAGAAAGGCGCGCGCTGCCTCTATCGGCGAGGCGTAGTCGGCAACGGCATAAGTCTCGGACGCGACGATCTGCGAATCCACGAGCAGCGCGAAGCGCGCATTGGTCGCTCCGATATCGGAGATCAAAGAAGATGGTGGCGCCGTCATGATTCCATACCGTGTTTCATCAGTCCCACTGTACGCGATCAACCGCTTCGAGCATTAGCAGGCAAAGGCAGACCGAGATCGCGCACCGGCCGGCCGCTGGCCAGATTGGCCTCGATCAACTCAAGCGAACGTCCACGCGTCTCGGGCACCAGCGCCAGCACGAAGAGCAGCGCGCCTATGCTAATGACTCCGTAGAAACCGAGCACGAGCGCCAGTCCGAACGCTTCGACAAGCACCGGAAAGGTAAGGGATACCAATACATTGACTCCCCAGGCCGTGGCAGATGCGATGCCCATCCCCGTTCCGCGCAAGGCCAACGGGAAGAGTTCCGACATGAGAACGTAGGGCAGCGGGCCGAGGCTGAGACCGAACGCCAGCACGAACAGTCCCAGGCACGCCACCGCGACGACGTTCGACCATCCGGCGCCCTGACCATTGGCGAGGACGACGGCAAGAACGATCAGACTGGCCGCCATGGGCACCAGACCGCCGATCAGCAAAGGCCGCCGTCCGAGGCGATCGATCAAAGCCATGGCGATGAGCGTCGCGATGACATTGACCACGCCGATGGCGACCGTCGCCAGGATCGGTCCGTAGGCCCCGCCGAAGCCGACCTGGGCGAAAATCACCGGCGCATAGTAGAGGATCGCATCGATCCCGCTCAGATTGGCAAAGGCGAACAGGCCGGTCGCCAGGATCAGGACCATGAAATTGCGTCCCACGAAGAGGTCGCGCCAGTTCCCGGTCACAACGTTGGCCCCTTGCGAAGGCAGCGGATCGCCCCGGCCGCCGCTCAGACGCAAGTGCGCCCGTTCAGCGTCGGCTCTGCGGCCATGCAGAAGATACCAGCGCGGGCTTTCGGGCACCGCGAGGGCAATAAGCAGCAGCAGCGCGGCCGGCGCGGCGCCGATCAGGAGCATCGGCTGCCAGGCCTGCGCCGGCGTCCATACGGCTCCGGCAAGGTACGATGCCAGTATGCCCAGCGTGATCGTAAGCTGGATGATCGACACCAGCGCGCCGCGTACCCGCGGCGGCACGGTCTCGCTGACATAGAGGGGCGCCACCATGGTCGCCGCGCCGACGCCGAGGCCGGTGACAGTCCGCCACAGAAGCCACGGCAGAAAAGACTCGGAAACCGCCGCCCCGACACCACCGACAGCGAAAAGAACGGCGGTCGCCAACAAAGTCGGGCGCTCCCCAGTACGGCGGATCAACCCGCCGGCGAGCAGCGCCCCAACGAAACCGCCGAACAGCACGGACGACACGGCGACACCCTGCATGAACGGGCCCAGGACGAAGTCCCGAGTAACGAACTCCAAAGCGGGTGCGATGACCGCGGTGTTGTAGCCGATGAGCAAGCCGGACATCGCCGCCATAAGGCCGATGAGGATGATCATCATGGATACATGCTTGGATATTCGAACTGCCAGCTTGCCGGCCCGGCTCGGCCGTATAGTTACAACAAACCGACGACATCTCGCCCTGCGAACGCGTCTGCCAGTTAATGTTAGGGCAAGACACGATTTCCATCCGCCCCTTAGTCTGGAAAAGACGGAGAATTCCAGAGCCTTCCGTGGCTGGATGTCAGGAAGACAAGCGTTCGGAGAACACGAATGCTGCAACGCAACATCCCTGCTCAACCTCCAATCGCGCGTGTCGGCGATCCTAAAGCTCCGCCGCTTGCTTGCTCAGCTAGCATTCTCGGAAAGCTCGGTTCATCCGATCTATGAATGCCGGCCGATGCGTAGACATCCATAGCAGGCGCGATACCATCGTTTCCGTCGGCAGGGCTTCGTTGCGGGAGCCGCCCACAATGCCCCCCGCGCCCCGTCACTCCCACACAGCCAAGATAATCTCTCGGTCTTCTTCGTTGCCGAAGGCATCGCCCTTCACCTTTACAACTCATGCGAAAGTGGCGAATCATACCCGTCGTGGGACGGTGGGTGCATATCTTGGCGGGCTACTTTCGGAATCGACCAGTGAACGGCGGGGTCGGCCTTTCAGCCGGTTGCCTGCCTTTCGCCCATGAGATGCAGGGCGCCCCCAAGGCGTCGAGGAAGACTCGCCTGGTGATCGGGGAATCAGCGCTTCGCCATGCGCACTGACATCGTCGGTTTTTTGAGGCGGCCGTGGTCGCCGGTATCGATGTCGCGGAGTATCATCGGGAACTTCGTTCCGCCACCCACATGGTGGGCGGCGGCCATCGCAGGTACGGCGCTCACCTTCACTATACGCGAAGTACCGTGGTCGACCGAGATTCTCGCCATCCTGTTCGTCCTGTGCGCCGCCGCATTTGCAGGATTGATGGCTGCGTCGTGGTTCACAGAGCGCGCAAGCACGAGAGACTACGTCCGCTCTCGCCGTGTTGGTCTCCTCAGCCGCTCCACGGGCCTCTGGCTGCTGGGCTGGCATTTCGCTGTAGCGACGGTGCTGCTCGCAGGCTGGTTGGCCGCGCAGCAGATCTTCGGGGCCACGACCGTTGGCCTGTTTCTTTCCCTCTTGGCCTCCATAACATTGGTCTACGTTGCAGTCGGCCTTTCCAGTGCGAGATGGACAGCACGGGCGGCGCTCGTCGCGCTCATGCCACCACTGCTGTCGCAACCGGGCTGGCAGTATTCGGCTCTGTCCACGCGCACCGATCTGCGTGAGAAGGAAGCGCGCGATCGCGCCTTGCGTCTCCAACCGACGCTTGCCGTACCCATCCTCACGGCGCTGGATGACCTCGGGGCGTCGAACGCGGGACAGCTCCCCTCTCTTGCTCAGCGGCCCGGGCTTTCTTGGAGCGGCGAGCCGATCGTGCGCCTCATTGGTCTCGGCACTCCCGTCGCCGCGGCCATACCGCTCGCCATGATCGTCGCTTTGGCCTTTTCATCCGACTGGAACATGGACGAACTCGGGGAGCGCCTTGGACTTCCTCCCGTGACATCGGCCGCCCGGAGCCCGCAGCCTCAGGAGACGAAGGAATTAGGCGGACAGAACGATCGCCCGCACGCGAATCAAGGTGACAGTTCGCAAGGGCATAACGAGACCGGCCAGGGTGGTAGTTCCCAAGCACCTCGGCAGGCTAACCAAAGCGGCAGCTCGCAAGGACAGAACCAATCTGGCCAAGGCGGAAATCCGCAGTCATCGCAACAGGCTAGCCAAGGCGGCGGCGCAAGGGGGCAAAACCAGTCCGGCCAGGGCGGCAGCCCACAAAGCCAGGGGCAATCCGGCCAAAGCGGCAGCTCGCAAGGACAGAACCAAGCTGGCCAGGGCGGCAATCCGCAGTCATCGCAACAGGCTAACCAAGGCAGCGGCTCAGGGGGACAAAACCAGTCCGGCCAGAGCGGCAGCCCACAAAGCCAGGGGCAATCCGGCCAAAGCGGCAGCTCGCAAGGACAGAACCAAGCTGGCCAGAGCGGCAATCCGCAGTCATCGCAGCAGGCCAACCAAAGCAGCAACGCACAAGGACAGAACCAGTCCAGTCAGGGCAACAGCGCCCCAGGTCAAAGCCAATCGAGCCTAGGGAGCAGCCCGCAATCTCCGCAGCAGACCAACCAAGGCAGTGGCACGCAAAGTCAGAACCAGCCGAGCCAAGGCAGCAGTCCGCAACTGTCACAGCAAGCCAATCAAGGCCGCAGCTCGCAAGGCCAGAGCCAGTCCGGTCAACGCAGCGACGCCCAAGGCCAAAGCCAACCGGGCCTCGGTAGCGACCCGCAGCTACCACAGCAGGCCAATCAAGGTGGCGGCTCGCCAAGCCAAAGTCGACCTGGAGAGCGCAGCGATCCACGAGGACAACAAGGGCAATCGGCGCAGGCCAATTCTCAGGATCGGCGGGGTGGGCAAATTCGGCGCGTACAGGAAACAAAAGACAAGGTCGACGGCACCGAGACGATCAAAGTGGGCGGGAGAGGCTCTCCAGCAAATGGCGAATCGGACCTGATACTCGAATCGGCGCCGGAAGCGATGCCGCCATCATCGGAGAACGGTTCGGCCATCGTCATCCAGCAGACCCAAGACCTGCTGGCGAAACGCGGATCAGGCTTCTCGGAGCCTGCCCTCACCCTGTCCCTCACACCAGACCGGAAGCAGGCGCAGGCCACGCGCCCGTTCGAACCGCGTCAACACTTGCCGGAATGGGTCGAACGCCTGCTCGCCTCTCCAAATAGATAGCCGATCGGCCAGGAAGCCACACAATGTCCAAAGAAGACCTGATGACGCCGGAAGATATCGAGCGTCTGCGCAAAGCAAAGGCCGAGATCGGCGACAGGATCAAGGGGAACGATACGGTCATCGACGGCCTCTTTATCGCTCTCTTCACACGCGGCCACGTGTTGCTGGAAGCCAATCCCGGCCTTGGCAAGACGAGCCTCATGAAGGCCTTCACGGACGCCCTAGGCCTTAGTTTCGAAGACCGTGGGCGTATTCAGTTCACGCCGGACCTGATGCCTGCCGACATCACCGGCACGCTCATGCCGGTCGAAAACGACGTGACCAAGCTCGCCTTCCAGGCCGGCCCGATCTTCAGGTCTATTCTCCTCGCTGACGAGATCAACCGAGCGACACCCAAGACACAGTCGGCGATGCTGGAGGCGATGGCCGAGAAACAAGTCACCGTGCTGGGGAAGACCAGACGCCTGCCGCTCGGCGATCGTGGCGACGATCCGCGAGCGCCCTTCATGGTCATTGCCACGCAGAACCCCATTGACCAGGAGGGCACCTACGAACTGCCCGAAGCGCAAACCGACCGCTTCATGTTCAAGTTTCTGATGAACATGCCGCCGGCCAATAGCCTGCGCGAGATCGTCGAGCGGGAAACCGGCCAATCCGTCGCTGGCGCCACGAGCGGGCCGCGCGGCGTCGATGTACGCACGCCCGATCGCGAAGCATCGCTCGACTGGCTCTCTCGCCTTTCAGCGACAGTACGGGAGACCCGGTTGTGGCCGGCCGCGCTGCGCCACATCTCCAATGTTGTGCTGGCAACCAACGGTCGCTTCGCCGAGTGCGAAGAGGTGCCGGCGAACAACCTCACCGCGCTCCGGCAGTTTGTCGCCGACTATCTCGACTTTCCCCTCGGGCCACGCGCCGCGATCCAGCTTGGCGCAGCCGCCAAGGGCTACGCCACGATCAACGCCACTCCCGACGACGTGTCCCGCATCGATCAAAGAATTCCAGCAGGCATGGATTGGGCGGCCGCCCCGGTCCTCCGTCACCGACTCAAGCTCAAGTACGGATGGCTCGAAAAGGCACGCGAAGCCGATCGCCTGCCCGAGGTCGAAGCGGAGACCGTCAGGGAGCATCTCGTCCACAAGCTATTTCGACTGGCCATTCCGCGCGGCAGTGCAGGCGACGGCTACGCGCAAATCCTCGACGGCTTCGCGACCGCACGCGGCCAGCCGTGAGTCGTCCCGCACTCCCGATCTCCCGCGACATGTTGCGCCGCGCGCTTTTCCGGGCGCAGCGCGAGATGTCGTCGATGGGGCTCGGCCCCTCGCGGCGGCGGCGATCTGGGCAGTCACTGGAGTATCGCGAGCACCGCGAATTCGTTCCGGGCACCGACGTGCGCAACATCGATTGGCGCGCATCGGTTCGCTATAAAGGCCCATTCGATCACCTCGTGCGTGCCCACGAGGCCGAAGAGCAATACGCCATGATCGTGGCGCTCGACGTGCGCGCGGAAATGTGGCTGCCAGAACATCTGCCGACCATGCAGTTGGGCCTATGGCTGGTCGAAGCGCTGGGCGAGCTTGCGGTAGCGGCCAAGCTCTCGGCCAACATCCTGCCATTGTTCGGAAACGCCGCCCGCCCGACGCGACCGCTGCGCGGCTCTGCCATCACGACGCTCTTTCGCTCCTTTCTCGACGACGTGTGGAATGGCCGACCACAGGACGAACGCAGCTGGACGGCACCGGCTCAAGTCGCGACAAGCGATCTCATACGCCACCTGCCTCCAGCTGCTGTCGTCGTCGTCATTACCGACGGAACCTTTGGCGACGACCAGCCGGGCTTCGCCAACATCATCCGCAAAGCCCAGGACGCCCATCGCCATGTCGCACTGATCATCCTCGACGGCTGGCCGGTCGAGCGCGCCTTGCTGGAACAACAGTCGGTTCAGCTCCTGCCATTCGGCGCCTTCACGGGCCGTGCCGAGCTGGCCGACCCGACGGCTCGCGAACTCGACATCGCGGGAACGGCCCTGCACGCAGCTCGTCAGCGAATGCGCGCACAGGCCGGTGGCCTTGCGGTCTCCCAATGGACGATGTCCCGCAACATGGCCAAGCATAGTGATCTCGAAGCGATGTTCCGCGAGCAATTCGAGGCGTTCCTCCACTCGAGTCAGATCTTTGCCTTGGGGGGGCGATGAGTACGACGGTGGCTCTCGGCGTGATCGGCGGTTGCGCCGTTGCCCTGCTGCTTTGGTATCTGCGCCGTCCACCGCGTCGTGAGCTGCGCGTCGCCGCCTGGCGTTTCCTCGGCGAACTGTCGCCTGCCTCCAGAGCGCCGGTCCGGCCTTCGTTCGCTAGCCTGATCAGGAGCCATTGGCTGGTAGTGCGGCTACTTATCCTGGCTCTGGCGGCGGCGCCGTTCTTTCTCTCCGCAAACGAGCCTTTGCCGGAGGGCCGCCCCCGTGTCGGATTACGCCTGGTGATCGACACCTCGGCCAGCATGACAGTGTCCGGAAGTGCCGGAACACGCCTCGACGAGGCCCGTCATCTAGCCCGCACTCTGGTCGAGGAGGTCGCAGCGCTCGAACCCAAGGCGGAAGTCTGCATGAAGCTGGTCACGGTCGATGCCCGTGGGCACGAGGTAAAGATTTCGACCGCCGCAGAGCTAGACGACGCACTCGCGACGCCGAGACCTCGGAGCGGTGGCACCGGAGCGCAGCTTGTCGCGCAAGCGATGGCCCCGGACCCAAGCTGCCCGCCGACGCACGCCGTGGTCATCTCGGACCTGCGCAGGCCCAGCGTCGAGGCCGGCCGCGGCCGCGCCCTACTGTGGTGGCAAGTCGGCACTCCCCAGCCGAACATCGGCCTGACCACCGTCGCGATCGACACCCCCCTCTTCCAGGCGGGACCGCCGGTCATCTCCGTCGCCGTTCGCCGAGTCGGCGGCACGGCCTCGCCCGGCGAGGTGCGGGTTTTCTCTCCCGGTGGCCAGCGCATTCCACTCCACGAACCTGACTGGAGCACGCGCGAGGAAAGCCTGCCGATCCTCTTCGAAGCGTCGACGCCTGGCCGCTACGTCGTGGAACTGGAACGCAGCGACGCCTACGCCGGAGACGACCGCCTCACCATCGACGTGCCAGAGACGACCGCGCCGACATTCGACTGGCGCTTGGCCGAGCCGCCGCGGCCGCCTGTGCTGCGCGCCGGAACCGGCGCCGACAGTATCCTGGTCGCGCCTGTATCTATGATGGCCGAAGCGCAGGGTCGGCGCGCCGTGCTGATGCTCGGACCGTTGGAAGAGCGACGGGATCGGCGACGGCTCGGCGTATTCATCTCGGGAGATCCACTGCTCGCCGACGTCAATCTGGAGATCATCGATCGTGCAGCGCCCGCTGCCCTGCCCTTCCCCGGCGAACCTTGGATGCGGGTCGTCGAGGAGGATATCCCGCGACGCGACCAAGCCGGCGTCCTGGTCGCACGTCGCAATAATCCATCCGCGGTGATCATTCCCGCACCACCGCGCGGCGGATCGGAGCAGGTGCGCAATGCGGGCTACCTGCTGTTGTTCAACGCCATCCGTCATGTAGCGGCCGGACACCTACCGGCGCTCGTCGTACGTCGTACCGCGGCCGACGACAGCGTAATCCTGGGAGCAGATCTCGAAACCGACACCGCGGTGCCAAGAGCACCCGACGATCGGGCCGTCAAGATAACTCCTGTCGACGCCGCGGCCCTGCCAGCGGACGAGCACAGAGACCCGGGGCCCCCACTCTGGCCATGGAGCATCGTACTGCTGCTCGGCCTGTTGATCGCCGAGCGGTGGTTCGGTGTTTCCTACAAGGCTGCGGCGTGACCCTGCAGGCACTCCTTCCCTGTCGCTGGCTCGAAGGTCTCTTCGCCGGCGTGAGCTGCACGGCGTCACCATGGGCCACGTTCGTGGGGGGCCTCGCCGGCGTCGCGGTCGCAATCGCCGGTCTTTGGCTCCTCACGCGCCAGCGATGGCGACGCCGCGACGGTACAGCGCAAGACTTGCCGATCGGCCTGCCCGCGGCGGCGGCGGGTTTCGCAACCGTCATCGCCGGCCTGTCGCTGGGCGCCGCCGCCGGCGCGCCGGAGTATCGACCGACGATGGTGCGCGCCGAACTGCATGTCATCGTGTTGGTCGACGCTTCGGAAAGTGCCACCCGCGAAATCGCCGGCTGGCGCGAGCAACTGAAGAAGGCGGCGCGTGCCCTGGCGCCCATCGCCGGCCAGACAGAAGCGCGCGGCAGCCTGATCCTGTTCGGCTCGACAGTACGCGTAGATGCCGAGTCGGTGCCTCTCGCGGCGCTTCTCCAGCGCTTGCCCGACACGCGGCCACTCGAAGGACCGGACACCGACGCAACGGCGCCGCGCAAGGCTATGCAGCGTGCGCTGCAGGTCGCCCGCGCGAAGCCGATCCCTGCCCGTTTGCTGATCGTCTCGGATGGGCTTTGGACGGAATCGGCACCCGCCGCGGAAGTGCGCGAGGCGGCAGCACTCGGCTTGCGCATCGATGTCGTGCCGATCGAGGCCGCGCCGGCGAAGCTCGGTATCGTTTCCGGCCATTTACCTATCGTCGTCGACAGCGGCGCCAACGTGCCGACACGCCTGGTCATTGCCGGCATGGACGACGAGACGGTGGAGCTGAACTTCAACCGGAACCGCGGGCAGGCGTCGCCCTCGCAAACGGCAGTCCTCGGCCGCGATCCCCGGCAGGTGCGAGCCGATCAGACCTTCGACGGTCGGGGCGTGCAGTTCGTCGAAACCGCGCTCCGCCGCGCCAACGGCAAACGACAGGTCCTCCGCTTCTACACGACGGTGCTCGCGCCGCCGCGCATTGTGGTGCTGGGGGCCGCGCCCTGGGTCGACCGGCTGCCACGTGATCGCTTCCAGATCATGCGTCGCGATCCACGCGCTGCGCTCGATTTCTCCGACACCGACGTCGTCGTCATGGACAATCTGGCGCGCAGCGAGCTGCACCCCGATACGCCGGCCCGCATCGCGTCGGCGGTGACGCACGACGGGCTCGGCCTGTTCTTCGTCAACGGCCCGATGCGCGGCACCCCCAAGGACGAGACCGTCATCGGCACCTATCGGAAGACTCCGCTGGAGGGAATCCTGCCGGTTTCGCCGGATCGCGATCTGCTGAGGGTCGACCCACCTCCGCGCACGATTGGCATCGTGATCGACAGTTCCGGATCTATGGACGGCAACAGGATCGTCGCCGCCAAGAAGATCGCAGCCGATATCATCAATCGCATGCGCGACAAGGACTACATCGTGATCGATTCCTTCCCCCAGAAGGGCACGCCGATCCGATCTCCGATGCGAATGGCGCCTGACGGTCGCCGTCGCGCGCTCGACTTCGTCGCCGGATTGTCCGCCGGGGGCGGCAGCAACGAAGCGCCAGGTATCTCATTGATCCAGAGTTTGCCGTCGTCGAACTGCGCCGCCTTCCTGTTCAGCGACGGCGATGTCGAAAGCCAGGTCGAGTTCGCACCCGGCTGCAGCTTCAACTATGTCGAGATACAATACGGCAACGAACGGTACGCCTCCAGAAGCGCCCACCTACGCAGGAGCGCGGCGAAGAACGGCAATCACTATTCCGTATCCGAGCGCATCAGCGACCCGCCGCGCTTTGAGTTCCGCTTCCTCGATCCGCCGCCCGAGGAGATCAACTTCAGGAACGAGACCTTCAGACCGGGCTCGCGGCACGCCGATCCCGCGCTGGCGCCGCAGCTCATCACCAACGGCGTGGCGATCACATTCGCCCGACCCGAAAGCGAAGTGTACTTGTTCCGCGATGCCTTTCCGGCCGACCCCGTGCTGGCCTTTCGTCCGCAGGCGGCCGACCCGCGGCATGGCGAGACCGGCGCCTTCCTCGGCGCACTGGAAGGCGCCTGGCTCGGCCCTGCTGCGACTACCGCACTCGCCCGACACCTCGAGCGCCTGTCGGGTTGGCAACAGGGCGACCGGATGCAGATCGAGATGCGAGAGGTCGCCGGCCGCGCGCGCCTGCGGCTGACGGCGGTCGGCGACCGCGCCGCGCGGCCGTCCCTCGCAAGCGCGTCGGCGGTGGTCGATCTTTTCGGCAAGCCCTCGATCGCCGTCAATCGCCTATCGGGAGCCGACGACGCAACGAGCTTCGAAGGAGTGTTCGACTTGCCGGAAGGAGATCCAGCTACCGTGCTGCGAGGCCAGCTAAGGGTAAACTTGGGAACGCGAAGTGAGCGTATCCCCATGCTCCTGCCGGCAGTGTCTCCCTCCGAAGCAGATCAGACACCGGAAGCCTATACGCATGGACAGGACCGCGCGGCGCTGGAAGCGCTCGTCCGGCCAACGCAGGGGCGCGTGCTTGCACGGCAGGAGTACCTGGAAGGCGACTTCGCTCCGCGGCCACCGCCACCCGTGCCGTTGCATGCCTGGCTGCTGACGCTGGGCGCATTCGCCTGCCTCCTTGCCTTTGCCGGCCGGCAGGCGAAGCCGTGAGCAAGACCAACGACCCTGTCTATGATTTTGCCGCGATCGACATCGATCGTGTCATCGCCATCCTGCGCGACCTTGCCCTGCAGTCGATTCGCCATGTCTTCGCGAACCAGGCACGACCTGAACTGTCGGTGAAGAACGCGCAAATCCTGGCCCCGCTGATATTGCCGCCGCGCCACCGAGCCCTCGGCAGACGGCGCGCGGAGCGTTTTCTTCGCCGTCCGCTGCGGCTGTCGCTGGCTTCCAATGCGCCTCTCTCGCTTGGGCCGCTTGAGGTTGTTGCCGCCACATCGATGCTTCGGCGCGGCCCGGCGTGGTCCCCATCGTGGGCACGTCTGAATCCCAGCGGTGTGGATTCCGGCGAAGCGATCATGGGAATGTTGGCGCGCGTCAGCTTCGAGGATCCCGTACTGATCGAAGAAAGCGCCACGCTCGCTCGCCAAAGGCTCGTCGCAGAAGTCCTGTTCGGCCCGCGCGACAGGCCCATCCGCTTCGGCAGCACCGCCCTGCTGACCCTCATCGGCTTCGTCCTGCCCCGCAGCAACGGCTATCCTCGCTTCGGCTTAGTCCGGAAGGTCGAAGCCGGCATGTTCGCTGCTGCCTTGCGGCATCAGGCGACGGCAGGCCTCTCCGACAATGATGCCTGGCTGCTCGCCGAGGCTGCGGAACGTTGCCTGGCCGACTTGCCTCGCCGCGCAGGATGGATGGCACGTGTAATGGCTAGATGGCATGTCGATCGCCGACCGCTGATCGACCGGATCGCCGTCACGGTGGTGGCCACGGCACCGCGCTATCGTCTGCTGGCGGCTCGGCGCACCGACAGCGCCACGCTCGCGGCCGACTGGCAAGGTGACGCCGGTACATCTTCTGCGCTAAGATCATTTCTAACTGGCCATCTATAGTCGATGTCCGAAAGCCAATGGGAAGCTGTCGGAGAGAGTGTCGGCACAAGGCCAGAGGGTGGGTCGATTCGTCATGTTCAAGCGTGAAGGCGTGGTCGCCCTGTATGGCGAGCACAAGCAGACGCTGAAGAGTCTCGTGTTGCTGGGTGACGAGCTCAAACAGCGTTTCTACGGCATCGACGATGCCATTGATGCGATGATTCTGTCTGTTGCGGCAGGCGAGGCCTTGCTTCTGATAGGTCCACCTGGCACGGCGAAGTCGAGCCTAGTGCGCGCCTTCTGTCGCCGTATCGGGCTGATCGACAAGAACAGCACGGCTTTGGGCGCCAAGGAACGTCCCTATTTCGAGTATCTGCTGACCCAGTTCACCGAACCTGGCGAGCTGTTCGGCTTCTACAATCTCGCCGCTCTGTCGAAAGCCACGCCCGTCCTGGAGCGCCTCGATGCCGGCATGATGCAGCATGCGCGTGTCGTCTTCCTCGACGAAGTCTTCAACGCATCGAGCGCAATCCTCAACTCGCTGCTCGCCTTCATGAACGAACGCAAGTTCCACGATCGCGGCAACGTCGTTCCAGTGCGGCTCGAATACCTGGTCGGCGCGACCAACGACATCCCGACATCGCCCGAGCTGCGCGCCTTCTTCGACCGCTTCCTGCTGCGAGCCTGGGTTCGTTCCGTAGCGCCCGAGCGCGAAGAAGTGCGCAATTTGTTGAATGCCGCCTGGCAGGAAACCCATTCGCCGCCGACAGCCGACCTTTCGTTCGACAATCTTCTGGAACAGCTCAAGGACTTCCGTAGCCTGATCGACAGGCTCACAAAGGCTGGAAAGCTTGTTATCGACCTCGAGCATGCGTTTGCCGGCCATCTCGCCGACTGCATCAGCTTCGTACGCTCGACAAGTCATTCGGAGATGTCGAACCGGCGTCTCGTCGGTTTCGCAAAGATCATTCTCGTGCAGGCGCTGCTTCGCGCCGCGCGCGAGGACAATCGAGAACCGGCAATCGAACTCAACGATGTCAAGGTACTGCTGAAGTTTGGCGTCGATCGCCAAAGCGAGGAACTGGAGCGCCAGTTCATACAGGTTGCCTGACGAGGCGACATGGAGGTCGAGGTTCTCGCGCCGGCTCAATGGCAGCCGCTTCTGGTCCGAGAGACCGGCGTAGACAGCAGCGCATTGGCAAACCTGTTGGCTGCCGCCCATCGGCGGCATGCCGGCCTGTCGGTACAGGCCGCAGCCTCCTGGCTGCGCGGCGGATCGGGCAGTCTTCGGGTCACTATCCTCAAGCGCCTGAGCGACGCGCTGTTCCGCCTGCCGCGCGACAATCCGCACGCGGTGAAGCCACCGCTCGACAGCCGATTCCTCGACCTGTTGCCACCGTCGCAACTTGTCATGCAGGCACTCGGGCCATTGGCCTCGCGTGCCTGCAGACAGATGGGCCGCACCATCCTGTTTGGTCAGTCCGACATCGCCGGCACCTCCAGCGCCGCGGCGCACTACCCCGAATATGAGACGGCCTTTGGCCGCGAGGTCGATGCCATCGTGACGGCCGAGCCGGCAAAGTCGGAGCGGTTCTTCTGGGACAGGCTCGCCTATCAAGTTTGGATCGGGGCGCACGCTGCGGCCGAGCAACTCACGCCTCTGGGAGCAGGTTCCGCTGCGCCCGAAGACGACCATGTACCGGCCAACGTCGATGGCGGCGTGCTGCATTTCCTCAAGGTGCTCGAGCCGCGCTTTCCCCGCCGCACCCATTCGTCGCTGACGCGGGTCCGTCAACAACAGGACAATATCCGCCCCTCGCCTCTGAAGCAGGCGGGCGTGCGCGGCATTCGCGTATCGCGCGCTCTGGCCGACGTGCAGGATCGGCTGTTCTCCGAGTTCACGCATCCCCGCATCATCCAGCTCGACCGGCTGATCAATTCCGGCTTCCTGGTACGGCTTCGCCCGCCGCCGCTCGGCGAGCGGCGCAGGCTTCTGCTTGTCGGATTGGCGAGCGAACCCTCGACCGCGAGCGGCTCTGCGTTTGCCAAGGCAATGTGGCTGGATGCGGCCGAGCGGCTAGCGGTGCTGCTGGTGCAGGCCGGCGTGAGAATGGCTGACCTCGTCCACATCACGGGGATGGACGAAGACATAGTCACCCGCGTTGCCGTCTCTCTCGACCAACCCGGCCCCTATAGATCCGAGGTCGATGCGCTGACCTTTGGCGCACACGAACGACTGGCGATGTTGCGAGCGCATGGCTGGCTGCCCGGTTTCCTCGACATCAACCCGAAGATCCTGCCGACGCCGAACCGCGAAGGTGCCACCAGTAGCCGGCAAGGCATTGCTGGCCGTCTGGAACGGACCACGCTAGCGGCCTTCCGCCACTTTCCGCTATCCATCGAGGCGGCAGCAAGCGACCGAACGCGGGCGTTCGAGCAGTATGGCCGCGTTCATGTACAGGTCTTCTTGCCGATGGCCGAGTTGCCCGCCGCAGAAGCTCGCACGGCATGGATCGACGAGCTTGCGCGCGCGATCGGGTTGACCGTCGGCAAGAGCGCAAACATCGCCGTGGTCGGCATGCCGCGCCGGGCCGACGGAGCATTCCATCTGCTACAGGGGCGACGGGCACCCACGGTGATCGAGGGCGTCGCAAAGGAGCGCGGCCGCACGCTCGACTCCGTTGCCACCGACTTGTCGGGCGCGCTGCTGCATGGCGCGCTGGAGACGTTGCATGGCTGAGACCGCCCACTGCTACGAAGTGCGTGGTCTGCCCTGGACCACCGTGTTGAGGGTCGTCGCGGAACAGGCAGAGGCTATCAGGCCGCTGGTCCTGGCCGGGTTGCGCATCGAACTACGCAGGACCACTGCGGATCTCATTGTTCCAAGCCCCTTCGTCGGCGTCTATCGCGACGATCCGGCGATGAAGGCGGCCCTCGAGAACCTCCAAGGTGCGCTGAACCGCGCCGGTGTCCGCTTCGATCCGATCAACGATACGGCATCGAAGCTCAACCTCGACAGCTACGACTCGCCAATCGCAGTGCTGGCAAGACTTGCCGCCGCCGGCAGCAAAGACAAGTCGGACAGGGAGGCAGCGGTGCCCCTTGATGACGATTTTTTCGCCCTGGTGTCGGCCGACGATGAGAGCCAAGTCGCGACTGCCGTGGGCGTGGCGACATGGCGCGCACCGGCAGTAAGGCTATCCGCCTCTTCCGGTCAGGGCCTGGCGGCCGTGTTGCAGTTCGCCGACATCGCAACGACAAGAGCGGCGGCCGAGAGCTTTGCGCAATCGCAGGCTGCCGGCGTCTTTCGTTTGGTCGATGTTTACAGTTCGGGCGATATCCGACTGGCATTGGCCCGGCCCGGCAGCGCAAGGGACGCGAGTGTCGTCCCGTCCAGGCAGTCGCTGGCCGACTTCGCCGCAGCAGTTCGCGCTTTCCCCGTTTCGGCCGCCGACGGAGTCACGACCTTCGCCGTCGTACCGGACGCCACGACCACGGAGGTCTGGCAGTTCGCATTGCCCGTCCGCCTTGCCGCCTCGCCGGCCTTCGACGAAGCGGTGTCGAGTACCGAGCTGCGCATCTTCCTGCCCGACGACGAAGCCCATCTTCGATTGGAAGAAGCATGGCGGCGCCTGCCGAAGGCAGGACACCAGCTCGAACTCGTTTCCGTCTCGGCGGCGAGCCTCGACACGCCGACGCGTCTCATCGAGCAGATCCGAACGCTGGAGCGCAAGCTTGCGCTGGCCATGGCGCTGCGCGCTCCTCAATTCCGCCTCCTGCGATTCACCTCACGGCAGACTGAAGCCATGGTCGACGCGCTGCGCCGCATGCCGCCGGAAATCATTGGCCGAGGTGCCATCCGTTACGGCTTTCATGCAACGCGCAACAGCCCCAGCGGCGTGCACTATCTGGGCTGGCTGGATAGCGAAGCCACGCCCGAGAGCCATTTCGGCGAGCATTTCTGGCGCGCCCAGACCGAGGACCAGCCGATGCGCTACTGGGTCGATCCGGCCTGGGCGCGCTTCTATGTCGACCAGGCAGGCCGCGTGAAAAGTCGCATCATGGTCCCCGAAGGCTATCGCCTTTCGCCGACGCTGCACGCCTTCGACCAGGATGACATGGACGCGGTCCTGCGCAACAGGCTGGCCGAGGGCCACGAGGTTCCCGACCAGCCGATCTACCTGGTGAGCCCGAGCAAGGTCGCAGGCTTCACGCATTCCATCGAAATTCTCGACTTCGCGGCCTTGAAGCCACTGAAGACGCAAGTCGGCTGGATCTCCAACGTGTTGCAGGTGCTGCCGGAACTGCATCTCGCGGAGTTCGTCGAGCAGGCGGCCGACCTCAGCGTGCGTCGCCAGATTCTCGACAATCTCTCAAACGGCCTGAAGGCAACGCGCGACGGACTCCTCCAGGCCGAGGCGGAGCTCGAAGCTATGTTGAACGGCCGCCTCGGCAACTACCTCACGATGCTTTCGCGTGAGGTCGATGCCCTGGCCGATCACATGCTGCGCCTCGGTCGGCTGGTCGAAGAACTGACCGGCGAATCGGAGCAGGCCGAACGATTCGTCACCGCCGTTGCCAACGGCACGGCGGGCTACAGCGAGCGCATTGCGCGCCTGGCCACCGACTCGAGCAGCTTGGCGGCTGAACGCAAGTCTCTCGCCGATGGGTTGGTGCGCACGGTGGCGGCGACCGACGCCTTCGTCGAGACCACCGGCGCACGCCTCGAGGTTGCCGCCGATCGACTGGAACGCCTGCGCGAACTCGCCGCGGAGCTGCGCGATGAGTGATCCGGCAGTCCCGTCAGTCACCAGCGCGCCGCTCGGCGACCCGCACTCGGCTCTCGCCGATGCCGCCAACGCGCTCGAAAAGCACATAGCGGCGACTCGGCTCGTCGTCGCCGAAAAGACGGTGGAGCTCGGCCGCAACGCGGCAGCGGCCGCAGCGCATCGCGCCAGCATCTCCGGTCATCTCGACCGTACGCTCGCCACGCAGCGTGGCGAACTCGCGAAGCTCGACCGGCGCCTGGCGGCATTGCGCAGCGAAGCCGCCAGCCATCGTCGTTCGATGGAGCGGGTGCTGACGATCCTGCACGTCAGGCGTTTGCTCCTCGAGCTACTTTGCTTTTGGCTGCGTCACCGGCTGTGGATCTTGCTGATTGTCATCGGCAGCATCGCTTTGATAGCGATCTACCTCTTTGAACCCCAGATACGCGCGTTCATAGCCAACGTCGCCGGCGGCGCCACAACAGGGAGCGGCTCGCCATGACGCCGAGCGCTCGACGGGAACCGACACTCGGCGCCTCTCCCGGTCCGTCACCGGAACCTTGGCCGAACCATAAGGACCCGGCCGCCGTCGCGATTCTACCCAGCCGCGCAAACGCCTCGCCGCTCCTCATCGGCCCTCTGGCCGTTCCGCCGAAACGACCCTATGCGCAACGAGCGCTAGTTGTCGTACTGGCCGTCGTGCTGATCGCCTTGCTGATCGCTACTGTCGACGGTCGCTGGCTGGCAGTCGACAGCCTAGCCGGCCTGGTTCTCTACTGGCTGCACGACAACCTCTTTCTTCCCCTGAGGGGATGGCTGTGGACGGCCATCTTCCCCGTCGGCGCCATTGCCTTGGTCGCAGCATCGACGGCAGTCGGCGCTGCCATACTCATCGCCTACCTCTCGGGTGTAGATGTGGCACGTTGGTGCCAGGCTGCGTTGATCCGGTACTGCTGCCGGACGCCATGGGGAACCAACCTTCTGCTCTTCGTGGTCCGCATCAACGGCCGGGCATGGTCGCGCGGCGAGTTTCTGCGCCGGGTCGCCTGGGACGACCTCGAAGGCCGCCTCGACGCGTTGCGTGACCATCTGCGGCGGCGGGAGAACGTGTCCGCGACGCAGCTCGCACACATCTATGAAGGCATAGCCAGATCTGCCGCCATCTCGGCGCTGGGTCCGGTCAATCATATGGCCGCCTTTACACAGGCCAGCGCCTTGTTCCTTGCGTTGCGGGCGGGCGAGCCAAGCCCCCAGCAAGCCACGCGGTTGCGCGAAACGCTGCTGCCTTCCCTCCAGGCCACGGCACCGGAACTCGAGCCTCGCCTTGCAACATTGATCGACCTCGCTCTGCCAGGCGACGACAACCAGGATATCGCGAAGAAAAGCTCCGCCGAGGTCCGCCTGATCGCCGAACGGACGAACCGCGAGCATCATCTGATCCAGTTGTTGGCCCAGGACAGATCTCGGCCCATCGACCCGAATACGGCACTGGAGGATTTCGAGGCGCGCACGCTCCTGCTTCTCGCCGCTATTGCCGTCAGCCTCCAACCCGGGAGCCGCCAATCTGCGCTCCAGATCGCACTCGGCAGCATCGAGACAATCGAACAGATGCTCGTGGCCGACGATCGGTCAATTGGCAGCGGCGCAGATACGTCGCTGGCGATCGGGCTGACCGACGCTCGCCTGCATGCCGCGATCCTCGCCCGGTTGCTGGTCGCCGCGGCGGCCTCGACCGACGACAGTTGGGCAGGTCTGATCGAAGACAGCGGGACGACCGATGCATACGGCCAAGCCATGGCCGCCGCCAGTCAAGCGTAACGGGTCGAGGCGAGACGTGACATGAGCTTTGCGTCCCTTCTCGCTCGTGTCAGCCGTGCGGCTCACCGCGCCGTCTCAGCCGAACGCGACCGTCTGCGATTGCCGCGGCGCGCGGATGTCATCCTGCTTGGCGTCATCGCAACGGCAATGCTCGCGCTTGCCGTCGCCGGTGGCAGCGTCGGCTATACTCAGCTTACGCAGGGCTGGTCAGATCCGCCCGTCGCGCAGCCAGTGACGGATGCCCGCATTCTCGTCAACATCCGCTCGCACGACGAACCCTTCGTCGATGCCACGCTGGTGCCGACAGAAGGCGCCCTCTACGCCGTGCGCCGTTCCGGCACGGTCCATCGCCTCAAGCTCGCGACCATGCTGTGGTCTGATGAAACCCTGAAGGATCTGGCCCCGGATCTTTCGACGCCGGTCACGTTGCTGCAGCCTGGCTGTGGCCACTACATGGCCGAGGCGAGTGCGGCCTGCCAGGCACAGGGAATTCTGTTCGCCGTGACCGAGGGCGGCGGCGTGGCGATGCGCCAAAGCGGCCACTGGTCGGTGCTGGTCGGCGACAGCCAATTCAAACGACGCGACGGCAAGCCGGTTGCCGCTGAAGAATTGCGATCTGCAGCGCTAACAAAGGACGGCAGCGCTCTGCTAATCGGCACCGCGACAGAAGGCATCGGCATGTTCGACCTTCGCCGGCGCACCTGGAGCCGTCTGCCCGACGGAGTCGACCGCGAGCTCGTGGTTGGCGGCCAGCCACTTGCCATCACACATCTGCTAACCGACGGCGACAAGGTTCTTGTCGGCACGGATAGCGGGCTGTTCACGCTTTACCGGGACGACGACGCCTGGCGCATCAGGCGCGTAACGGGCGTTTCCGGCCGCGTCGTCGATCTCGCCCAGTTACGACGCGATGTCGTCGTCCTCAGCCGCGAAGCGTGCGCCGATCCCGCCGATCCTACCCGGCCAGCCGGCGAATGCGCCCAGCTCCAGAAGCTGACTTCGGCCGGAGACCTTACTTTCCTTGCGGGACAGAAGGAGAATCTGCCGGCGCTCAGCGACAACAGCGTCATGCACGTTGCCGAGGATGGTGGGGAGGTCGTTGCGCTGGGGCCTCAAGGCATCTTCGCGTACGTGCTGGCGGAGCGGCGCTGGCATCGGCGCACCGACCAGCCGGTCACGCGGGTCTGGCAACCTGCCGTTGGCGGCACGCTGGTCTACGCCCATGCCGACAAGATCGTGCGTGTCGACCGCGGGACGACGAAGACATTCGATTTACCGGGCGTACGCGACATCGTGGCTGGCGTGGGTCCGGCCGGCGTGGCCCTGATCCTGACCGAGGCCAATCGAATCTATGGCCTTGGGCCCAATGGTCCGCAGCCATTGCTCGACGAGTCCACGGGCGGCAAGCCTTTGGCGAGCTATGACACCGCCGTCGAGATTTCTGACGTCATTCTCTATCTGGGAGCAGATGGCGCCCTGATTCACGATCCGCAAAAGCGGACATACCGCACAATCGACAAGCAGGCGGTGCCGCCGATGCTGCTTTCCGTGCGCGGTCCCCTCAAGGTGACGGGCAAGACCCTCTGGATGGCGCAGAACAGCCGGCTCGCGGCTTTCACCGTGGAAACATCAGCGACACGTCCGGTGACCATCGAAGCAGCGACGCCCGCGATAATAGCAACGCCGCTGCGCTCGATCGCCGTCAGTCAGTCCGACAATGCCATCGTCGTCGACAATTCCGGACAACCCTTCCGGGCCGCCGTCGACAACCGCAATCCACAGTCGCCCTCCGTCATCCTCACGCCCCTGCTGGGGAACAAGCCATCGCGCGCGCCTGGCGATCTCCTTGACGCCGCATTCGAAACTCACGGCGTGATTGTCGCGGCCGGCTCACGTAGCCAGGCCAGCCTATGGACCTATCGCCCCAATGATCGCGACTGGACGGGGCCATGGCAGACTGGCTTGGGTGGCGAAGCGTTCGCGGGCATGGCGTATGCATTCAGCACGCCGCATGTCCTGGGAGCCAACGGGTCGGTGGTTCGACCGACTGGCCACGACAGCAATGTACCGCGCCTATTGGGCTCCGACCGGCCGCTGCCGTTTGGCGACAGTGAGCTGGTCGATGCGATGGCGGACGGCCGGAGCTCGCTTGCTCTCACCGCCAGCAGCACAGCGCTGATCTACAATACCGAAAGGCGTCGCATCGTCGAAAGCTTCAGCACGAACGCCGCGGTACCGCGCATTGCCGGCTTCGTCGACCATTCGCCGGTAATTTATGATGCCGCGCCGGATATCACGCGTCGTGCTGACGCCTTGCATGGCTCGACGTTCCTGGCGGTCGACGGCGTTCCCGCAATCGCCGCGTCGGTTCGAGACCAGCATATCCTGACGACGCATCGCACCCGAACGGGCCAACGCTTTATCGCCGAACGGGCATCCGGTGACATGGCGTGCCTCTATCGTCAGCCCGACTTGTCGGCAAACGACGTTTTTGATGTCCGCGAGATCGGCGGCCACCTGGCGTTTCTGACCGAGCGCGGACTGCGCTTCTATCTTCCAGCCCACCGGCGCTTCGCGCTCGAACAGTCGAGCGCCGGCAAGTCGGCGCGCCTGGCCAGCCTGCCCAACCACCTGGTGATCCACGAGAACGACCAGGCCCGCCTCGTGCCTCTTGCCGGCGCCGGTGGGCTGTCCCTGCCCTCCTCGTGCGAAGGCAGGGCGATAAGCTACACGCCGCAAGTCCTGCGCGGCCGACAGATCGTGGTCGACGAGCCACGCTCGCGCCTCCTCGTACTGGGTCAGAGCGGCGAAGTGGAGGAGTCTACAGGCGGTCAACCTACTACCCTGCTGCCGCCGACCGGCGAGGCGCCCAATCCGCGCACCCTGCGCCGGCTGGCGGCCGACGGCGAGCAGGTCCACTTTGCCGCAACAGATGCGCTGTGGACCTACAACCTGACGAGCCGCCAGTGGCGCCGCTTGGCGCTCTCGGCCTCGGCCCCAATCCTCGACGTCGGTCTCTCGTTCGTTGCCAATCCGTCGGGCCCCGCGAATGGGGGACTGGCGGTGACCGCTGTCGACCGCAGCGGCAATCACCATCTCGGCTTTCTCTCGAATAAGCCGGAGGTGCCGCTTGCCGTCGTACCCCAGCAGGCGGTGCCTGCGGCGCCCTTCGACCCGCAGACCCTGCAGCAGGTCCTCGAAATCGAGCCGCATCTCTGGCTCTTCCAGACCAGCCGAGAGCTGGCGGTACTCGATGTCAAGCAGCGCCGCTGGGTGTCCATCATCACCCTCGATCGCAGTGTCGGCACACGTCTTCAGAACTGGCAAAGCTATTTCGTGCTGGCCGACGGCGAGGTCGCCGCGCCACGTGAACTCGTTCTCCTGCCACGCACCGCGCTCGTCGTTGGCAGCAGCCAGCCGGTAGTTCTTTCCTCAATCGCCTACTTCCATGTGCCCGCGCCTGGCGAGCAGCTGGCCATCGTCGACTCGGCGGCCCGCAGTGCGGCAGTCCATGAGTTGCTGCGCTACCTGCCCAACGGCCAGGCTTTGTCCTGTCCTCTGGCAACGCCAGGCCGGATCTCCGACTGCCGACAGATACTGGCGCCAGCGCTGCAGGTCGATGCCGGCGATGTTGCCGCTGCCTTCGGCTGGTCGGACCGCACCCTCTTCTTCGACAAGCGCGGCCGAGCCTTGTTTGTTAACCGTCCGGCTCGCAGTTTACTCGACATCACGCAGGATCTGACCAGGGTGGCCGCGGGCAGCGTCGACCCCGCGAGAATCGTTGCCGAAGAAGTCGGAGACGAGCTGTGGCTTTCGCTGCCGAAAGGCCGCGTGGTCGCTTTGTCGACGGACGGCAAAGTTCGACTGCTGCTCGACGACGCGCAGGAGATCGTGCGGAAGCGCGGCCGCTGGTGGGCACTGACACCGACGGGCCTGCGGCTCTATCGCAACGGCACATTCCTGACGGCGGCGACAACGGCGCAGCAGCTCTTCGCGCCTCACAAGGTTGGCGCCGTCACCCTTGATCGCGAAGGCTTCGCGGTAGCCCTCGGCAACGACCGCACTATCTTTCGCGAGCGCGACCACGCCGGACAGACGGCGCCACTGCAGCCCGACATGCTGCTTACCACGGCGAAGCTAACACCGCCTCTGGCGCAAGACGCGCGGCCGCTGCAGCAGGGCCGCATCGACCAGACCGAGGGCTGGTGGTTTCGCGACGCGCACGAAGTCTTCTTCATCGGCAGGGAACCCTGCCCGCCCGCTGCACCCGGTTCGCCTGCCGATTGCAGGCTGCGGTCCTACAAACTGCCGGCCAGCGATGCCGAGGTGCGCGAGATTACGGGCGATCCATCGCCGGTCTTCTATCTGTCGATCAATGGCGCGCTAGAGGCTTATGCGGCACCGACGCCGGGAGCGCCGTTGGAAAAGGTGGCGACATCCACTTCGCGATCGCTTCAGGATACGAGGCGAACGATTCCCAACAACCTTCAGGCATTCACCCGGTCGATCGTCCATGGCGTTCTCGATCCCGGTACGCTGCGCCAATCCGGGCTACAGGTGTCGATCGAGTATGGTGCCTTCACGTTGCAACGGACCGGCCACATCGCAGGCAGCGACGTCGAATCGCTGCGACGCCCCTGGCTGGAATGGCTGGCCGCAACTCGACAATTCCAACTGTACGCTCAAGACGGCGGCATCATACAGGTCTCGCCCGGCGAGCTGTTCGGCAGCAACGGTTTTGCGCCGACACTGCCTGGCGCCGTGCTGGCAATATCGGCGCGCGAGATCGTCGTGGCAAACGCCTACGGATTGTGGGCGCGGTCGCTGACCGACGATCTGGTCGAACGAGGACCACGCTGGACCCGCTTCGATCGGCCGCTTCCGCCTGTCGTCGCGGCAACTGGCGGCCGGTTCTACTTCGATCGCGACTCGGTGGCCGTAGATGGCCGCGTCATCGAGCCCGATTCCGGCACGCTCGATGTCCAGCGCGACGCGTTACGGTTCAGTGCGTCCGCACGCCAGGCCAGCGTCGCGGCACAGCTGATGGTCGATGGTCGGCTGGTCGACGATTTCGCCACGACTGGTTTCCTGCACGATCAACGGCTGGGTATTGGGATTGATGGCGGCGCAGAGGTCGTCTTGACGCGCATCGGCGTGCTGCGGCTGACCGACTTCCGAGAAGTCCGGCCACTGCCCGGCCGCGCGGAAGCCAGCGCGCTGTTCGCACACGGCGATGAGCTGCACGCGCGCGTCGACGGTGGAAGCGTGGTGAAATGGACCCAAGCAGGATGGACTGCCGTCGACGATCCGAGACGTAGCGGCGTACTACATGGTGATGCCCATTGGCGTTGGGAGCGCGTCAACGACGAAGTCGTTCTGGGCGGCGCGAAATGGCGTATCGGCCGGCGCGGCTGGCGCTTTGCAGCGGATGTCGTGATCGGCGCCGCCTGGGGCTCCGATAACATCGCCGTGGTCACCGAGGACGGCACGCGCACGGCGCGGCGGTTCGCCGATCTTGCCGATCTTCGTCCGGCCGACGGGCCACTGCCACCCACGGCCATCGGCGAAGGAGTCGTGGAGGCACGCTTTCTGGCGCCCGGAACCCCCGTCCTGGGCTATGCTGATCGCAACGGCTTCAACGTGATGTGGAATGATGCCCAGAAGACCTGGCAGCCGATGGCGCCGACACGGAATCCCGGCGTGCAGCGCGTTGCCGTGGCGGGCGACTTTCTGAACATTGCCTTCACACAGGCACGGGCCACCGTCGAGCTGGTGGCGGCCCATGCCACGAAAGGCAGGTCGCTCGTGCCCGTGACGTGGCGCGCTCAGCAAGCCTTTCCCTTCGACGTAGCACGTGCAATCGGCGCCGACGGGCAGCGTCTTTTCATCGCGACTCTCACGACGCTGCAGATCGCCGACACCGCCGATGGGCCGCTGCGCATGATCGACACACGCCCCAACGCGACCGGGCCACCCGCGCCGATCACGCGAATCGGTCGGCCGGCAGCCAATCCGCAGCGCTTCATCGGCACCGGCGACGCATCCACCTGCTTCGATTTGTCGGGTGCACTGCCGCAGCCTTGCAGCGAGCCCGATACGCTCGTCGAGCGCAGTCTGGGAGCGACCGATTTCTGGCGCTGGACGCTGCGCGATCGGGCCGTGGTGCGCTACCTCGACACCGCAGGTACCCCCGTCGGTCCGACTGTCCAGTCGATCGGCGGACAAGGATTTCCGCACGACCAGTTGAACGCCTATGTCCAGTGCGGCCGCGGATTGGCGCTGTGGGCGGACGGCGCGCTCCTCACCGAAGTATCAGGCCCGCATCTTGCCATGACGGCGCGTACGACCGTCGCGCTGCCGACAGATGCTCGCACCCTGCACTGTCAGGAGACCGCATCGATGCTCGGCGGTACGCAGCAGCAGATTGTGCCGGGCCTGTATGCCCTGGCCGGGGCAGTTTCTTGGCGGATGAGCGGTCAGCAGTGGACCAACGTCAGCGAACTCGCGGCGGCACTCAACGAAAGGGCGGCCGGCCTCCTGCCCTACGAGCGAGCCCGCCTGCGTTTGCGTCGCACCGCCGGAACGCAGTCCGCAGTCGCAAGCGGCGGACCGCTGCGCCTCGAATACAGGACGCTTGCCAACACGTGGTTGCCGATCGAGGCAGCAGGCGCTCGCTACGCCATCGACAGCCGCCTGGGCTTGCTGGTTGCCGACGGCAAGATCTGGAGCATCACACCCAAAGGTCTGTTGCGCCTCATATGGTCAGGCGACGAGCTTGCTCTTGATCCCAACGACCTGTTGCTGACGGTGTTGCCGACGATCAGCAGGCAAAGATGTCTGGTCGACCGCATCGAGCAGAGCGATGGCACCGGCGTCGCTCTGACGATGAAACGCGGCAAGCCCATCATACTGCGGTGCCAAAACGGTTCGGTATTCGCCAGCACCAAGTTCGGCCAGTCGGACGATGGCGGCTTTCAGCCGCGTCGCGAGGATCCCTTTATCGCCCGCACCCTGATCGGCGACGCGACGGATCCGCTGCAGTGGAGCATCGTCGATCGCGTACCGGGCAGCCACGGCCGCCTGCGCCTCGAGTGGCGCGGCGAGGCGGTTCCCCTGAACAACGGCCGCTTTCAGGCCGACGCTTTCGTTGGCGTCACCTCGGTCGAGGAGGATACCCTCGACCTCGTCGCCGAGAACGGCTGGACCCGCGCCCGCGGAACAGCTCTGTCGCTTGCCGGCACGGACCGCCCGACAGGCAGCAAGAATGTTGCTCCTTACGTGCGGTCGGCAGCGCGCGACCGCGACAGTGCCGGCGCCAACGTGCTCTGCCTCAGGGGCGAGCGCACAGGCAACCGCCAGGCCTTCCGCGACCTCTACCGAGCAGACGGCACTTGGGAACAGAACGCCTCCTGTGGCCGCTTCGACGCAACCGAGGGATTGTGGACCTATCGTGTCCAACCGTCGGCGAACGGCACGCCCCGGCTCGACATTCGCGGGCGTGACGCGGACGGCATCGAGTTCGCCCGACCCTTCCTCGGCGGCCGCTTCGGCGATCTCGTCGCGACCGGCGGACCGCTTGCCGTTGCCGACCGCACAGGTCTCTCGATCCTCGTGCCGAGCACGGCGGGCCTGACGTTGTTGGCTCAGGATGGCGGTTTTGCTGGCCCGATCCGGCGGCAAACGACGGACGGCGACATCGCCCTCCTTGCGTTGCGTGACGGATCGCCGGCGATCGTTACGCGAAATGACGTGACGTCACTCGAACGCACATCGGCGCCCGAGTGCCCCGGCGCTCCCCGCCTGCTCGACGCGTTGGGAGAACATGCACGCTTCGTTGCGATGAGCGTTACACGAGAAGGCCGGGTCGAGGCCGTGGCTAACCGTGAGGGCCGTCGCGTGATGATCGAGGGTCCTTGCATCGGCGCCGTTGCCCCGGCGGCCTGGCTCACCACGATCGAGCTCGCCAGCCGGCAACGGTTGCAGGCCCTCGGCACGGCCTGGAAAGGCCCGCGGGTCGTGTCGTTGGTCGCAAAAGAGGGTCGATTGCTTGCCTTGCGCAACGGTGTTCAGCCTGCGGAGACGCCACTTCTAGACCGGACAGGCGCTCCCTTGCGTCTACTGCACGACGGCAGTGCGGCCTATCTTTTGACCGAAACGGAGGTTTTCCGCGTCGACGTCGACCGGCTGATCTCGCTGCTCGCCGAGCATGGCGGCTAAAGCATGACTGACGTGGACACTTCTGCTCCGCCCGCCAACGTTGCGCGCGAGCGCCTGTCGCTTGGCGGCAAGACGCTCATCATGTTCGACGATGGACAGGTCTCGTTGCAGACGCGGCAAGGCACACCGATGGGCATGCGCGAGCGCGACCAGTTCATTGATAGATCGCCCGGTCGGGTCCTGACCTGGCTCTCCACGAGCGCCGAGAGTCGCAACGAAGCGGAGGACCCCGTGGCCTCGCTTCTCCAGATCGACGCATTCGCGATCCTGCAACAGGTCATGGCCGAGGGAGGTTACGCGGTCCCGATTCCGGCGCCGGCCTCGCCGAGGCCATCGACGGTGCCCCCAGCCACCATCGCCGCGTCTTCTCGTGGAGTCTCGTTGGCCAGTCGGCTGGACCGAGTCGCCGCACGCTGGCGCGCCCATGATCAGTGGCACAATCGACTGCATGAACATCGCCAGTCTGCTGCGGCCGCGGCGCAGGCCGAAGCCGACACCCGCCACGCAATCCGCTCGGCAGTGGCCGAGCCACAATCCGACATCCCGAGGATCTTGCGGGGCGCGATCAGCTGCGTCGTTCAGCCGACGTCACCTACCGCCAGCGGCACCGTCCGCATCGCATGCCGGCAGGCGAGTGATGGCAGACTAGGTATCGGAATTCGCTGCCGAGGAACATTTCCTCGACCGACATGGGTCCTGCTCCGTGATGAGCGACGTCCGGTGGGACTGACGCGCGGCGACTTTCGGGACCCGTGGGTTCTGGAGCGGGCTCGTCGCACTCAGATCGCCGAGCTCTACATCACGGCCCTGATGGTGTTCGCCCTGTCTCCGGGCGAAAGTTCGCTGCTGTGGCAGTCCCAGCACGCGCCGCTTTCGCCGGACGAGTTCCCGAGTGGCATCGCGATCAGCTCGAAGGCCACGATCAGCGCCACCGACTTCAACGAGCACGGCCTGGCCTTGCGGGGCGCAATCGAAGGCGGGCTCGGCCCGCCGCCTGAATGGCTTCACTGGAGCACAGAGGCATCCTGACAACCACGAAGTTCGAGCGCGCGCCGGGAAAGCAATACCCTGAGCCCAACAGCAAAAAACCGACACTCTCGCGGCAAGCGCCACGCGAATGTCGGTTTCTATGGTTGCGGGGGCAGGATTTGAACCTACGACCTTCAGGTTATGAGCCTGACGAGCTACCGGGCTGCTCCACCCCGCGGCAAATCCATGCTTTGGCTATATCGTTTGTTCGGAAGAGGTTCCTCGCGCTTGGAAGATCTGGCAGCGACCTACTCTCCCGTGCCTTAAGACACAGTACCATCGGCGCTGAAAGTTTTCACGTCCGAGTTCGGAATGGGATCGGGTGTACACCCTTCGCTAGTGCCACCAGATCGTCGAAGCGCGAAGAAAGAAAGTCTTGGGTCTGTCGTGCACAAGGCCGGCAGCGGATGTCGACCGCTGCACGGAACGAATGAAATCAAGCCGATCGAGCTATTAGTACCGCTAAGCTGAATGCATCACTGCACTTACACATGCGGCCTATCAACGTGGTGGTCTACCACGACTCTCAGCGAGACCTAGTTTTGAGGCGGGTTTCACGCTTAGATGCTTTCAGCGTTTATCCCTCCAGTACATAGCTACCCGGCGCTGCGACTGGCGTCACAACCGGTACACCAGAGGTACGTCCATCCCGGTCCTCTCGTACTAAGGACGGCTCCTCTCAAGTCTCGAACACCCACAGCAGATAGGGACCAAACTGTCTCACGACGTTTTGAACCCAACTCACGTACCACTTTAATCGGCGAACAGCCGAACCCTTGGGACCTGCTCCAGCCCCAGGATGTGATGAGTCGACATCGAGGTGCCAAACACCACCGTCGCTGTGGACGCTTGGGTGGTATCAGCCTGTTATCCCCGGCGTACCTTTTATCCGTTGAGCGATGGCCCACTCACGCGGAACCACCGGATCACTATGGCCGACTTTCGTCCCTGCTCGACTTGTCAGTCTCGCAGTCAGGCGGGCTTGTGCCATTGCACTCAGCTGCCGATTTCCGACCGGCATGAGCCCACCATCGCGCGCCTCCGTTACTCTTTGGGAGGCGACCGCCCCAGTCAAACTACCCACCATGCAGGGTCCCGGATCTGGATGACAGACCTCGGTTAGACATCAAAGAACAAAAGGGCGGTATTTCAAGGTTGCCTCCACAAGAGCTAGCGCCCCTGCTTCAAAGGCTCCCGCCTATCCTACACATCCATTCTCTAATGCCACTGCAAAGTTGTAGTAAAGGTGCACGGGGTCTTTCCGTCTAACTGCGGGTACCCCGCATCTTCACGGGGAATTCAATTTCGCCGAGCCTGTGTTGGAGACAGCGGGGAAGTCGTTACGCCATTCGTGCAGGTCGGAACTTACCCGACAAGGAATTTCGCTACCTTAGGACCGTTATAGTTACGGCCGCCGTTTACCGGGGCTTCGATTCAAGGCGTGAACCTCTCCTCTTAACCTTCCGGCACCGGGCAGGCGTCAGACCCTATACTTCGCCTCACGGCTTAGCAGAGCCCTGTGTTTTTGTTAAACAGTCGCCACCCCCTGGTCTGTGCCCCTCTGTCGAGACCGACAGAGGCCCCCTTATCCCGAAGTTACGGGGGTAAATTGCCTAGTTCCTTCAACACAGTTCCCTCAAGCGCCTTGGTATACTCTACCAGTCCACCTGTGTCGGTTTAGGGTACGGTCTATACGCTGGAGTTATTTCCTGGAACCCTTGAGCCGCCCTGGCATTCGCCAACGAGCCAGAGCCACCTTTCGGATCCGTCACTTCCAGCAGGCCCACGAATATTGACGTGGTTCCCATCGACTACGGCTGTCGCCCTCGCCTTAGGGACCGGCTAACCCTGCGCGGATTGACCTTGCGCAGGAACCCTTGGACTTACGGCGGAAGCGTCTCTCACGCTTCTTATCGCTACTCATGTCAGCATTCTCACTTCCGATACCTCCAGGAGCCCTCACGGGTCTCCCTTCGCAGGCTTACGGAACGCTCCGCTACCACTCTTTCGAGTCCGCAGCTTCGGTGCATGGCTTGAGCCCCGGTACATCTTCGGCGCAGGATTTCTTGATTAGACCAGTGAGCTATTACGCTTTCTTTAAAGGATGGCTGCTTCTAAGCCAACCTCCTGGTTGTTATGGAATTCCCACATCCTTTCCCACTTAGCCATGACTTAGGGACCTTAGCTGGCGGTCTGGGCTGTTTCCCTCTCGACGACGGACCTTAGCACCCGCCGTCTGTCTGCCGCGCTGTACTCGCCGGTATTCGGAGTTTGGTTAGGTTTGGTAAGACTTTGGATCCCCCTAGCCCATCCAGTGCTCTACCCCCGGCGGTAATCACACGACGCACTACCTAAATAGTTTTCGCGGAGAACCAGCTATTTCCGAGTTTGGTTGGCCTTTCACCCCTAATCACAGGTCATCCGATACCTTTGCAACGGTAACCGGTTCGGTCCTCCAGCGCGCGTTACCGCGCCTTCAACCTGCCCATGACTAGATCACCCGGTTTCGGGTCTACTCCGTGCAACTAGACGCCCTATTCAGACTCGCTTTCGCTACGCCTACGCCTATCGGCTTAAGCTTGCTGCACAGAGTAAGTCGCTGACCCATTATACAAAAGGTACGCCGTCACGCTTGCGCGCTCCGACTGTTTGTAGGCGTTCGGTTTCAGGTCTTTTTCACTCCCCTTGTCGGGGTGCTTTTCACCTTTCCCTCACGGTACTTGTTCACTATCGGTCACTGAGGAGTACTTAGGCTTGGAGGGTGATCCCCCCGTGTTCAGACAGGATTACACGTGTCCCGCCCTACTCGAGGATGCAGTCGCTTTCTACCCGTACGGGGCTATCACCCGCTATGGCCACCCTTTCCAGAGTGTTCCGGTTCTTACAACTGCACCACTGGCCTAGTCCGCGTTCGCTCGCCACTACTAGCGGAGTCTCTATTGATGTCCTTTCCTCCAGGTACTGAGATGTTTCAGTTCCCCGGGTTCGCCTCGTCGACCTATGTATTCAGTCGACGATCATCCTGATGGATGGGGTTTCCCCATTCGGAAATCTTCGGATCAAAGTGTGTTGGCAACTCCCCGAAGCTTATCGCAGCCTACCACGTCCTTCATCGCCTCTCAGTGCCAAGGCATCCGCCAAACGCCCTTGTTGCGCTTGATCTCAATTGTCAGCGAAACAACGATCTTGCGATCGTCATTCCGGCTCGTTCCGTGCAGGGGACGACCCCCGCGACTGAACGGCCTTGTTACCCGATCCTACCGCCGTGTCATGAGGACACGACGCGGATCTAACTAGACTTTCAGACCTCTTCCGATGAACGATGTCAAAGAACGATCGAAACTGCCGAAGCAGCTCGAAGCTCTATGCGCACGGCCGCCTGGCCGAGCGTAGTGATGGTGGAGGCAGACGGGATCGAACCGACGACCTCCTGCTTGCAAAGCAGGCGCTCTCCCAACTGAGCTATGCCCCCGGGATCTCGCGGTCGGGATCCTGTCTTCGTCCGGCCGACGCGAACCGGCCTCACCCTAAGGAAGAGCCGATCGCGCGAAAGTTGGTGGGCCAGGGAGGATTTGAACCTCCGACCTCACGCTTATCAAGCGCGCGCTCTAACCAGCTGAGCTACTAGCCCAAAGAACGGGCGGACGAAGCGGACGGTGCCGGTCTCGCGACCAGGCGCCATCTCGCCAGATACCATCACAGGAAAGGGATACGACAGCGGCGGCGCTTGCAGCTTGAGAAACTGCAAGTCCAGATTGTTAAGTCAGAGTGGAATTGCTTCCGCTCTTCCTTAGAAAGGAGGTGATCCAGCCGCAGGTTCCCCTACGGCTACCTTGTTACGACTTCGCCCCAGTCATTGATCCTACCGTGGCTGGCTGCCTCCTTGCGGTTAGCGCACCATCTTCGGGTAGAACCAACTCCCATGGCGTGACGGGCGGTGTGTACAAGGCCCGGGAACGTATTCACCGCGGCATGCTGATCCGCGATTACTAGCGATTCCACCTTCATGCACTCGAGTTGCAGAGTGCAATCCGAACTGGGACGGTTTTTTGGGATCGGCTCCGGGTCGCCCCTTCGCATCCCACTGTCACCGCCATTGTAGCACGTGTGTAGCCCAGCCCGTAAGGGCCATGAGGACTTGACGTCATCCCCACCTTCCTCCGGCTTGTCACCGGCAGTTTCTCCAAAGTGCCCAGCTTAACCTGATGGCAACTGGAGACGAGGGTTGCGCTCGTTGCGGGACTTAACCCAACATCTCACGACACGAGCTGACGACAGCCATGCAGCACCTGTGCGGAGTCCGGCCGAACCGAAGGGACCGTCTCTGGTCCCGGCGACTCCCATGTCAAGGGCTGGTAAGGTTCTGCGCGTTGCGTCGAATTGAACCACATGCTCCACCGCTTGTGCGGGCCCCCGTCAATTCCTTTGAGTTTCAACCTTGCGGCCGTACTCCCCAGGCGGGGTGCTTAACGCGTTAGCTGCGACACTGACGAGCAAGCTCGCCAACGTCTAGCACCCATCGTTTACGGCGTGGACTACCAGGGTATCTAATCCTGTTTGCTCCCCACGCTTTCGAGTCTTAGCGTCAGTAACCGTCCAGATAGCCGCCTTCGCCACTGGTGTTCTTCCCAATCTCTACGTATTTCACCACTACACTGGGAATTCCACTATCCTCTCCGGTCCTCTAGTCGCCCAGTATCAAGTGCATTTCTTGAGTTGAGCTCAAGGCTTTCACACCTGACTATGACAACCGCCTACACTCGCTTTACGCCCAGTAATTCCGAACAACGCTAGCCCCCTTCGTCTTACCGCGGCTGCTGGCACGAAGTTAGCCGGGGCTTATTCTGCGGGTACCGTCATCATCGTCCCCGCCAAAAGAGCTTTACAACCCGAAGGCCTTCATCACTCACGCGGCATGGCTGGATCAGGGTTGCCCCCATTGTCCAATATTCCCCACTGCTGCCTCCCGTAGGAGTCTGGGCCGTGTCTCAGTCCCAGTGTGGCTGATCGTCCTCTCAGACCAGCTAACGATCGTCGCCTTGGTGAGCCATTACCTCACCAACTAGCTAATCGTACGCGGACTCATCTTTTGGCGATAAATCTTTATCCCGAAGGAACCATCCGGTATTAGCCCCAGTTTCCCGGGGTTATTCCGAACCAAAAGGCAGATATCCACGCGTTACTCACCCGTGCGCCACTCGTGTATTGCTACACGCGTTCGACTTGCATGTGTTAAGCCTGCCGCCAGCGTTCGTTCTGAGCCAGGATCAAACTCTCAAGTTTAACGTGCCTCTCTCGAAAGAGAGGCAAAATCCCGTCACTAATTACTCTTGTCCGACTTGCGTCGAACATTCCGAACTAGCGACGACGAAAACGTCCATGCCGAAGCACTTTCGCTCGCCGCCGCCGGCGTATCCCTTTCCTAACAGACGATGCATAGAACACACGACCGGGTGGTCGAGACCGTTGTCCGACAAGGCTTTCCGGTGGGTTTCTCTAACCCTGCGCCGCTTTGTCTGCGGCGCTTCCGGCGGGCCCCGTCGTCTCGGGAGCCGCGCTTATATGGGTGGCTCTTCAGGGTGTCAAACCTAAAAATTGCGATTCTCTGACAGAGAGTCGAAAAATCACGCTAAGTCCTTCAAACATATTGTATTCTTGCCTCGACGCAGGCTTTCCGGCATCAATATCTAGAGATTTGCCGTGGGGAAAAATTAACTTCCGCGGCTCCCGCAAACAGCAATGGCCCGGGTCTACCGGGCCCCAAATAGGTCAATGGTCATGACGGATTACCCCTCTCCGTCGGACCGGCTGAAAGGCGCCAAAAGCACGACTTTTGGGCTCTTCCGGCCTGTCCTCTTTGCTATCGGCGCTAGCGGTCTGGCGATGGTTGGCCTGGTGCTGAGCCACCGCGCCAATCCAGATATCCCCAGGCCCGCGCCGGTCGCAGCGGTTCAAGAAACACCAATAGCGCCCGTAGCCAGCCTTCCGCCGATCATTCTGGTGGATTCCGAGCCGGCCCCGCCGATCACGGCCGCCGACTTCAAGGCGCCCCTGGACTTCAAGGGCTTCCAGATGAAGCCGCAGGACGCGCCTGCCGAGCCTGAGCCGCCGTCGAACGAACCCTACGAACTCACGCTGCGCCTCGAAAAGGGCGACACGATCGAGAAGATGCTGGCCGACATCGACGTCCCGGAGGACGATCGCAAGCAGGTGGCCCACAAGCTGCAATCGCTGCTGAAGAAGCGGCGGCTCGCGGTCGGCGAGACAATCGAGCTGCAGATGCAGCCGTTGCCCGACCAGCCCGACACGTCGCGCGTGTTGTCATTGTCGGTTCGCCCCCAACCCGAGCGTGAGTACATCGTTACCCGCAAGGATGATGGCAGCTACGACGCCGAGGAGAAAATCTACAAGGTCAGCCCGCGCATCGTACGCGTCGAGAGCGAGCGCAATGGCTCGCTGCAACAGAGCGGCGTGAAGGCCGGCGCGCCGTCGGCGGCCATGATCGAGTTCATTCGCGCGCTCGCCTACGACGTCGATTTTCAGCGCGAACTGAAGGAAGGCCAGAAGTTCACCGTGCTGCTCGAGCAGCTCGTAACCAGCGACGGCCTGGTTACGCACCCGGGGCGCCTCCTCGCCGGCGAACTGCGCCTCTTGAAGCGCACCGTGACGGTAATCCGCTTCCGGCCGCAAGGCGGCGCCGATGGCTTCTACAACCCGCAAGGCGAGAGCGTCATACGGTCGTTTCTGCGCACACCGATGGATGCCTCGCGAATCACATCGCGCTTCGGCATGCGCGAACACCCGATTCTAGGCTTCAGTGCGCTGCATGCCGGTGTGGACTTTGCGGCGCCTTCCGGCACGCCGATCCTCGCCGCCGGTACAGGAAAGGTCGTCGCCGCCGGACCGAACGGCGGCTACGGACTCTACGTGAAGTTGCAGCACACGAGGGACGTTGCGACGGCCTACGCCCACATGTCGCGCATCGGCCCGGGCATCAAGCCCGGTGTCTCGGTGCGTCAGGGTCAGGTGATCGGTTTCGTCGGATCGACCGGAATGTCGACCGGCCCGCACCTGCACTACGAGTTCCACCGCGGCGGAAAGCAGGTCAATCCGCTCAGCCAGAAGTTCGCGATGCGCGGCACTGTCGGCGGCAAGGATGCCGCGCGCTTCCGCGCGCTGGCGCGCCAGTATCTCAGCCAGATGAAGAACGCGCCGGCTGCCTCCGATCTCGCCAAGAAGGCCGCGGAAAAGAAAACGACGCAGACTCCGAGGGAATCTGCGTCGTCGCAAATGGCCAGAATCAACTAAAGCGACCTGCGTCCGGCTGCATCGAGCCGGACGCAAAAGCGCCGGTTTCTAGTCGGCGGCTTCGCTCATCACGCGTTCGCCGCCGACCGTCAGCTCGCCGTTCTCGACACCGATATCGACGGTGTCGCCGTCCTTGACCTTGCCTTCGAGCAGGAGCGAGGCCAGCGGATTCTGCAGGCTGCGCTGTATCACCCGCTTCAAGGGTCGCGCGCCGTAGACCGGGTCGTAGCCGCGATTGGCCAGCCACTGCAGCGCCTTGCTGTCGATGTTGAGGCCGATCTTGCGATCGCTCAGCAGCTTGCGCAGCCGGTTGAGCTGGATCTCGACGATGTCCGTCATGCTCGCGCGGCTCAGCCGGTTGAACAGCAGGATCTCATCGAGGCGATTCAGGAACTCCGGACGGAAGGCCGCGCGCACATCCTCCATTACCTTGTCGCGCACCGTCTCGGCCGATTCGCCGTCGCGCAGCGCGGCGAGATGCGAACTGCCGAGGTTCGAGGTCAGCACGATCAGCGTGTTCTTGAAGTCGACCGTGCGGCCCTGGCCGTCGGTCAGACGACCGTCGTCCAACACCTGCAGGAGCACGTTGAACACGTCCGGGTGCGCCTTCTCGACCTCGTCGAACAGGATCACCTGGTAAGGCCGGCGGCGGACCGCTTCGGTGAGCACCCCGCCCTCGTCGTAGCCGACATAGCCCGGAGGGGCACCGATCAGACGGCTGACGGCGTGCTTCTCCATGAACTCGCTCATGTCGATGCGGACCATCGCCTGATCGTCGTCGAACAGGAATTCGGCGATCGCCTTGGTCAGCTCGGTCTTGCCGACGCCGGTCGGGCCCAGGAACAGGAACGAGCCGATCGGCCGGTTCGGATCCTGAAGGCCTGCCCGCGCGCGCCGCACGGCATTCGCCACGGCACGGACGGCTTCGTCCTGGCCGATGACGCGCTTGCCGATCTGTTCCTCCATACGGAGCAACTTGGCGCGCTCGCCTTCCAGCATCTTGTCGACCGGCACGCCCGTCCAACGCGACACGACCGCGGCGATGTCCTCGGGCGTGACTTCTTCCTTCACACCCTTGCCACCCGCAACCTCGTGGCCTTCGGCTTCCTTGAGCTTCTTCTCGAGGTCGGGAATCACGCCGTAGGCCAGCTCACCGGCCTTGGCCAGCTCGCCCTTGCGTTGCGCGATCTCGAGTTCCGAGCGTGCCTTGTCGAGCTGCTCCTTGAGCTTCTGCGAGTCCGCGAGCTTGTCCTTGGCCGACTTCCATTGCGCCGTCAGGCCCGCCGACTTCTGCTCGAGCTCGGACAGCTCCTTCTCCAGCCGCTCCAGCCGGTCCTGCGAAGCCGTATCGCTCTCCTTCTTCAGCGCCTCGCGCTCGATCTTGAGCTGCATGATGCGCCGGTCGAGTTCGTCGAGCGCCTCGGGCTTGCTGTCGACCTGCATGCGAATGCGGCTCGCCGCCTCGTCCATGAGGTCGATCGCCTTGTCCGGCAGGAAGCGGTCGGTGATGTAGCGGTTGGACAGCGTCGCGGAAGCCACGATCGCCGCATCCGCGATGCGCACGCCATGATGGAGCTCGTACTTCTCCTTGATGCCACGCAGGATCGAGATCGTATCCTCGACCGTCGGCTCGGCGACGAACACCGGCTGGAAGCGCCGCGCCAGGGCGGCATCCTTCTCGATGTGCTTGCGATATTCATCGAGCGTCGTGGCGCCCACGCAATGCAGCTCGCCGCGCGCCAGCGCGGGCTTCAGCATGTTGGAGGCATCCATCGCGCCATCGGCCTTGCCTGCGCCGATCAGGGTGTGCAGCTCGTCGATGAAGACGATGATGTCGCCTTCGGCCGCAGAGATTTCCGAGAGTACGGCCTTCAACCGCTCCTCGAACTCACCGCGATACTTGGCGCCGGCGACCATCGCGCCGAGATCGAGCGCCATCAGCTTCTTGTCCTTGAGCGACTCAGGCACGTCGTCGTTGACGATGCGCAGCGCCAGCCCTTCGGCGATGGCGGTCTTGCCGACGCCGGGCTCGCCGATCAGGACAGGATTGTTCTTGGTACGGCGACTCAAGACCTGGACGGTGCGGCGAATTTCTTCGTCACGCCCGATCACCGGGTCGAGCTTGCCGTCGCGGGCGGCCTGGGTGAGATCGCGCGCATACTTCTTCAAGGCGTCGTAGCTGCCCTCGGCCGACGCAGAGTCGGCGGTCCGGCCCTTGCGCAGGTCCTGCACGGCCTTCTCGAGCGCCTGGGGCTTCACCCCGCCCTTGGCGAGGGCGTCGGCCGCCTCGGTCCCCTTGGCCAAGGCGAGCGCCAGCAACATGCGTTCGACCGTGACGAAGGAATCGCCCGCCTTGTCGGAGATGGCTTCGGCCTGATCGAACAGGCGCGCGGTCTCCGGCGCCATGTAGATCTGGCCCGCGCCCTGGCCCTCCACCTTGGGCTGCTTGGCCAGATTGGCCTCGACAGCGGCATGAACGGCCCGCGAATCGCCGCCGGCGGCGGTAATCAGGTTGGCTGCGAGACCCTCGGGATCATCGAGCAGCACCTTCAATATGTGATTTGGGACGAGGCGCTGATGACCTTCCCGCAACGCCAGCATCTGGGCGCTCTGCAGGAAGCCGCGCATGCGATCGGTGTACTTTTCCTGGTTCATTCCTAACCCTTTCTTTTACGCCCCCGTCGAGTGGCGGGCGGAAGAGCGGACCCTCGGAGAGGCATCCTGCAGGCGATATGGGGAGAGTTCTACGGCGTGCAAGACCGTAGGGCATGTGCGGCTTTGCGCCGTCTTCGAGCTGCGCTAAGAACGCCCGCCCTCGCGGGGCGGAAGACAATAACGGAGAGCAAGGCATGTCCGGCGGACACGGTCACGTCGATAGTTCGAACAAGAAAATCGCCCTGCTGGTGGCCGTTCTGGCCGCTTTGCTGGCCATCTCGGAGATGGGCGGCAAGAGCTCCCAGACCAACGCTCTCTCGAGCCACATCGACGCTTCGAACACCTGGACATTCTTCCAGGCCAAGACGATCCGTCAGACCATTATGAGGACCGCCGCCGAGGAGGCGGAGGCGACGTTCAAGGACGGTCCGCAGGACCTGCCGCCGGCACTGAAGGCGCAGATCGACCGCTGGAAGCAGACGGCCCAGCGCTACGAAACCGAGCCCGAGACCAACGAAGGGCGGCGGGAGCTGATGGCGCGGGCCAAGGCGAAGGAACAGCAACGGAACACGTCGTTGGCCGCCTATCACATGTTCGAATATGCATCGGCGGCCTTTCAGCTCGCGATCGTGCTGGCAGGTGCGGCTGCGCTGACGAGCGTGATCTGGCTGACCTTCCTGTCCCTCGGCCTCGGCGCGATAGGCGTGGCCTTCACCGGCCTCGCCTTCCTGGCGCCGACGCTTATCCACCTATAGGAAACGCCCGGAGGCTACTGCCTCCGGGCGTTTTCCAAAGATATCGGAAGATCTGAAGACTCAGCCGCCGCGGCGGCCCGTCGCCGGCGTGAATGCCGGTACGTCGGGCTGCTCTTCGGCGGCAGGGTCTTCCCCGGCCGGTGCATTGCGCCCGTTCTGGAGAAAGGCGACGCTGCCCAAGCCGGGCTCGCTGTCGTCGCGGTCCTCGCCGCGGCCGCCCTGACGCTCGCCGGAAGCTTGACCGTGGCCATTGCCATTGGCCTGCGGTTGACCGCCAGCCTGCTGACCTTGCGGCTGCTGCTGGCCCGCCTGACCTTCCTCGCTACCCTCGCCCCAACCCTGGTTGTTGCGCTGGACGAAGCCGCCCATGGACTGGATCATTCGGAAATAGTGGTCGGCGTATTGCCAATAGGCCTCGGCCAGGATGCGGTCACCTGAGGCTGCCGCCTCGCGTGCCAGTGCCTGGTACTTGTCGAAGACCTGGTGCGCGTTGCCGCGGACCCTCACATCGGGGCCGCTGCTGTCGAAAATCTGGTTTCGATTGGGCGGGCGGTTGGGATTGTGATGCTGCTTGTGATGATGGCCGCCGCCACCGCCGCCGCCACCACTGCGACCGCCGCGCGACCGCTGACGATTGTTTGGTCTCATTAAACCTAAGGCCAGTTACACGCCGGACGGATGGTTGTTGTTCGGGCCCCTTTGCCCTTCCCTGGGCGCCGTCCCGGCTGATTTTAGAGGGTCGGTGTCCGCCGCCACAAACCGGTCGGACCGAAGCCCCCTCCAAGGGGCAAGCGAAAGCTAGTCCGATTTCATGAGGTTGCCAACCCTTAATGCTGAGAAGCCACGACTCGTTCCACACCCGCGAGATCTTTCCGAGGAGGCTGGGGGGACATCCCCGCCGCCGAAAAAATGCGAGATATATCAACAGCTTGCCCCTCTCCGCCCTCGACCAGCGCCCAGCCCCCCGGGACAATCAGCCCCGGAGCGGCTGCGGCAATGATGCGATAGGCCTCGAGCCCGTCCGGGCCGCCGTCCAGGGCAAGCCGGGGCTCGTGGTTGGCCACTTCCGGCATCAGCGCCATGATCGTGGACGATTCGATGTAAGGCGGATTGGAGACAAGCAGGTCAAAGGGCCCTTCCAACCGGCCGGCCCACCCCGCCCGACGCCAGTCGTCGACCGTCAGCCGCACACGCGGCGCAACGCCCAGCGTTCCAGCATTCTCTCCGGCGATGGCCAGCGCCTCGGAGGAGGCATCGACGCCCACTCCGGTCGCCTTGGGATATTCCCTGAGCAAGGTGAGCAGCAGACAGCCTGAACCGACACCCAGGTCGAGGATGCGCAATGGGCGCTCGCGCTCCGGCAGCAGATCCAGCACCGTCTCGATCAACGTCTCGCTGTCGGGACGCGGCACGAGCACGGCCGGCGACACCTTGAACGGCAGCCCCCAGAATTCCCGCTCTCCCAGGATGTAGGCCATCGGTTCGCGCCGCACCCTCCGGCCCGTAAGTTCGCGCATCGCCGCCACGACGCCGGCCGGCGCCGGGTCGCCGCCATGTGCGACGAGCTGCTCGACGCTGAGGCCGGCGGCACGGCCCAGCAACAGGCGCGATTCGAAGCGGACATTGTCGATGCCGGCTGCCGTGAGGGCGACGGCGGTATCGCGGAGCAGCGCGTCGTAGGTCGGGCCTGCAACCACCGGCTAGGCCGCGAGCTCCGCCAGACGGCCGGCCTCGTCGTCGGCGATCAGCGCGTCGATGATCTCGTCCAGCGCCCGCCCTTCCATCACCTCGTCGAGCTTGTAGAGCGTAAGGTTGATGCGATGGTCGGTGACGCGGCTCTGCGGAAAATTATAGGTCCGAATCCGCTCGCTGCGGTCGCCGCTGCCGACCTGGCCCTTGCGGTTGGCGGCACGCTGGGCATCGAGCCGCTGACGTTCGGCATCGTAAAGGCGGGCGCGCAGGATCTTCATCGCCTTGGCGCGGTTCTTGTGCTGGCTCTTCTCGTCCTGCTGGCTGACGACGACGCCCGTCGGGATATGGGTGATACGCACCGCCGAGTCGGTCGTGTTCACCGACTGGCCGCCCGGGCCGGAGGCGCGGAACACATCGATGCGAAGATCCTTCTCGTCGATCTTGATGTCGACATCCTCGGCCTCCGGCAGCACCGCCACCGTCGCGGCCGACGTGTGGATGCGGCCCGACGCCTCGGTCGCCGGCACGCGCTGCACGCGATGCACGCCCGACTCGAACTTCAGGTGAGCGAAGACGTTGCGGCCGGTCACGGTGGCGATTGCCTCCTTGTAGCCGCCGATGCCGGTGTCCGAGAGCTCCATGACCTCGAACTTCCAGCCATGCTCGGCGGCATAGCGCTGGTACATGCGGAACAGGTCGGCGGCGAACAGGGCCGCCTCGTCGCCGCCGGTTCCCGCCCGGATTTCGAGGATGGCGTTCTTCTCGTCGGCCGCATCCTTGGGCAGCAGCATGCGCTTCACGTTGCGTTCGAGGTCAGGAAGCTGCTTCTTGATCTCGGCCGCCTCTTCCTCGGCAATCGCCCTCATATCGGGATCCGAGGCCATCGCCTCCGCATCCTTCAGCTCCTGCTCGGCCTTGCGCCAGGCATTGACGGATTCGACCAATGGGCCAAGGTCGGCATATTCCTTGGAAGCCGCCACGAACTTCTGCGAGTCGAGATTGCCGGCCGAAAGCTGGGCTTGCAGTTCGGCGTAGCGCGCGACGATCTGTTCGAGTTTCAGAAGAAGCGACACGTCAGACCTTCAAAGCTGCAGCGAGGCCGTCGAGCGGCACCTCACGTTGAGTGCCACTGTCGAGATCCTTGAGCTGGGCGACGCCCTTGGTCAGTTCGTCGTCGCCCAGGATGATCACCGCGCGGGCGTTGACCTTGTTGGCCCGCTGCATGCGCCGCTTCATGTTGCCGCGATAGTCCTGCTCGACGGCGATGCCGTCCCGGCGCAGGACGCGGGCAATGCCCAGGGCCTTGCTTTCGGCAGCGGCCCCCAGCGGTGCGATCACGACAGGCCGCGGCGGCGGCGCTGGCTCGTTGCACAGCATCATCAGACGCTCGATGCCTCCCGCCCAGCCGATGCCCGCGGTCGGCGGCCCCCCCAGTTCGGCGATCAGCCCGTCGTAGCGACCGCCGCCCAGCACCGTGCCCTGGGCGCCGATGTGGGTGGTCACGAACTCGAAGGCCGTGTGGGTGTAGTAGTCGAGGCCGCGGACCAGGCCCGGATCGACCTCGAAGGCGATGCCGGCGGCAGCCAGGCCATCCTGCACCGTCTTGAAGAAATCCCGGCTCGCCTGGTTCAGGTGGTCGGCGAAGGACGGTGCGTTGGCGTTGATCTCCTTGTCGCCTTCGTCCTTGCTGTCGAGGATGCGCAGCGGGTTGCGCTGCAGGCGGCCCCTGGAATCCTCCGACAGCTTGTCGACATGGCCCGAATAGTAGTCGACCAGCACCTTGCGATAGCCGGTCCGGCTCTCGGGGTCACCCAGCGAGTTGATCTTGAGGACGCAGCGGTCGAGGATCGTCAGCCGGTCGAGGATATCGGCAGCGACCGAGATCACTTCGATATCGGCTCCCGCCTCGGGCGCCCCCAGCACCTCGAGGTCGATCTGATGGAACTGGCGCTGGCGCCCCTTCTGCGGCCGCTCGTAGCGGAACATCGGACCCGCCGCGAAGACCTTCAGCGGAAGCTGCTGGACGAGTTCGCCGTTGGAGACGAAGGCCCGGCAGATACCGGCCGTATATTCCGGCCGCAAGGTGAGCGATTCGTTGCCGCGATCGTTGAAGGTGTACATCTCCTTGGAAACGACGTCGGTCGTCTCGCCGATGCCGCGGGCAAACAGCTCGGTGAACTCGAAGATGGGCGTCGCCATCTCCCGGTAACCGTAGAGTCGCGCCACGTCGCGCGCCGTGTCGACGACATGGGCGAAGCGCCGGTATTCGTCGGGGAGAAGATCGTGCGTGCCGCGCACGGGCTGCATTTTGCTCACGGGAAGTCGCCTTGAAAATTCGTCGAAGGAAGGAAGCCTGTGACCGCTACTCTGCGGCGGCGCGATGTCGATCCGCCTCCGCGGCCTTGGCAGCCTCGATCTCGGCCGCCTTCTTCTCGATCAGGCCCGCCAGATGCTCGACGATGTCGGTGTCCTTCATGCGATGGTGCGGAACGCCTGCGAGGTAGACCTGGTGCGTGCCGTTGCCGCCGCCGGTGAAGCCGATATCGGTCTCCCGCGCTTCGCCCGGGCCGTTCACCACACAGCCGATGACCGACACCGTCATCGGTGTGGTGATGTGGGCCACACGCCTTTCCAGGGCCTCGACGGTGCGAATGACGTCGTACTGCTGACGGGCGCAGGACGGGCAGGAGATAATGTTGACGCCGCGATGACGCAGGTTCAGCGCCTTCAACATCTCGAAGCCGACCCGCACCTCTTCTTCCGGCTCGGCCGAGAGCGAGACGCGGATGGTATCGCCGATGCCCGCCCACAGCAGCGCGCCAAGCCCGATCGATGACTTCACGGTGCCGGTGCGCAGACCGCCGGCCTCGGTAACGCCGATATGCAGAGGATAGTCACAGGCGTCGGCGAGCTGTTGATAGGCCGCGACGGCGAGGAAGACGTCGGATGCCTTCACGCTGATCTTGAATTCGTGGAAGTCGTGATCCTGCAGGATGCGCGCATGATCGAGAGCGCTCTCGACCATCGCCTCAGGACAAGGCTCGCCGTACTTATCCAGCAGATCCTTCTCCAGCGACCCGGCATTGACGCCGATCCGCATGGAGCAGCCATGGTCCTTCGCCGCCTTCACGACCTCGCGAACGCGTTCGGCCGAACCGATATTGCCGGGATTGATGCGCAGGCAGGCCGCACCGGCCTCGGCAGCTTCGATGGCCCGCTTATAGTGGAAGTGGATATCCGCCACGATCGGGACCTTGGCGGCCCGCACGATCCGCGACATCGCCGCCGTCGAGTCTTCGTCGGGGCAGGACACGCGAATGATGTCGACCCCGGCCTCTTCGCAGCGGCGGATCTGCGCGATCGTCGCCTCGGCGTCCGCCGTCAGCGTGTTGGTCATGGTCTGGACCGTGATCGGAGCGTCACCCCCCACAGCCACGGATCCAACCATCACCCGCCGCGACTTGCGGCGCGCGATGTCGCGGTACGGTCTGATGCTCATGCTTGGCAATGTAGCGGCGGCAGGCCGGCTTATCCAGCCGGCGGACTGCCGCGACCTTCGACGCTACCGGGCTTCGGTAATGCGGTAGGCGATCCCGGCCGGGACGGTGTAGCTCTCGCCGGCACGCACATAGGTCTGCGTCAGCACGTCGCCATTCGGTGCCCGCAGCTCGACCCAGCTGTTGCGGCGGACGCTGATCGGGGTGTTGACCCTCACAGGCATCGGCGGCGGCACGGCGGCAACATCTGCTGCCGGCTGACGTGCGTTGGCCTCTTCGACCGGGGGCTGACCCTGCGTCGGCTGCCCCTGCACGGGCTGTCCGGCGAGGTTAAGGCGCGGCGGCTCGATCGGGGCCGGCGGCTGCGCTGCCTGAGCCTGACCGATCGCGGGAATCGACATCACTACCTGCGGCGGCGGCGCGGGAACGGCAACGACGACGGGCGGCGGCAATGCGGGCATGACCGCCGGCGCGGGAGCGGCCGGCGCTATCGCCGTCATCGGCGCAGCGGGGGCCAGCGACGGTGCAGGCTCCGGGCGGTGAGCCGGCCAGATCTCGGCCGGCAGATTGCCCGACGCACTCCGGGTCTGCCGAGCTGGCGCAGACGGCGTCGCCTCTGCTTGTGCGGGTGCAGTCGTTTCCTTTTCCGACGGCCGTGCCGCCAGCAAACGATCCGGCACCGGCGGAACCTTCTCGGCAACGACGGCCTGTTCACGCGGCATGTAGTGCCACACGCCGTAGCCGGCGCCGACAACGAGCAGAACCGTCAACACGGCGAGACCGATCGGAGCACGCTTCTCGACGATCGGGAAATCGGCAGGCAGCGCCACGGGGCGCTTGATGGGAACGGGGCCCGACAGATGATAGGCCGTCATGACCTTCTCGGGATCCAGGTCGACATGCGCTGCATAGGCGCGCAGGAATGCCGGGATGTAAGCCGCGCCAGGCAACTTGTCGAAGCGACCCTCTTCGATGGCTTCGATGTGATTGCGACGAATGCGCAGACTCTTTTCGACTTCAGGCAGACTCAATCCACGCGCTTCGCGCTGGTCGCGAAGGAGTCGACCAACCGCTCGGCCCGGTGCGGCCTCACGTTCAATCGCCCGCCAGTCAACCTGATCCGGCATCGAATATCCCTGCTTGTCCCCTCGTCGCGACTTTTAGCAGAGGCCCGATGACAGGGCAAAAGCGATTCGAGATGTCGTCGTTAAATTTCGATCGCGTGATCGGCGGCGAAGAGGCGCAGTGTCTCACGCAACGGTCGATCCGGTTGTGAAAGCGCAGCGGTCATGAAACCAACCGCGTCGTCGAGATCGAGCGAACGAATCATTGCTTTGACGGGACCAATCGCACCTGGCGACATCGAAAGCGTACGCACGCCAACGGCGAGCAACGCGAGTGCTTCGACAGGGCGACCTGCCATCTCGCCGCAGACGGCAAGATCGACACCGGCAGGCCGCGCCTTCTCCACCACAAAATGTAGCAACCGAAGCAGAGCTGGGGACAAGCTGTCGTAGCGACCCGCAAGCCGGCTGTTGCCGCGATCAGCAGCGAAGAGAAACTGCATAAGATCGTTCGTTCCCACGGAAATAAAATCGACATGGGGCAGCAGGCTGTCGAGCTGCCATGCCAGGGCGGGAACCTCGAACATAACGCCAACACGCAGACGCTCGGGTTCGACCATACCTCGCCGCCTGGCGCGCTCGAGCTCGAGGTCGAGCAACTTACGCGCGCTCAGAAGTTCTGCGACATCGGCGATCATGGGGAACATCACCGACAACGGCCGTCCATTGGCGGCCTGAACCAATGCGCGGAGCTGACCGCGCAGCATCGCCGGGCGGTCGAGGCCGATGCGGATCGCACGCCACCCCATGGCGGGGTTTTCGTCGCCGAACGCACCGACGTACGGCAACACCTTGTCGCCCCCGACATCGAGGGTGCGAAACGTTACAGGGCGTCCATCGGCGAGGTCGAGCACGCGGCCATAGAGCCAAGCCTGTGCATCGACATCGGGAAACTCCGAACGCACCATGAACGGAATCTCGGTCCGGTACAGACCGACGCCATCGGCTCCCGTGTCGTCGAGATGCTGCATGTCGATCAGCAGGCCGGCATTCATGTGCAACGAGATTGGCGCCTGGTTGCGTGTCACCGAGGGCAGGTCGCGCAGCGCCGCGTACTTGCGACGACGTTCGGCGCGTGCATCGATCGCCGCATAGACGCCCTGGAGGATGTCCTCGGCCGGCCGAACGAGGACCTGGGCATTGTCGCCATCGACGACGATCGGATCGCCGGCCTCCACGCGGGACAGCACATCGGGCGCCCGGCCGACGACGGGAATGTCGAGGGCACGCGCGACAATGGCGACATGGCTGAGTGCCGAACCCTCTTCGAGCACCACGCCGCGCAGTCGCGTGCGGTCATAGTCGAGCAGCTCGGCGGGCCCCATGTCGCGCGCGATGACGATCATGTCATCGGGCAGCGTGCTGGGATCGACGGCGGCGCGGCCGGTAAGGCGCAGCAGCAGGCGGTTGCTGAGATCCTGCAGATCGCTCAGCCGCTCGCGGATATAGGGATCCGTGGACTGTCCAAGCCGGGCCCGCACATCGTCAAAGGCGCGCTGCACGCCTGCCTCGGCCGTGAGGCCCGAGTCGATGGCCTCGCGCACGCGCTCGATCCAGCCGCGATCGTCGACGAACATGCGGAACGTTTCCAGGATCTCCCGCTGCTCGCCCGACTGCATGTCGTGCGCTTCGAGCATGCGATCGACATCCTCGCGCACACCGTGCAGAGCCTCCTGGAAGCGCTGTTGCTCCTGTGCTGCATCCTCCGCAACGATGCGCTGAATGACGATGCGCGGCTCGTGCAGAACGGCTCGCCCGATCGTAACGCCCGGGGTGAGCTGCACACCGTCGACACGCAGGGGCAGCAGACCGATACCGTCGACCTGCTGCACCTCGTTGGGGCTGACGATGTGGCCGGCCGAGACCAGCTCCGCCAGCACCATGGCGATGGTCTGCAGCGTCTCGATCTCTTCCTCGTCGTACTGGCGGCGCGTGCGGTTCTGCACGACCAGCACGCCCAGCACGCGGCCGGCACGAAGGATCGGCACGCCGGCGAGCGAGTGATAGATCTCTTCGCCGGTTTCGGGCCGGTAGGCGAATTGAGGATGGGCTTGAGCATCGGCAAGGGCCAGCGCGCGGCCATGAGCCGCTATGTCGCCGACCAGGCCTTCACCGACCCTGAGCCGTGTGCGATGTACGGCCGACGGGTTGAGACCCTGGGTGGCAAACAGCTCCAGCACCTCGCCGGCGCGCAGCAGGTAGATGGAGCAGACCTCGGCCACCATCTCGTTGGCAACCAGGCGCGCAACCTCCCCGAGCGTGACCTCGACCGCGTCGGCACGCGCCATCGTGTCCCGGAGCCGCTTGAGGAGCATTCGCGGTCCGGCCGGAGGAGTGGATCTCTCCATGGTCAGACCGCAGGATGCTTGAGTCGGATTACGACAAAGCTGCGGTTGACGATGCCGGCACGAACTCGCCCATAAGCTCGCCACTCCTCGGCCGCCGGAATGGTCGGACAGAGGTCTTGGCAGGCCATAGGGAGCTCGGCGCGCATAGCCCGCTTATAGCAAGACCCGCGCCGAACTGCCTACCGGCTAATTCGCATAGAGAACGTGGGATTTGCGATCAGGCCGCGTCCAGCTCGTAGGCCGTGTGAAGGGCGCGGACGGCAAGCTCCGTATACTCGGCGGCCACGAGGACGCTGATCTTGATCTCCGAGGTGGAGATCACCTGGATGTTAATCCCCTTGGCCGCAAGGGTTTCGAACATCTTGAGCGCGACACCGGCATGGCTGCGCATGCCGACGCCGATCACCGATACCTTGGACACGTTGATGTCCGACTTGATCTCGGAAAAGTGGAGTTCGGCCTTCGCCTGCTCAAGTCGCTGCACCGCGCGAGCAAGATCGGCCTTGGGCACCGTGAAGGTGATGTCGGTCGAGCTGCCGTCGAGCGACACGTTCTGCACGATCATGTCGACGTTGATGTTTGCCTCGGCCAGAGGGCCGAAGATCGCCGCCGCCACGCCCGGCCGGTCCGACACTTGGGTCACCGTGATCTTGGCTTCATCCCTGGCGAAGGCGATGCCGCTCACGACAGACTTCTCGAGCCCCTGGGCCATGATTTCTTCCTCGTCCACAACCAGCGTTCCGGGGAGGTCGCTGCCGAGCGCCTCGTCGAACGACGACAGCACCTGCACCCGCACATGATGATTCATCGCCAGCTCGACGGAGCGCGTCTGCAGCACCTTCGAGCCCAGCGAAGCCATTTCCAGCATTTCTTCGTAGGTCACCCGGTCGATCTTCTGGGCCTTTTCCACAATCCGGGGATCGGTCGTGTAGACGCCATCGACGTCGGTATAGATGTCGCAACGATCGGCCTTCAGGGCCGCCGCCAGCGCCACCGCCGACGTATCCGAGCCACCGCGGCCCAGGGTCGTGATGCGGCCCTCGGGCGACACGCCCTGAAAGCCCGGCACGATCGGGACCTCGCCCGCCGACATGGTCTTGTCCATCTCGGTCGTATCGATTTCGATCACCCGGGCCTTGGAATGGGCAGAATCGGTCTTGATCGGAAGCTGCCAGGAAACCCAGGAGCGCGAATTCACGCCTTCCTGCTGGAGCGCCATCGCCAGGAGGCCGATCGTCACCTGCTCGCCCGTCGCGACGACAACGTCATACTCGCGCGGATCGTGCAAGGGCGTGATCTCGTTGACCCACTTGATCAATTGGTTCGTGGCACCCGACATGGCCGAAACCACGACCGCGACCTCGTTGCCCCGCGCGACTTCGGCTTTTACTTTACGCGCAACATTCTTGATACGATCCGTGTCGCCGACCGAAGTACCGCCGAATTTTAGAACAATGCGCGCCATAGCCCTACTCGAAGGGGAAGCCCCCGCCTGGAAAGCGGGCTATAGACACCGCCGGCGCCATATGGGTCAAGGGTAGCCATGGTCGAAAGCGCGCATATCCCCGCTGCCGGAACGGTCGATCCTGCTGACGTCGAACGCTTTTCGCGTATCGCCGACGAATGGTGGGACCCCAGGGGCAAGTTTGCCCCGCTCCACCGGCTCAATCCGGTGCGGATCGGCTATATCCGCGACCGCGCTGCTGCCCACTGGCAGCGCGATGCCCTAACGGGCCGACCGCTCGACGGCCTGTCGCTGCTCGATATCGGCTGCGGCGGTGGCTTGCTGAGCGAGCCGATGACCCGGCTGGGCGCACGGGTGACCGGCGTCGATGCCTCCGCACGCAACATTTCGGTCGCCGCCCTCCACGCCGAGCGCCAGGGTCTTTCGATCGACTACCGCCAGGGTACCGCCGAAGCACTGGCCGCCAGCGGTGCGCAGTTCGACATCGTGATGGCGCTCGAGATCGTCGAGCATGTCTCGGATGTCGATCTTTTCCTGCGTTCCTGCGGGAACATGGTGAAGCCGGGAGGCCTGCTGTTCCTCTCGACGCTCAATCGCACGGCCAAGGCCTGGGCGATGGCCATAGCCGGCGCCGAATACGTGCTGGGCTGGCTGCCGCGCGGCACCCACGACTGGAAGAAGTTTCTGAAACCTTCGGAAGCCGTGCACGGTCTGCGGGACGGCGGCATCGACGCACAGGAAATCGTTGGCGTCGTCTACAGCCCGCTCAGCCGCCTGTGGTCGCTGAACAAGAACGACCTGGACGTGAACTACATGCTCTACGGGATCAGGCGCGCGGCCTAACGGCCGGCGCCGACACGGTGGATACCGATTGCGTCAGTTGCCGCGCGGGATCCAGGGCAGGCGACCGAACTCGATACCCTCTTCGGCAAGCGCCTCGGCTTCCTCGTCGCTCGTCTCGCCGTAGATGCCGCGCCTGTCGCTCTCGCCGTAATGGATCTTGCGGGCCTCCTCGGCAAACTTGTCGCCGACATGCTCGCAGTTCTTCTCGACTTCGGCGCGGACCTTGAGCAGCGCCTCGCGCAGCTCCTTCGGCATATACTTGGCAAGGGCCGCCATCTGCTGCTGTTGCTCCGCCGACGGCGCGGCTGGCGGCGTCGCAGGAGCCTCGGCAACCTCGATCGGCGCCTCGTCGCTGCCCTTCTTGCCGATGCGGGGCGCCATGATGGCGCGCTCCACCTTGGACGAACCGCAGACGGCGCAGCCGATCAGCGACTTCTTTTCCTGGCGCTCGTAAGTCTTGCTGTCCTTGAACCAGCTGTCGAATTCGTGGCCCTTGGCGCAACGCAGGCGATATAGAATCATAACGCCGTCGAAAATGGTGGCTTGTCGCGCCAGACGCAAGGCCCGATTGTCGCGCCCCATTCGCCCCTTTCGCACCAAGACACATACGGAATGACCGCCTCTCCCTGGATCGTTACCTGGGCCGGCCTGCTGCCGGCGGACGCCACCGTCCTCGACATCGCGGCCGGCAAGGGCCGGCATAGTCGATACTTCGCCGCCCGGGGCCATCGCGTGACGGCGATCGACCGCGACGTGAGCGAACTTGCCGCCGCCGACGGCATCGAAGTCATCGCGGCCGATCTCGAAGACGGTTCGCCCTGGCCGCTCGGCGACCGCCGTTTCGGCGCCGTCGTCGTGACCAACTATTTGCACCGGCCCCTGTTTCCCGTTCTGTTCGAGGCGCTGCAGCCGGGCGGTATCCTGCTTTACGAGACTTTCATGGCCGGCAACGAGCGCTTCGGCAAACCGAGCCGGCCCGAATTCCTGCTGAAGGATGGCGAACTGCTCGACCTGGTCCGTGGTCGTTTCTCGGTGATCGCCTACGAAGCGCGGATGATCAGCGAACCCAGGATGGCGATGGTGCAGCGGATCGCGGCCCGAAAGACGTCCTAGGGCCGACAGTCCCGTCCCGCCGCCTATTCGGCGGCCTTCGCCGCTGCCGCCTTGTGCAGGGCCGGCGCCGCATATTCCCGGTCGTGCGTCAGCGACGGCACCATCTTGCGGGCCTCGGCGATCTTGGCCGCGTCGATGTCGGCCACGACGAAACCTGCCTTCTCGCCGCCGGCATCGGCCAGCACCTCGCCCCACGGCGCCACGACGATCGAGTGACCGTAGGTCTTGCGGTTCGAGCCCTTGTGCGTACCGACCTGCGCCGGCGCGAAGACGAAGCAGCCGGTCTCGATCGCCCGCGCCCGCATCAGCGTATGCCAGTGCGCCTGTCCGGTCGGCACGGTGAACGAAGACGGAATCGACAGCATCGTCGCCCCGGCATGGGCGAGATCGCGATAGAGGTAGGGGAAGCGCAGATCGTAGCAGATGGTCATGCCCAGCACGCCCCATGGCGTCTCGGCCAATACCGCCCTGTCGCCCGGCCTGAACGTCGAGGACTCGCGATAGCTCTCGCCGCCCGCGAGTTGGACGTCGAACATGTGGATCTTGTCGTAGCTCGCGACGATGCCGCCTGTCGGATCGATCAGGTAGGAGCGATTACGGATCTGTTCTTCGCCCGGAACACGTACGTGGATGGATCCCAGCAGGAACCATGCTCCGATGTCGCGGGCGCTGGCCCGGCAGGCCGCGAGCATCGCGTGCTCTTCTTCGGTCTGCGCCTTGGCCAGGGTCTCGGTGCGGTTGGCCCCGATCAAGCCGGTATTCTCCGGCGTCATGATGAAGTCGGCACCGGCATCGCGGGCAAGCTTTGCCTGCTCGCGCACGAACGCCACGTTCTCCAACACTTCGTTGCTGACGTTGGTCTGGATGAGACCGGCCTTGAACGACGACATCGCCGCGGCTCAGCCCGGCTGGGCGAGCAGCGCGTCGAGCTTGCCCGCGCTCTCAAGAGCGGCAAGTTCGTCGGAACCGCCGACATGTTCGCCGTTGATGAAGATCTGCGGCACCGTCGTGCGCCGGGACCGTTCGCGCATCTCGTTGCGCTTCTTGTCGTCCATCATCACGTCCATTTCCTCATAGGCTGCGCCCTTCTTGTCGAGCAGACCTTTTGCCCGGGCGCAGTAACCGCAGAACGGCGTGGTGTAGATTTCGATCTTGGCCATGATGGACGAACCTCTTTCCCAAACTATACAGCCGGCCGGATGGCCCGCGCCAGCGTCAGGACATCGACGCAATCCGCCCCGGCGCGTTCCAATACGCGGCTGCAAGCTTCGACCGTCGCGCCCGTGGTGAGCACATCGTCGACCAGCAGAATGCGCTTGCCGGTCACTTCAGATCGCCAATGCGGATGGACATCGAACGCCTCGCGAACATTGCGCCGACGCTCCCGGGCGCGCAGGCCGGTCTGCGAACCTGTCCAGCGATGACGGCGAAGCAGATCTGGCGCCAAGCGCACCTTGTGGGAAGGATCGAGCTGCCGCACGAGAACGCGCGCCAGCAAGGCCGCCTGGTTGTAGCGGCGCATGAAGAGACGCCGCCAATGAAGCGGTACCGGCGCGACGAGATCAGCCGACGCCAGAAGTTCGGCGCCGGCTCGCGCCATCCAGCCGCCGCAGGCCCGCGCGATATCGGTGCGGTCACCGTGCTTGAAGGGCAGGATCAGGCGCCGGCTGTGATCGTCATAGATCAGTGCAGCGCGCGCACGATTGTAGTGCGGCCGTCGAGCCAAGCAGCCGGCGCAGAGAGCTTCCGCCCCCAGTTCCTCCTCGAACGGTGTGCCGCAACAGGCGCAATGCGGCGCCGACACGAAGCTGAAATCCTGCCAACAGGCGGCGCACAGCCCTCCAGGCTCGCCGACGATCTCGTTGCATCCGAGGCAGAGCGGCGGCAGGACGGCATCCAGTACCGTCCGCCCCGCCCGCGCGCAGG
>JAIUOX010000153.1 GCA_020160955.1 Pseudomonadota bacterium
TCGCCCAGGTCAGCGGCACGTCGCCGGTCGCGCCGAACTTGCGGCCCGCCATGAAGATCACGTTGGGCGCCTGCGGCAGCGCCTCGATCTGCCGGCGGTCGAGCAGGTCGGCCGACAGCGGCTCGACACCGGCCGCGACCAGCGCCTCGCGCACCCCGGGTTCGCTGAAACGCGCCACGCCGATCACCCGCCGCTCGGGCGCCGCCCGCTTGGCGAGCCGCGCCAGCGTCGGGCCCATCTTGCCGGCGACGCCCAGCACCAGGATGTCGCCAGGCGCCCGCGCGAGGTCGGCGACCAGCGCCGGCGACGGCCGGGTCATGAACTCCTCGACGGCCTCGACCGACTCGAAGCGGCTGGGCAACGTCATGTCAGGCTCCCTGTTTCATCGACGACATCGAGGCGAAGTCGAGCGTCGCGCCGACCGCGAAGCCCGGCACCTCCAGCGAGCCCAGCGCCAGCTGGCCGCCGGTCGCCTTGAGGCGCGCCGGGTGGCCTTCGGCCTTCTCGTAGAGGTCGGGATGCGCCGCCACGAAGGCGCGCTGCTCGGCCTCCGGCGCGGCGCCCATGCCGTCGATGAAGTGATGCGCGTTGCGCTCGACGTGGGTGCAGCCCAGCAGCGACACCAGCGCGAGGTCCTGCTGGACGCTGACACCGGGCCAGGTGGTGAGGTCCTCGGCCGACAGGATGTGGCCCTCGCCCAGCGCCGCGACGCGGGCGGCGTTGAGGATCGACTTGTAGAAGCCCTTGCAGGTCTTGCTCGACACGCCGGCATAGCCGAGCGCCAGCGCCCGCGGGAACGACGACAGTTCGCCGTCCGATTCGTCGATGATCACGGCGCGGTGCCGGGCCAGCGCGCCCACGGGGCGCGACAGGGCGACCGCCCGCTTGATCGGCTGTTCGATGAACAGGACCGAGCGGGCCAGCCGGGCCAGCGCCGGCGTCTCCTCGATGCGCCGCCACAGTTCCAGCACGCCCTCGACATCGTCGTACTGCTCGTTGCCGTCGAAGGTCGTGCGGTAGTCGCCCGCGCCGGCATCGAGCACCGACGCGATGCGCGTGAGCCGGTCGAGGTCGGCCTTCACGTCGCCCGCCACCTTCAGCTTGTAGTACCGGCCCCGGTAGTGGCTCACGACCTCCTCGAGCGTCTCCGGCAGGCCGTCGTTCACGCGCTCGGCCGCCGGCCGGTCGGCGGCCGTCAGCGGATCGACCAGCCCGACCGTGTGGCGCACCGCGATGGTGCGGCCGGGCTTCCGGCCCGCCAGGAAGGCGTCGAGGTGCCGGGCGTCGATGTCGGGCGTGAGCTCGGTGGTGCGGATGCCCGGCACGTTGGCCGCGATCATGGCCGCGAACGACTGCCCCGTGAGCTTGCCCAGGGCATCGAGGATCGCCCGGTCGAGCAGTGCCGGGCCGTAGGCCGCGACCAGCGGGTTCAGGCCCTGCGCGGCGCCGCGTTGCTGCTGCTCGAGGTAGGTGCCGGCATAGAGGCCGAACGGCGTGTCGGCGCCGTGCGCCTGGTAGAGGCGGATCGCGAGGTCGAGCGCGGCCCGCAGCTGGTCGAGGTTCTGTGCGTCGGTGAAGTCCGGGCTCTTCTCGAACCACTTGGCGGCCAGCGCCTCGGCGGCGACGCCCTCGCCGCTCCGCCCGTCGGGCAGCGAGATCCGCACGCGCACGACTGCCTGCGTCGCGTCCGTGACGGTGATGACGCCGAAGCGGAACGGCAACCTCAGCTTCACGTGCCGCTCGTAGCGGTCGACGCTCTCCAGCCTGACCTTCATGCCGCGGACTCCAGCAATCCCGCGACGTAGCCGATCATGCGCGCCGCGCAGGTCGGCCCGTCGGGCTCGTAGACGAACGGTTCCATGGCGATCCAGCCGCGATAGCCAGTCTCGCGCAACGCCTTGACCACGGGCGCGAAGCGGTCGTCGCCCTGCCCCGGCCCACGCTTGTTGCGGTCGTTGAGCTGGACGTGCGCCAGCAAGCCGCCCGGCATCCAGCGATGGATCGCGTCGGCCACCGGCTCGGGCTCCATCAGGCTGGCCGCCAGCGTGTCGAGCATGATGCGCAGCGCGGGATTGCCGAGCTTGCGCACCATCGCGTCGGCCTCGGCCAGCGTGTTGACGAAGTTGCAATCCGGCCGGGCCAGCGGTTCAAGACAGTACAGGACCCTGGCCTCGGCCGCGGTCTCGCCGACCGCGAGCCACGCCTCTTCCGCGCGGGCGGCGTCGTCCGCCGTCGTCACGCGGCGCTGCGCCGGCGAGCCGTGCACGAGGTAGGTACCGCCCAGTTCGGCGCACAGCTCGACGCAGCCACGCAGCACGTCGACGCTCTTCTGCCAGGTCGCGCGGTCGGTGCTGGTGATCGACAGGCCGGCCGGCGCGGCGAGCAGCCAGTGCAGGCCGCTGACCTCGATGCCGTGCTCGCGACAGCTGCGCCGGATATCGGCACGCGCGGTCGCGCCCATGCGCCAGCCGTCGTCGCCGAAGGTGAAGGGCGCCAGCTCGAGGCCCTGGTAACCAAGGTCGGCGGCCAGCGCGCATTGCTGCTCGAATGGCAGCTCGCGGACCACCTCGTTGCACAGGGAAAGCTTCAAGGAGGAACCTCGGCTTGACGGTTATCGGGGGCTTCGCCAGTCTTCACTAAATGTGCGGCCGCGGATGATCAAATACCAGTCCTTGCTGCGCCAGTATTGGCCGACCGTCGCGCTGTTCGCCTTCCTGCTCGCGACCTGGCAACTGGCCGTCAGCGTCGGCGGCATCCGCGAGTATCTCCTGCCCTCGCCGCTCGCCGTGTGGAACGCGATGTGGCACGGCGACACCGTCTGGATCGACCATATCTGGGTGACCTCGCTCGAGATCGTCGGCGCGTTCTTCCTCGCCGCCTTCGTCGGCGTCGGTCTCGGCGTGGCGATCGCCTGGTCGCCGCTGCTCGCCAACGCGCTGGTGCCGTTCCTGGTGTTCGTCAACACGCTGCCCAAGGTGGCGATCGCGCCGCTGTTCCTGATCTGGATGGGCTACGGAATCCTGCCCAACATGCTGATGGGCGCGCTGATCGGCTTCTTCCCGGTGGTGATCAACACCGCCGTCGGCCTCAGCCAGGTCGAGGCCGACATGCTCGACCTAGGTCGCGTGTTCAACGCGCCGAAGTGGAAGATCTTCGTCAAGATCCGCATTCCCAACGCCCTGCCCTACATCCTGAGCGCGCTCAAGATCACCGCCACGGCCGCCGTCGTCGGCGCCATCGTCGGCGAGTTCGTCGCCTCGCAGAAGGGTCTCGGCTACGTCATCGTCACCACCCAGAGCAGCATGAACACCTCCGTGGCGTTCGCCTCGCTGGTCTGGATTTCCGTCGTGGGCCTGGTGCTCTACGGCGCCGTCGTGCTGGCGGCGCAGCTGTGGGCGCCATGGGCGGAAGGGGTCGATTGAGATCGGGGATGGGTAAAGGGAGCAGGACATGAAACGCACGATGTCTCTCGCGCTGGTCGCGATCCTGGCGGGCGCCGGCAGCGCCTCGGCACAGGAGAAGTTCACCTTCGCGCTCAACTGGTTCGCGGTCGGCGATCACGCCGCCTACTGGGTGGCGCTCGACAAGGGCTACTACAAGGCCAAGGGGCTCGACGTGACGCTCGAGAACTCCAAGGGCTCGGGCGACGCCATCGCCAAGGTCGACACCGGCCGCGCCGATGCCGGTCTCGCCGACGCCGCCGTGGTGATCGCCTCGGTCGGCCGCGGCACGACCATCAAGACGGTCGGCATGGTGTTCGACAAGACGCCGCTCAACGTCTTCAGCCTCAAGGACAAGCCGCTGTCCAAGCCCAAGGACCTCGAGGGCAAGACGCTGGGCGCCCCTCCGGGCGACAGCCAGCGCCAGATGTTCCCCGCCTTCGCCAAGGTGAACGGCGTCGACCCGTCCAAGGTGACGTGGGTCAACATCGAGCCCGCCGCCAAGATCGCCGCGGTCGCCGAGAAGCGCATGGACGGCGTCGGCGATTACTCGACCGGCTTGCCGCTCTACGAGAAGGCCGCCGGCAAGGGCAACGTCGTGATGATGCCGTGGGCCGACTTCGGCTTCGACATGTACTCGATGTCGATCATCGCCAGCGCGAAGACGATGAAGGAACGCCCGGCCGCCCTGAAGGCCTTCCTCGAGGCCTCCTACATGGGCTGGCGCGACGTCATGGCCGACCCGAAGGGCTCGATGGAGATCTTCAAGAAGCGGGTTCCCGAGGTCGACGTCGAGGTCATGACGCCGAACATGATGATCGGGCTGGGCCTGATGAAGACCGAGCGCTTCGAGAAGAACGGCATCGGCTGGATCGACGACAAGAAGATGTGCGACTCGGTCGACCTGGTGAACACCTACATGGGCCTGCCCAAGAAGGTCGACTGCAAGGACGTCTACTCGACCGAGTTCTACACCAAGGTGGCGATGCCGAAGTGAACGAGTGCCCATGCCCATGACCCCTCCGTCGCCGAAGACGGCGACACCTCCCCATGCTCGCGCATGGGGAGGAAGGCCTTGAACCTCATCGACCTCGACCGGGTCGGCATGACGTACGAGGCGGCGAGCGGCCCGGTCGAGGCCCTCGCCGGCATCTCGCTGTCGGTCGCGCCCGGCGAGTTCGTCTCGCTGGTCGGGCCCTCGGGCTGCGGCAAGTCCACCCTGCTGCGCATCGTCGCCGGCCTGCGCCCGGCGACCGCCGGCACCGTGACCGTCGGCGGCACCACCGTGCGGGCGCCGATCCCCGACATCGGCATGGTCTTCCAGGCGCCGATCCTGCTCAAGTGGCGGTCGATCCTGCAGAACGTCCTGCTGCCCGCCGAGCTGGCCGGCAAGGATCCCGGGCCGTTGCGCCGGCGCGCCGAGGACCTGCTGTCGATGGCCGGGCTGGCCGGCTTCGGCGACAAGCTGCCGCGCGAGCTGTCGGGCGGCATGCAGCAGCGCGCCGCCCTGTGCCGCGCCCTGCTGCTCGACCCGCCTCTCCTGCTGATGGACGAGCCGTTCGGGGCGCTCGACGCCATGACCCGGGACGACATGGCGCTGGAACTGCTGCGCATCTGGGGCGAGCGCGACCTCGGCCGCGAGGCGCGCAAGACGGTGCTGTTCGTCACCCATTCCATCCCCGAGGCGGTCTTCCTGTCGGACCGCGTGGTGGTCATGTCGCCCCGCCCGGGCCGCATCGCGGCAGACCTCGCGATCGACCTGCCGCGGCCCCGGACCATGGAAATGCGGGCTTCCGAGGCCTTCGGGCGGTTCAACCTCGAGATTTTCCGGGCTCTCACCGGCCGGACGGTTGGCGCGGCGGGCACTGCCTGATAAGAGGCGGCGACAAATTCCAGGAGAGACCATGTCCCCCGCTGCCACGCCGATGAAGAGCGCCGCCAAGGGCATCAGTGCCGACGCCAAGCCGTTCGACTGGGAAGACCCGTTCTTCCTCGACGACCAGTTGACCGAGGAAGAGATCGCGATCCGCGACGTCGCCCGCGACTACTGCCAGGACAAGCTGATGACGCGCGTGCTCGAGGCCAACCGGCACGAGAAGTTCCACCGCGAGATCATGAACGAGATGGGCGCGCTCGGCCTGCTCGGCTCGACCCTGCCGGAGAAGTACGGCTGCGCCGGCACCAACTACACCGTCTACGGCCTGGTGGCGCGCGAGGTCGAGCGCGTCGACTCCGGCTACCGCTCGGCGATGAGCGTGCAGTCCTCGCTGGTCATGCACCCGATCTACGCCTACGGCAGCGAGGAGCAGCGCATGAAGTACCTGCCCAAGCTCGCCAGCGGCGAGTGGGTGGGCTGCTTCGGCCTGACCGAGCCGGACCACGGGTCCGACCCGGGCAGCATGAAGACCCGCGCCGTCACCGTGCCCGGCGGCTTCAAGCTCTCGGGCTCGAAGATGTGGATCACCAACTCGCCGATCGCCGACGTGCTGGTGATCTGGGCCAAGCTCGACGGCGGCGCGATCCGCGGCTTCATCCTCGAGCGCGGCTGGAAGGGCATCGAGACGCCGAAGATCGAGGGCAAGTTCTCGCTGCGCGCCTCGGTGACCGGCGCCATCATGCTCGACGAGGTGTTCGTGCCGGTCGAGAACCTGATGCCCAACGTCGCGGGCCTCGGCGGACCGTTCGGCTGCCTCAACAATGCCCGCTATGGCATCGCCTGGGGCGCCATGGGCGCCGCCGAGTTCTGCTGGAAGCAGGCGCGCAACTACACGCTCGACCGCAAGCAGTTCGGCCGGCCGCTGGCCGCCAACCAGCTGGTGCAGAAGAAGCTGGCCGACATGCAGACCGAGATCGCGCTCGGCCTGCAGGCCTGCCTGCGGGTCGGCCGCCTGAAGGACGCCGGCCATGCCCAGCCGGAGATGATCTCGCTGATCAAGCGCAACAACTGCGGCAAGGCGCTCGACATCGCGCGCGTCGCTCGCGACATGCACGGCGGCAACGGCGTGTCGGACGAGTACCACGTGATTCGTCACGTCATGAACCTCGAGGCGGTCAACACCTACGAGGGCACGCACGACGTCCACGCGCTGATCCTCGGCCGCGCCATGACGGGCATCCAGGCCTTCTCCGCCGGCGCCTGATGCCGTTCCCGCCCGCCGGCGACATCGCGATCGTTGTCGCCGGCGCGCTGCTCGCGGGATTCGTCAACGGCCTGAGCGGCACCGGCTACGCGCTGATGGCGCTCGGCTTCTGGCTGCAGGCCATGCCGCCGGTGACCGCCGGCCCGCTGGTCGCCCTGTGCGCGGTGGCCGGCCACCTGCAGGCGCTGCGCTCGATCTGGCGCGGCGTGCGCTGGCCCCGTCTCTGGCCCTTCCTGCTGGCCGGCCTGGCCGGCGTGCCGCTCGGCACCGCGCTCCTCGAACACGTCCGGGTCGACCCGCTGAAGCTCGGCGTCGGCCTGCTGCTGATCCTGTACAGCGGCTGGATGGGCCTCGTGCGCCGGCCCCCGGTGGTGCGCGGCGGCGGCCGCCTCGCCGATGCGGCGATCGGGCTGGTCGGCGGCGTGCTGGGCGGCATGGCGAGCCTCAGCGGTCCCGCCCCGACCATCTGGGTGCAATTGCGCGGCTGGGCCAAGGACGAGCAGCGCGGCGTCAACCAGCCCTTCAACATGGCGGTGCTCGCCGCCGCCCTGCTCGCCGCGGCGGTCGCCGGCCTGCTCGACGGCCGGTTCTGGCTGTGGGCCGCGATCACCGTTCCGGTCAGCCTCGCAGGTGCGCGGCTCGGCCTCATGCTCTACGGTCGCGTCAACGATGCCGTCTTTCGCCAGCTGGTGCTTGGCCTGCTGGCGGCCTCGGGAGCAACCCTGATCCTGTCCTCGATCCGATGAAGTCCACCCCGTTCGTCCTGCTGTTCGCCGCCACCTGCGCCATCCTGGGCTTCACCGGCCTGTCCGTGCGCCACGAGGCGCCCGCGCCGGTCGCGCCGACCAAGCCGCCCACGACGTGGCCCGACTACAGCGCCCGCGGCCCGGGCTTCCGCGTGCCGCAGGGCCCCGACGGTCCGATGATCGCCTACGGCTACGACCTGCTGACCCGCACCTACGCGATCGTCGGCCCCGAGGTCGCGGCGCCGGCGATGCGCTTCGCCGGCAACAACCTCAGCTGCCAGAACTGCCACCTCGACGGCGGCACCAACCGGTTCGCCTTCCCGCTGGTCGGCGTGTTCGGCGCGTTCCCGCGGTCGCTGCCGGGAGGCGGCGAGATGACCCTGGTGGACCGGCTCAACCGCTGCATGACCCACTCGATGAACGGGCGCCCCCTGCCCACCGACTCGCGCGAGATGCAGGCGATGGTCGCCTTCCTGAAGTACCTGGGCGATGTCCCGCCTGCCCCGCCGCAGCCGCCCACGCCCCAGCCACCATTGTCGCCCAGCGCCGAGCGCGGCGCCGTGGTGTTCGACAAGGTCTGCGCGGCCTGCCACCAGCCGAACGGCCTCGGCAAGCGCCTCGGCGCCTCGTCCCAGCCGGAGGGCTACGAGTTCCCGCCGCTGTGGGGACCCGACACGTTCAACGACGCGGCCGGGCTCGACATGGCCCCGCGCATGACCGCGTTCGTGCTGCACAACATGCCGAGGGGCACCGATCCGCTGCACCCGGTGCTGAGCCTGCAGCAGGCGTGGGATGTCGCCACGTACGTGCTCGCGCAGCCGCGGCCGCGCTACGCCGGTCCCTGATCGGGCGAGACGCCGATCAGGCGAGAAACGGCAGGCAGCCTGCCTCGCCGAGGACTTCCGCGAGCCCCGGCGCGCCGGCCGCCGCGGCATACTTGCGGCGCAGTTCGGCCAGCGAGCGCGCGTGGTACTTCTGCGGCTCCTGCGTCCAGCGGGCGCCGGCCAGCGCCGTCTCGAAGCTCTTGTCGCCCGCGGCGATCGCCGCGGCGTTGGCCGTCGACCACGGCAGGAACAGCGCGGCGACCTCCCGCTTCAAGAGCGGCATCAGCCCCGGCGCGAGCGCGTTCCACGTCTCGAACGGCCCCTCGTCCTTCGGCGCCAGCATGCGCTGCACCCACGCCATGACCTTGGGCGACGTGGTGCGCAGGAGCGCGCCGGGCGTCGGATCGGTCGCGGCCTCGTAGAGCTGGGCCCAGATGCCGAGGTCGGCCATCGAGGGCCGGCCGCCCAGCAGGTAGGGCCGCGTCGCGAGGTGGGTCTCCAGCAGGCCGACCGCGCGCTTGAACGACGCCTCGATCAGCGGCTCCGTCACCGCGTTCGAGCCGACGAAGCCCAGCCGGCCGGTCATGCGCTCGGCGACGGCGCCGCGCGCCTGCGCGACCGCCAGTGGCCCCTGCGCGCCCATCATCTGCACGGCGATGCGCTCGGCGGTCGACCAGATGTCCGGCTGGTAGCGCCAGCGGTAGTGGAACATCCACTTGTTGCCCCACTCGTCGCCGTATTCCTCGAGCAGCGCCGACAGGAAGGCGAGCGCCGGATCGGCCGGCGCCAGCACCCCGCCCGACGCCTCGAGGCGCTCGATGATCGGCGTCGAATCCTGGAGCCCCTCGCCCTCCGGCGTCACGACCAGCGGGACGAGCGGCAGCTTGGCGTACTTCTGGAACTCGTCCTGCACCGCCGGCGAGCGCGGGATCCACTCGTGCGCCAGGCCGCGGTAGCGCAGGTACGATCGCACCTTCACCGAGTAGGGCGACAGTTCGGATCCGAAGATGCGGTAGGTCATGGGTTTCCCGCCCCGCCGGTCACAGCCAGCGCTTGCGCTTCAGCCAGAAGAAAAGCCCGCACACGATGGCGACGGCGCACACCCAGAAGAAGGCGTAGCCGAAGCGCCAGCCCAGCTCGGGCATGTTGCCGGCATCGCGATCGAAGTTCATGCCGTAGACCGCCGCGAGGAAGCTCAGCGGCATGAAGAAGACGGTGATGATCGCCATCGTCTTCATGACCTCGGCCATGCGGTTCGATGCGTGCATCAGGTAGACTTCCATCAGGCCGTTGGTCATTTCGCGGTAGCTCTCGACCAGCTCGAGCACCGCCACCGCGTGGTCGAAGCAGTCGCGCAGGTAGGTCCGCGTTTCCGGCATGATGAACGGCACGTCCGGCCGCATCAGCGCCAGCACCGTCTCGCGCTCCGCCCATTGCAGGCGGTGGAAGGTGACCAGCGCCCGCCGGGCCTGGTGGATGTGGTACAGCGTGTCGCCGGTCGGCCGCTCCAGCGCCTCGTCCTCGAGGTCCTCGAGATGCGTCGACAGCGCCTCGATGATCGGGAACTTGCGGTCGACCACGAGGTCGACCAGCGCGTAGACGAGGTAGTCGATGCCGAAGGTGCGCAGGCGCGAGCCCGCGGTCTGCACCCGGTCGCGCACCGGCTTGAAGATGTCGATCTTGTGGTCGTGGAACGAGATCACGTAGTTGTCGCCGAAGAAGATGCTGACCTGTCGCGGCGTCAGCACGCCTCCCTCGTAGACCGGGTCGTTCAGCACGATGAAGCCCTGGCCCTCGTAGAGATCGAGCTTGCTGCGCTGGTTGGCGTGGAACACGTCCTCGAGCGCCAGAGGGTGCAGGTTGAAGGCCATGCCGAGGTCGCGCAGCATCTCCGAGCTCGGCCGGCCGGCGACGTCGATCCAGGTGTGGCCCGGCGTGCCGAGGTGGAAGCGGCACTCGTCGACCTCCACCCCCTGCACAACCTGCACCTCGTCGCGCGAGTACTCGACCAGCGTGAAGTCCAGCGCCTCGTCGGGCACCGGCGCGCGCCCGGCGAGCGTGCCCGGCGAGGTGCCCGGCTTGGTGTGGCGGTGGACGACGCCGTCCATGGGCCGCGTCGACGCCGTCGCCGGCGTCAGATCTCCTGCATGACCTGGACGTCGGGACGACCGGCGAGGTAGTCGCCGAGCTTGCGGCCGAGTTCCTTGAAGTGCGGCGCGGCGCGGTGCGCTTCCAGCGCCGCCTGGTCGGCGTAGCGCTCGAGCATGACGTAGACATTGGCGTCGTCGGTCTTGTGCAGCGCGTAGAGCTTGTTGCCCGGCTCGTCGGCATGAACCTTGGCCTGAAGCGCCTTCATCGTCGCCTCGAAGTCGGCGTTGGTGCCCGGCTTGATGGTGAGCTTCGCGATGATGCCGATCATGTCGTTTCCTGTCCTTCTAGCGGGGCCGTCTCTTCACAAGGTACTTGTGTTCCCCGTCGCACACCAGTGTACCCGACTGATTGTGAATCGTGAGTGTCATCGTCACGACGCCGGTGGTCCGGCCCTCCTTGAGGGCGCTGACCTCGAGCATCGGGTACAGCGTGTCGCCGCAATAGACCGGCTTCAGGAAGCGCGACGACTGCTCGAGGAAGCCGACCAGCGAATCGCCGATGAAGTGCGGGAAGATGCCGGCGCCGGCGGCGCCCTGGATGGCGACTTGCAGTCCGTGTGCCAG
>JAIUOX010000154.1 GCA_020160955.1 Pseudomonadota bacterium
TTTTCACCGAAGCCGGCGTCGATCCCGGTCGCGTTGCGACCATCGTCGCCGAGCCGCTCGAGCGCGGTTTCGGTCTCACGCTCGGCAACGCGCTGCGTCGCGTGCTGCTGTCGTCGCTCCAGGGTGCCGCCGTCACGTCGATCAAGATCGACAACGTGCTGCATGAATTCTCGTCGATTCCGGGCGTCCGCGAGGACGTGGTCGACATCGTGCTGAACATCAAGGCGATGGCCGTGAAGATGCAGGGCGACCGCCCGCAGCGGCTGTACCTGCGCGCCGTCGGCCCGGGCGAGGTCACGGCCGGCATGATCGAGCTGCCGGGCGACGTCCAGATCATGGACCCCAAGCACCTGATCTGCACGCTCGACGACGGCGCCTCGATCTCGATGGAGCTGATGGTCGCCACCGGCAAGGGCTACGTCCCGGCCTCGGCCAACCGGCCCGAGGACGCGCCGATCGGCCTGATCCCGGTCGACTCGGTGTTCAGCCCGGTCAAGCGCGTCTCGTACAAGATCGAGAACAGCCGCGTCGGCCAGGTCACCGACTACGATCGCCTGTCGATGACGGTCGAGACCAACGGCACGACCCGGCCGGACGACGCGGTGGCGCTGGCCGCCCGCATCCTGCAGGACCAGCTGCAGCTCTTCATCAACTTCGAGGAGCCGCGCGAGGTCCGCAAGGAAGAGCAGCAGGACGACTTCCCGTTCAACCGGAACCTGCTGCGCAAGGTCGACGAGCTCGAGCTGTCGGTCCGCTCGGCCAACTGCCTGAAGAACGACAACATCATCTACATCGGCGATCTCGTGCAGAAGACCGAGGCGGAGATGCTGCGCACGCCGAACTTCGGCCGCAAGTCTCTCAACGAGATCAAGGAAGTGCTGGCCGGCATGGGGCTGCACCTGGGAATGGAAATCCCGGGCTGGCCGCCGGACAACATCGAGGAGATGGCCAAGCGGCTGGAAGAGCCGTACTAGGCCGACGGAAGGGATCAAGTCATGCGTCACAACAATCGCGGCCGGAAGTTCCACCGCACGGCGGAGCATCGCAAGGCGATGTTCTCCAACCTCGCGGGTGCTCTCATCAAGCACGAGCAGATCACGACCACGCTGCACAAGGCGAAGGACCTGCGTCCGATCGTCGAGAAGCTGGTCACGCTCGGCAAGCGCGGCGGCCTGCACGCCCGTCGCCAGGCGATCGGCTTCCTGCGCGACCCTTACCTCGCGGACAAGCTGTTCACGACGCTGGGCCCGCGCTACTCCAAGCGCGCCGGCGGCTACCTGCGCGTCCTCAAGGCCGGCTACCGCTTCGGCGATGCCGCCCCGATGGCGGTGATCGAGTTCGTCGAGCGCGACGTCAACGCCAAGGGCCAGGACAGCGGCCCGTCGGCCGAGCCGCAGCAGGAAGCGGCCTGATCGCCGCCGCCTGATAGGTACCGAAATCGAAAACGCCCGGTCGCTGACCGGGCGTTTTTCTTTGTGCGCGTCGCGATGTCTTTCCTCCCCCTGCGGCAGCAGGGGGAGGTGTCGGCGTCATCGCCGACGGAGGGGTCATGGGCAACCGTCGCGTCGCCCATGACCCCTCCGTCCGCTGCGCGGACACCTCCCCGCGCTCACGCGCAGGGAGGAAAGATCAGAGCACCGCCTCGGGCAGCGCGAACACGGTGTGGCCAACGGCCTTGAGCGGGCCGAGCTCGGCCAGCGCCGGCGGCAGGATGACCTCGGCGTAGAAGCGGGCGGTGACGATCTTGGCCTCGAGGAAGGCGGGATCGCCGTCGCGGGTCGCCAGCCGGCGCTGCGCCGCCAGTGCGCCGCGCGCCAGCAGCCAGCCGCCCAGCGCCGTGCCGGCCAGCCGCAGGAACGGCACCGAGCCGGCCAGCGCGTCGACCAACTCGGACTTCACCGAGCCGGCGACCCAGCGGGTGGCGTCCTCCAGCGCGTCGGCCGAGGCCTCCAGGCCGGCCCGGATCGCGGCGAGGTCGTCGCCAGGCGCGGCCTTCAGCTCGGCCGCGGTGGCGCGCATCTCGGCGACCAGCGCCAGCATGGTCTCGCCGCCGTCCTTGGCGACCTTGCGGCCAACCAGGTCGCGGGCCTGGATGCCGTTGGTGCCCTCGTAGATCGGCAGGATGCGGGCGTCGCGCAGGTGCTGCGCCGCGCCGGTCTCCTCGACGAAGCCCATGCCGCCGTGGACCTGCACGCCGGTCGAGGCGATCTCGTTGCCGAGGTCGGTGAACCACGCCTTGACGATCGGGATCAGCAGGTCGACGCGGTCCTGGATCTTGCGCGCGGCCGCCTTGTCTGCGGCCTTGAGCGCACCGTCGATGCCGGCCGCGGTGTAGTAGCCCAGCGCCCGCATCGCCTCGATCTGGGCGCGCATGCTCATCAGCATGCGGCGCACGTCGGGGTGGTGCACGATCGACACCGGCTGCGGCTTGTCGCTGCCGTCGTCCTTGGACTGCACGCGGTTCTTGGCGAAGGCCGAGGCCTTCTGGTAGGCGCGCTCGGCGATCGCCAGTCCCTGGATGCCGACCGACAGGCGGGCGTTGTTCATCATGGTGAACATGTAGCCGAGACCGCGGCCTTCCTCGCCGACGAGGTAGCCGACCGCGCCGCCGTCGTCGCCGAACGACATCACGCAGGTCGGGCTGGCATGGATGCCGAGCTTGTGCTCGAGCGACACGCAGCGCACGTCGTTGTGCTTGCCCGGCTTGCCGTCCGGGCCGACCAGGAACTTCGGCACGATGAACAGCGAGATGCCACGCACGCCGGCCGGCGCGTCGGGCGTCCGGGCCAGCACGAGGTGGACGATGTTCTCGGCCATGTCGTGGTCGCCGTAGGTGATGAAGATCTTCTGCCCGGACACCAGGTAGTGGTCGCCGTTCTTCACCGCGCGGCTCTTGAGCTGGCCGAGGTCCGAGCCGGCCTGCGGCTCGGTCAGGTTCATGGTTCCGGTCCACTCGCCGGAAATCATTTTCGGCAAGTAGGTGGCCTTCTGCTCGGCCGAGCCGTGGTGGTGGATGGCGTCGATCGCGCCCTGGTTCAGCAGCAGCACCAGCCCGAAGCCCATGTTGGCGGCCTGCCACATCTCCTGGACGGTGGCCGCCAGCAGCCACGGCATGCCCTGGCCGCCGTACTCGGGGTCGAACGGCAGGGAGTTCCAGCCACCCTCGACGAATTCCTTGTAGATCTCGACGAAGCCCGGGGCGGTACGCACCACGCCGTTCTCGAGCCGGGCGCCGACCTTGTCGCCCTCGCGGTTCAGCGGCGCGAGCCCGCCGCTCGCCAGCTTGGCCGCTTCCTCCAGCACCGCGTCGATGGTGTCGTCCGTGGCGTGCTCGTAGCCGGGCAGGCCGGCCACCTGTTGCAATCCGGCAACTTCACGCAGGGCGAAACGCATGTCGGCGAGCGGGGCGGTATAGGGCATTTTGATCCTCCGGGCCGCAATATGCCGCGCTCGGTCGCTTTTGGCGACCGGCTCGGCTATTTTGCGACATCATGAGCGACACCGTCCTCCTGGCCATCGCCGGCCCGCGCGCCACCATCACCCTGAACGATCCCGCCAAGCACAACCGGCTCGACCCGGCGGGGTTGGACAAGCTCCTGGCGGCGGTCGAGACCGCCGACGCCGCGCCCGACGTGCGGGTCACGGTGATCACCGGGGCGGGGGAGAAGACCTTCTGCTCCGGCTACGACCTCGGCTCGATCCCGTCGGGCGGCAAGGGCGGCGCCGAGAAGAAGGAGAGCGCCTTCGAGGATGTCATGAACCGCATCGAGGCGATGCGCATGCCGACGCTCTGCGCGCTCAACGGCGGCGTCTACGGCGGCGCGACCGACCTGGCGCTGGCCTGCGATTTCCGGCTGGGCGTGCGCGGCATGCGCTTCTTCATGCCGGCCGCGCGGTTCGGGCTGCACTACTACCCGGCGGGCCTGCGGCGCTACACCCAGAAGGTCAGCCCGAGCTTCGCCAAGCGCGCCTTCCTGCTGTCCGAGGAATTCACCGACGAGGGCCTGCTGGCCGTCGGCTACCTCGACTGGCTGGTCGAGCGCGCGGCGTTCAGCGCGAAGATCGACGAGATCGCCGGCCGGCTGGCGACGCTGGCGCCGCTGTCGATGATGAACATGAAGCAGGCGATCGAGCAGTACGCCCAGGCCGCGCCCGACGAGAAGGCGATCCGCGCCAACATCCGCCAGTGCGCCACGTCGGAAGACCTGCGCGAAGGCCTGGCCGCGCTGCGCGACAAGCGCCAGCCGGCGTTCAAGGCACGGTGAGCGCCATGGAACGCCGCCTCGCCGCCATCGTGCACGCCGACATCGCCGGGTTCACCCGCATGATGGAAGGCTCGGAGACCCGCACCTTCCGCCACCTCAAGGCGGCGCAGATCGAGGTCTGGCGCCCGGCCATCGACGCCGCCAAGGGCCGCATCGTCGGCACCGCCGGCGACGCCATGCTGGCCGAGTTCGGCTCGGCCGTGACGGCGGTCAGCGCCGCGCTCGACATCCAGGAGCGGATGGCGCGCTTCAACGAGACGCTCGACCCCGAGCAGCGGATGAACTTCCGCATCGGCGTCCATCTCGGCGAGGTGATCGTCGACGACGAGGACCAGAACATCTTCGGCGACGGCGTCAACCTGGCCGCGCGCATCCAGGCGCTGGCCGAGCCCGGCGGCATCGCGGTGTCGCGCGCCGTGCGCGACCTCGTCGAGTTGCGCATCGAGTATGCCTTCGTCGACGGCGGCGAGCACAAGCCGAAGAACGTCAGCCGCTCGGTGCAGATCTTCCACGTGCGGCCCGCCGCCAAGGAGCCGGTCGCCCCGCCGGCGCCGGCCGCGCCGCCGCCCGGCGCCACGGTGATGGCCAACACCACGACCCGCATGGTGCCGCAGATCACCCTGCGTTTCGAAGGCGTCGACTCGACCAACAACAAGCACGGCTTCGAGGTCACGCTCGAGAAGCTGATGAGCCGGCCCGAGGGCATGGTGATCGGCCGCGCCGCCGACCAGTGCGACTTCGTGCTGGCCCACCCGACCGTGTCGCGCAAGCACGCCAAGCTGATGCTGTCGGGCGAGGCGCTGCAGGTCGAGGACCTCGGCTCGACCAACGGCACCAAGGCGGGCGAGCAACTGCTGCGGCCGGGACAGCCGGCGGCCCTGCATGCCGGCGACAAGCTGCGGGTCGGCGACATCGAACTGCAGATGAAGCACCTCTAGCGAGCGTAGACACCGGCCATGAGCGAACCGACGCAGACCACCGGGCAGGGCGGCACCGTTCCAGAGGTCGACTACGTCGCGCTGCAGCCCGGGCAGGCGATCGGCCGCTACGAGATCGTCTCGGTGCTGGGCCAGGGCGGCTTCGGCATCACCTACCGCGCCCGCGACGTGCAGTTGGGTCGCGAGGTCGCGATCAAGGAGTACCTGCCGACCGCGCTGGCGGTGCGCCAGGACGGCGCCACGGTGCTGCCGCGCTCGACCAAGATGGCCGACGACTTCGGCTGGGGCCGCGACCGCTTCGTCACCGAGGGCCGCACGCTGGCGACGCTGCACCGCGTGCCGGCGATCGTGCAGGTCTTCGACTACCTCGAGACCAACGGCACCGCCTACATCGTGATGGAGTTGCTGAGCGGCCAGACGCTGGAGGACCGCATCACGCAGGAGGGGCGGCTGAAGGCCGACGAGGTCGACCGCATTCTGTGGCCGTTGCTCGACGGGCTGGAGCAGGTCCATGCCGCCGGCTTCCTGCACCGCGACATCAAGCCGGCCAACATCCTGCTCGACGCGTCGGGCCACCCGACCCTGATCGACTTCGGCGCCTCGCGCGCGGCGATGGCGGGCCGCAGCACCGCGCTCACCGCGATCTTCACACCGGGCTATGCCGCGGCCGAGCAAATGACCTCGGCCAAGCAGGGCCCGTGGACCGACATCTACGGCCTCGCCGCGACGCTCTACCACGCGATCGCCGGCAAGACGCCGCCCAGCGCCTTCGACCGCATGCTCGACGACAGCTACGAGCCGCTGTCGCAGCTGAAGCCGGCCGGCTTCTCGCCGGGCGTGCTGGCGGGCATCGACGCCGGCCTCGAGGTGGTGGCGAGCGACCGGCCGCAGAGCATCGCCGGCTGGCGGCCGATCCTCGGCATGACCGCCGCGCCGGCGGCCGACGCGACGGTGGTGCTGGGCAAGCAGCCGACCGTGACGGAGACCGCCAGGCCGCCGGTCGCCGCTGCACCCGCCGCTCCGTCGATGGCCTCGCCGCCGCCGGCCAGGGCGGGCGGCTCGAAGGTCGGCCTGTGGGCGGCGATCGGCGTGGCGGTGCTGGCGCTCGCCGGCGGCGGCGCCTACGTCGCGATGCAGCCCAAGGGGCCCGACCCCGAGATGGTCCGCGTCCAGAAGGCGCAGCAGGAGGCGGAGGCCCGCAGCAAGAAGGCCGAGGAAGAGGCGGCCGCGCTGCGCGCCGAGAACGAGAAGCGCCAGAAGGCCGAGCAGGAGGCCGCCGCGCGCAAGCGCCAGGAAGAGGCCGACGCCGCGGCCAAGAAGCAGATCGAGGAAGAGACACGGCGCAAGATCGAGGCCGAGATCGCCGCCCAGAAGAAGGCCGACGAGGACGCCAAGCGAAAGGAAGCCGAGGAGGCCGAGAAGCAGCGCAAGGCCGCCGAGGACGCGCGCAAGGCGCAGGAGTTCGTCGCCGGCGCCTTCGACCGGTTCGGTCCCTCGCTGATGATGATCGGGCTCAAGGACCGGCCCGGCGAGGTCCGGCTGCAGGGCGTCGACGTGGTCAACGATCCCGACCTCCAGAAGGTCGGCGCCCAGGCGCTGGCGGCCCAACCGCGCGACCTGCGCTGCCGCCAGACCGATCGCCTGACCGACGGCACGCCGCTCTATCGCTGCCTGATAACGCCTCTCAATGCCAAGACGCCGCTGGCCGAGGTACCGGATTCCGACCGCGTCGACCTCGCCCTGGCCCTGGTGCGCAATGGCCTGTTGCTGGCCTCGTGCGACGCACCACGTTCTTACGCAGACGCTGAAGACGAAGCGCGTGGGAAAAAGGCTGCACTTTGGGGTAGAGTAACCGTCCCTGATTATAAGCGGAGGTGCACCAAATGACGGCTATGACTCTCGGGACGAGCGGCTTGGGCGCGTTCGGCCGCAAAATCGCGATGACGGCGGTGGGCCTCGTGGCCGCGCTCGGCCTCGCCACGGCCTGCACGACGAGCGAGAGCGGGGGGCCGTCCAACCAGGCGATGGGAACCGTCATGGGGGCGGCAGTCGGCGGCGCGGTCGGCGGCCTGGCCTTCGGCACGGCTGGCGGCGTGGTCGGCGGTGCGCTGGTCGGCGCGCTGGCCGGCAACCTGGTCGGCCGGGCGCTCGACAACCAGGAGCGCGCGCGGCTCGCCCAGGCGACGCAGACCGCCTTCGTGTCGGAAACCAACACCTCCACGACCTACACGGTCGAGCCGACCTCCAAGCCGAGCGCCGGTTCGGCCCCGCCGCCGACCATCGTCGGCGCCCGGCCGCTGGCGCCGGCGACGACCCGCGCCGACGGCAGCACCTGCCGCCCGATCGAGCTGACGGCCACCAAGAACGGCCAGACGACGACCGAGACGACGACCTTCTGCAAGACGGCCGGTTCTTCCGAGCTGAAGCCCGTCTCCGTCTGACGCCTGCGCAGGCAACCCGATAACGGCCGGCGGAAAACTCTTCCGCCGGCCGTTCCTTTTCGTACTGGAAACCGGCTCCCGCCATCGCCACCTTTCAGGACATGAACGGCAAGCAACTCCTCGAATTGCTGGCTCGCCTTCCGGCGCGCGTCTGGCTGCAGGCCATCCTGGGCCTGGTCGGCTTCGTCGTGCTGGCGGTGCTGGGCTTCGCCGTGATCGCCGGCATCGCCGCCGTCGTGCTGGTGGCGATCCTGGGCTTCAAGGCGCGGCAGTGGCTGGCCGGCCTGTTCGGCGCTCGTCCGGAGACGCCGCCGGCGACGATGCGCGGTGGCCACAAGGTGATCGACGTGCAGTACGAGATCGTCGATCGGCGCGGCGACGACCGCAGGTAGCATCCCGGAGCGCGGGCCTCCGGCCCGCCTCATGAGCGGGCCGGAGGCCCGCGCTCCGATCTACACCTCCAGAACCTTCCCCGGGTTCATCAGGTTCGCCGGGTCGAGCGCGCGCTTGATGGCGCGCATGGTGTCGAGCTCGATCCTGCCGCGGTAGTGCGCCAGTTCCTCGACCTTCATGCGGCCGATGCCGTGCTCGGCCGAGATCGAGCCGCCGTACTTCACCACCAGGTCGTAGACCGCCGCGCTGATCGCCGGCGCCACTTCCATGAAGCGCGGCTTGTCCCAGCCGACCGGCGCCATGCAGTTGAAATGGAGGTTGCCGTCGCCGACATGGCCGAACGGCACCGGCCGGCACGACGGCAGCACCGTCCTCATGGCCGCGAGTCCCTCGTCCATGAAGGCGGGGATGCGGCTCACCGACACCGAGATGTCGTGCTTGATCGACGGGCCGTCCTTCTTCTGGGACTCCGAGTGGTTCTCGCGCAGGGCCCAGAAGGCCTTGGCTTGGGCCTCGCTCTGGGCCAGCGCGGCGTCGAGCACGAGGCCCTGTTCCATCGCCTCGCCGAGGTAGGCCTCCATCTTCCCGGCCAGCCCGGCCTCGCCCTCGCGGCGCGGCCGGGTCGACGACCATTCGAGCAGCACGTACCAGTCGTGGCGCTCGGCCAGCGGGTCGGCGGCGCCCGGGATGTGCTGCAGCACGAGGTCGATGCCCTGGCGCGCCATCAGCTCGCACGAGGTGACGTTGTCCTCGCTGGCGGCATGCGCGCCGCTCAGCAGCGTCACCGCGGCGGCGGGCGACGGCACGGCGATCCACGCCGTGGCGATATCCTTGGGCCGCGGCCACAGCTTCAGCACGGCGCGGGTGATGATGCCCAGCGTGCCCTCGGCGCCGAGGTAGAGGTCGCGCAGGTCGTAGCCGGTGTTGTCCTTCTTGAGCGCGCGCAGGCCGTTCCAGACCTCGCCGCTCGGCAGCACCACCTCGATGCCCAGCACCAGCTGGCGGGCGTTGCCGTAGTGCAGCACCTGCACGCCGCCGGCGTTGGTCGCGAGGTTGCCGCCGATCGTGCAGCTGCCCTCGGCGGCGAGGCTGAGCGGGAACAGCCGGTCGTGCCGGGCCGCCTCGTCCTGGATGGTCTTCAGCACCACGCCGGCCTCGACCGTCATGGTGTATCCCAGCGGGTCGACCTCGAGGATGCGGTTCATGCGGTTCAGCGACAGCACGATGGCGCGGCCGTCGGTGTCGGGCGTCGCGCCGCCCACCATGCCGGTGTTGCCGCCCTGCGGCACCACCGCGACCTTCTCCGCGGCGCACAGCCGGACCACGGAAGCGACCTCGTCGGTGCTGGCCGGCCGCACGATCGCCAGCGCGGCGCCCATGAAGTTCTCGCGCCAGTCGCCGAGGTAGGGCGCCTTGCCGGCGTCGTCGACGACCAGCCCGCGGTCGCCGACGATGCCGCGCAGCTTTTCGACGAAGCCGCTCACAGCCGCAGGATCTTGCCGGGGTTCATGATGTTCTTCGGGTCGAGCGCGCGCTTGATCGAGCGCATCGTGTCGAGCTCGATCTTGCTGCGGTAGTGGGCCAGCTCGTCGATCTTCTCGATGCCGATGCCGTGCTCGGCCGAGATCGAGCCGCCCATGTCGCGCACCAGGTCGTTGACCGCGCGGGTGATCGCCGGCGAGTACTGGCCGAGCGTCGGCCGGTCCATGCCCTTGGGGCCCATGAACGAGAAGTGGATGTTGCCGTCGCCGATGTGGCCGAGCGGGGTCGGGCGGATCGACGGCAGGATGTCGGTCACCGCCTTGAGGCCCGCCTCGATGAAGGCCGGCACGCGCGACACCGACACCGACACGTCGTAGGAGAGGCCCGGGCCCTCGGCGCGCGAGGCCGGCGCCACCGACTCGCGGATCGTCCACATGTTGCGCGCCTGCGCCTCGTTCTGGGCGATCGCCGCGTCGAGCACGCGGCCAGCCTCCAGCTGGTCGGCGAGGAACTGCTCGAGCTTCTCGGACATGCCCTCGGCGCCGTCGCTGCGCGGACGCGACGACGACCACTCGAGCAGCAGGAACCACTCGGTGTCGGCCTTGAGCGGGTCCTGCACGTTCGGGATGTGGCGCAGCACCATGTCGGTGGCCGCGCGGTTCATCAGCTCGCACGAGCCGACGTTGTCCTCGGACGCCGAATGGGCCTCGGACAGGATCTCGATGGCGGCCTGGGGATCGCGCACGGCCAGCCAGGCGGTGGCGACGTCCTTGGGGGCCGGCCACAGCTTCAGCACGGCGCGGGTGATCACGCCCAGCGTGCCCTCGGCGCCCATGAAGACGTGCTTGAGGTCGTAGCCGGTGTTGTCCTTCTTGAGCGAGCGCAGGCCGTTCCAGATGTCGCCGTTGGGCAGCACGACCTCGAGACCGAGCACGAGGTTGCGGGCGTTGCCGTAGCGCAGCACCTGCACGCCGCCGGCGTTGGTCGACAGGTTGCCGCCGATCATGCACGAGCCCTGGGCGCCGAGGCTGAGCGGGAAGAAGCGGTCGTGGCTGGCCGCCGTCTCCTGCAGGGTCTGCAGCACGCAGCCGGCCTCGACGGTCATGCTGTAGCCGACCGCGTCGACCTCGA
>JAIUOX010000155.1 GCA_020160955.1 Pseudomonadota bacterium
GACCTCGAGGATGCGGTTCATGCGGTTCAGCGACAGCACGATGGCGCGGCCGTCGGTGTCGGGCGTGGCGCCGCCCACCATGCCGGTGTTGCCGCCCTGCGGCACCACCGCGACCTTCTCCGCGGCGCACAGCCGGACCACGGACGCTACCTCGTCGGTGCTGGCCGGACGCACGATCGCCAGCGCGGCGCCCATGAAGTTCTCGCGCCAGTCGCCGAGGTAGGGTTCCTTGCCGGCGGCGTCGACGACCAGCCCGCGGTCGCCGACGATGTCGCGCAGCCTGTCGACGAAGGTGCTCACAGCCGCAGGATCTTGCCGGGGTTCATGATGTTCTTCGGGTCGAGCGCCCGCTTGATCGAGCGCATCGTGTCGAGCTCGATCTTGCTGCGGTAGTGCGCCAGCTCGTCGATCTTCTCGATGCCGATGCCGTGCTCGGCCGAGATCGAGCCCCCCATGTCGCGCACCAGGTCGTTGACCGCGCGGGTGATCGCCGGCGAGTATTGGCCGAGCGTCGCGCGGTCCATGCCCTTCGGCCCCATGAACGAGAAATGGATGTTGCCGTCGCCGATGTGGCCGAGCGGGTAGGGCCGGATCGACGGCAGGATGTCGTAGACCGCCTTCATGCCCTGTTCGATGAAGGCCGGAACGCGCGACACCGACACCGACACGTCGTAGGAGAGGCCCGGTCCCTCGGCGCGCGAGGCCGGCGCCACCGACTCGCGGATCACCCACATGTTGCGCGCCTGCGCCTCGTTCTGGGCGATCACCGCGTCGAGCACGCGGCCGGCCTCCATCTGGTCGGCGAGGAACTGCTCCATCTTCTCGGACATGCCCTCGGTGCCGTCCGAGCGCGGACGCGACGACGACCACTCGAGCAGCAGGAACCAGTCGGTCTCGGCCTTGAGCGGGTCCTGCACGTTCGGGATGTGGCGCAGCACCATGTCGGTGCCGGCGCGGTTCATCAGCTCGCACGAGCCGACGTTGTCCTCGGAGGCCGAATGGGCCTCGGACAGGATCTCGATGGCGGCCTTCGGATCGCGCACGGCGAGCCACGCGGTGGCGACGTCCTTGGGCGCCGGCCACAGCTTCAGCACGGCGCGGGTGATGACGCCCAGGGTGCCCTCGGCGCCCATGAAGACGTGCTTGAGGTCGTAGCCGGTATTGTCCTTCTTGAGCGAACGCAGGCCGTTCCAGATGTCGCCGTTGGGCAGCACGACCTCGAGGCCGAGCACGAGGTTGCGGGCGTTGCCGTAGCGCAGCACCTGCACGCCGCCGGCGTTGGTCGACAGGTTGCCGCCGATCATGCAAGAGCCCTGGGCGCCGAGGCTGAGCGGGAAGAAGCGGTCGTGGCTGGCCGCCGTCTCCTGCAGGGTCTGCAGCACGCAGCCGGCCTCGACGGTCATGCTGTAGCCGACCGTGTCGACCTCGAGCACGCGGTTCATGCGACCGACCGAGAGGACGATGCCGGCATGGGCCGGGTAGGGCGTGGCGCCGCCCATCAGGCCGGTGTTGCCGGCCTGCGGCACGATCGCGATGCCGTTGTCGTGGCACAGCTTCACGACCTTCGAGACTTCCTCGGTGCTGCCCGGGCGCACGACGACGGCGGCATTGCCGGCCAGCACGCCGCGCCAGTCGCGCACGAACGGCTCCTTGCCGGCGTCGTCGACGATCAGTCCCTTGTCGCCGACGATGGCGCGCAGGGACTCGAGGATGGCGGGGGTCACCGGGGTCGTCGGGATGACGGGCGGGGTGAAGGTATCGGGCATGTTTCCTCTCTCTTTCAGGCAAGCCTAGCGTCGCGGGCGGGTGGCGTCATCCGCCGCCGCCCGGCGCAGCCGGTCGTTGATCGCGTGGCCCAGCCCGGTCTCGGGGACCGGCATGACGGCGATGCCGTCGATGTCGGGGCCGTCGAGCGCCCGCAGGTGGGCGAACAGGTTGGCGGCGGCCTCGGCGAGGTCGCCCGCCTCGCTGAGGTTGAGGGTGCGGCGCGCGCCGGCCGGCGGCCGTGGGCCGAACGCCAGCAGCGCCTCGCCCGGGGCCACGGCGGTGGCGCCGAGCCGGACCGGGCAGGACGGGGCGTAGTGGCTCTCGAGTTGGCCCGGCGACTTGCGGGCGGCGTCGACGGCGGGCAGGGCGGCGCTGAGCGCCACGGGGCCGATCTCGGCCTCGATGGCCTCGCGGGTCACCCCGCCCGGGCGCAGCAGCGTCGGCGGCGTCGTGGTGAGGTCGAGCACGGTCGATTCGACGCCGACCGGGCAAGGGCCGCCGTCGAGGATCAGCTTGACGCGGTCGCCCAGCGATTCGGCGACGTGCTCGGCGCGGGTCGGGCTGACGGCGCCCGAGCGGTTGGCCGAGGGCGCGGCGATCGGCCGGCCGGCGGCGCGCAGCAGGGCCTGGGCCAACGGGTGGTCGGGCGACCGGATGGCGACGCTATCGAGGCCGGCGGTCACCAGGAGCGCGATCGGCGAGCCCGGGCCGCGCGGCAGCACCAGGGTCAGCGCGCCCGGCCAGAAGCGGCGGGCCAGCCGCTCGGCGAGGTCGTTCCAGCGGACCAGCGCGCGGGCTTCCGCCGCGCCCGGCACGTGGGTGATCAGCGGGTTGAACGAGGGCCGGCCCTTGGCCTCGAAAATGCGGGCGACGGCGCGCTCGTTGGTGGCGTCGCCGCCCAGCCCGTAGACCGTCTCGGTCGGGAAGGCGACCAGTTCGCCGGCCCGGATCAGCCGGGCGGCTTCATCGACGCGGCCGCTGTCGCTCGTCAACGCGCGTCCTGGGTTCGGGCGATGAAATGCGGGTTGAGGAACGGCGGGTGGCCGTAGGTCAGCGGTCGGCCGTCGGTCTTCACGACCTCGCCGCCGGCGGCTTCCAGCACCGCCTGGCCGGCCGCGGTGTCCCACTCGCTGGTCGGGCCGAAGCGCGGGTAGATGTCGGCCGTGCCCTCGGCGATCAGGCAGAACTTCAGCGACGAGCCGGCCTGCACGCGGTCGGCGACGGTGAGGCCGTTGTTGCGGAACCAGATGTCGAGGTCGCTGTAGATGCTGTGGCTGCGGCTGGCGCAGGCGGTCAGCCCGCCGGCCGGCGCGCGGCGCGTGCGGATCGGGCGGAAGGGCCCGTCGCCCTCGCGCTTCTCGGCGCCCAGTCCGGCGGCGCCGCGCCACAACGTGGCGGTGGCCGGCGCCAGCACGACGCCGACGGTCGACCGGCCGTCCTCGACCAGGGCGATGTTCACGGTGAACTCGCCGTTCCTCTTGATGAACTCCTTGGTGCCGTCGAGCGGGTCGACCAGCCAGAACGGACCGCCGTCGAGCACCGGCTTGTGACCGCCCGCCATCTCCTCCTCGGCGACCACCGGCGTGCCGGGCGTCAGGGCGCGCAGGCCGCGCAGGATGATGGTCTCGGCGGCCTGGTCGGCGTCGGTCACCGGCGAGCGGTCGGCCTTGGTGCGGGTGCCGAGGTCGCCGGCATAGATGCGCATGATCTCGACGGCGGCCTCGTCGGCGAAGGCGGTGCAGGCCTCGAGCAGCGTCGAGCGGGAGGGAAGGGTCACGGGAGCCATTGCGTTGGAAGCGGCGCCGTTATAGCCCATCCGGCCATGGCGAACACACGTCTCGGGGTCATATCGGCCCTGCCCGAGGAACTCGCGCACCTCTCGGACCGGCCCGGCCGGGTCGAGGAGATCGGCGGCCTGGCCTTCTGGCCGGGCGAGATCGCCGGCCGCGAGGCGGTGTTCGTCGAATCGGGGGCGGGCAAGGTCAATGCCGGGGTCGCGACCTCGCTGCTGCTCGACCGTTTCGGCTGCCGCGCGCTGCTGCTGTGCGGCGCCGCCGGCGGCCTCGACCCGGCGCTGGGCGTCGGCGACGTCGTGGTCGGTACGCGCAACACCCAGCACGATTTCGGCCTGTCGCGCGAGGACGGCTTCTGGGCCATCCAGCCCGGCAGCCGGCCGTCGCTGGGGCAATCCTGGGAGCCGGGCTACGCGGTGCCGGAGGCGGTGGTTCAGCGCCTGCGCGCGGCGCTGGACGGGCTGGCCCTCGACCCGCTGCCCGAGGCGGTCGGCGTCGGGGTCCGCCAGCCGGCGATCCATTTCGGCCCGATCCTGACCGGCGACTGCTTCGTCAATGCCGAGCCGCTGCGCCGCCGCCTGCAGGAAACGTTCGGCGCGCTGGCGGTCGAGATGGAGGGCGGCGCGGTGGCGCAGGTCGCGCAGCGCTGGGGAGACGATATCCCGGTCATCAACGTGCGCTGCCTGAGCGACCTCGCGGGGCGCGACAGCCACCTCGACTTCCGTGCCTTCCTGTCGGTCGCGGCGCGGGCGGCGTCGCGCGTCGCGCACCGCCTCGCGCCCGCGATCTGAAGGGCGGCCTAGCCCTTCAGGACGCGGCCGGCGACGGCTTCCAGCTTCTTCACCATGGCCGGGGCGCGGGCCTGCGGCTGGGTGATCAGCGCGAACTCGAGCGCGCGGTCGCAGCCCGACGGGCAGGGGGCCGGACGCGACGCCTTGAGCTTGGGGGCGACCATGGTGACCAGCGCCTTGGCGCGCTCGGCATTGTCGTGCAGCACGCGCACGATGTCGGTCACCTGCACGTGGTCATGGTCGGGATGCCAGCAGTCGAAGTCGGTGACCATGGCGACGGTCACGTAACAGATCTCGGCTTCGCGGGCGAGCTTGGCCTCCGGCATGTTGGTCATGCCGATCACGTCGCAGCCCCAGCTGCGATAGAGCTGCGACTCGGCGAGGCTCGAGAACTGCGGGCCTTCCATCGCGAGGTAGGTGCCGCCCATCTGCACCGGATAGCCGGCGGCCCTGGCGCAATCGTGCACCGCGTGGGCGAGGCGATTGCAGGTCGGGTGGGCCATCGAGACGTGCGCCACCAGCCCGTCGCCGAAGAAGCTCTTTTCGCGCGCGAAGGTGCGGTCGATGAACTGGTCGACGATCACGAAGTGACCCGGCGGCAGGTTCTCCTTGAGCGAGCCGCAGGCCGACAGCGACAGGACGTCGGTGACGCCGACCCGCTTCAGGGCATCGATGTTGGCGCGGTAGTTGATCGAGGTCGGCGAGTGGCGATGGCCACGGCCGTGGCGCGGCACGAACACCAGCTGCTGGCCGTCGAGTTCGCCGAACAGGAACTCGTCGGAGGTTTCGCCGAACGGCGAGTGGATGCGCTTCCAGGCGGCGTTCTTCAGGCCCGCGATCTCGTACAGGCCGCTGCCGCCCATGATTCCCAACACGGTCATGCAATGCTCCTCGTCGGGCTTGGTGTATCATGAAAATCGAGCCGACAAAGGGGGACAAGATGGGCAGGTTGGACGGCAAGGTCGCCATCGTGACGGGCGCGACCAGCGGCATCGGCCGGCGGACGGTCGAGATCTTCGCCCGCGAGGGCGCGAAGGTGGTGGCGACCGGCCGGCGCGAGGCGCTGGGCAAGTCGCTGGAGGACGCGGTCGGCAAGGACCGCTGCCTGTTCGTGCGCGCCGACGCCACGCAGGAGGCCGACGTCCAGGCGATGATCGCCGCGGCGCTGTCCCAGTGGGGCCGGCTCGACTGCCTGTTCAACAATGCCGGCGGCCCGGCCCCGGTGGGCGGCATCGAGACGATCCCGGTCGAGGGCTTCGACGCGGCGATGGCGACCCTGGTGCGCTCGGTGATGCTCGGCATGAAGCACGCCGCGCCGGTGATGATGAAGCAGGGCTCGGGCAGCATCATCAACAACGGCAGCGTCGCCGGCCGGCGCGCCGGCTACTCGACCTCGATGATCTACGGTGCGGCCAAGGCGGCGGTGAACCACCTCACGGTGTGCGCCGCCATGCAGCTGGGCGAGAAGAACGTGCGCTGCAACTCGATCTCGCCGGGCGGCATCGCCACCGGCATCTTCGCCAAGGCGCTCGGCCTGCCGCCCGACAAGGCCGACGGCTACGCCGAGGCGATGAAGGCGGGGATGGCGAAGAACCAGCCGATCCCGCGGGCCGGCAGCGTCGACGACATCGCCAACGCCGCGGTGTTCCTGGCGTCGGACGAATCGAGCTTCATCAACGGCCACGACCTGGTGGTCGACGGCGGCCTGGTCGGCGGCCGCCTGTGGACGCCGCACCAGGAAGGCGTCAAGGCGATGCGGGCAGCGTTTGGCGTGGACGGGGAGTAGCGAGGAAGAAGAAGGGTCCCTCGCTGCGCTCGGGATGACAGGCCTTGCTTGTCATCCCGAGCGCCAGCGAGGGACCTTTTCTCAGGCCTTCCCCATCTTCGGGATCTGCGCGTTGGCGGCGGCAAAGCGCGGCGAGTCGGTGACCTTCAGGGCCTCGGCCGCGACCTTGTTCTCCATGATCTTGGCCATGATGGCCTGGCCGGCACGGTCGAACACGGCGCGGTTCTCGATCAGGTACTTCTGCGACTCGCGCAGCTTGGCGACGTAGCCGTTGATCTCGGGGATGACGTAGCGGGCGACCATGTCCCAGCTGCGGAAGGTGTTCTCCGGGTTGGCCCAGTCGTGCACGAAGCCGACCACCGTGCCGAAGCCGCCGCTCTTGTCGTAGACCGACTTGATCAGCTTCACGAGGTCGTCCGGCGTGCCGATCACGGCGGCGGCGCCTGGCACGAAGGCCGTCTTGTCGACCGCCTCGTCGGGCGAGGTGAAGGGCACCGCGCCGGGGCGCTGCAGCGTGCCGGTGATGTACTCGTTGTGCCAGCGCATCAGGCCGTGCTTGGCCTCCTCGCGCGCCTTCTCCCGGGTCTCGGCGATGTGCCAGTTGAGCAGCACGCGCCACTGCCGGCGGTTGACCTTGGTGCCGGCCTTCTTGGCGGCTTCCTCGGCGAAGCCCCACTGGGTCGGCAGCGACAGCAGGCCCTGCTCGGACATCGAGCCCAGCGAGATGATGCCGATGCCGTACTTGCCGGCCAGCGTCATGCCCGACGGGCTGATCTGCGAGGCGACGACGAACTCCATCTCCTCCTGCAGCGGCAGCAGCTGCAGCGCGGCGTCCTGCAGCGTGTACCAGTCGGTCTTGCGGCTGACCCGCTCGCCCCTCATCAGGCGGCGGATGACGTCGATCGCGTCGTCCTGGCGATCGCGCTGGAGCATCGGGTCGATGCCCAGCGTGTGGGCGTCGGACGGCAGGGCGCCGGGGCCCGAGCCGAAGATCGCGCGGCCGCCGGTCATGTGGTCGAGCTGCACCATGCGCTGCGCCACGTTGTACGGGTGGTGGTAGGGCAGCGAGATCACGCCGGTGCCCAGCTTGATGCGCTTGGTGCGCTCGCCGGCGGCGGCGAGGAACATCTCGGGCGAGGCGATGGTTTCCCAGCCCGACGAATGGTGCTCGCCGCACCAGAACTCGTCGTAGCCCAGCTCGTCGAGGTGCTCGACGAACTTGAGGTCGCGACGGAATTGCAGGGTGGGGTTCTCGCCGATCGGGTGATGCGGGGCGAGGAAGGCGCCGAAGCCGAGACGAGCCATGGACATGCTCCTGTGTGGGACGAAAGGCCTAACACGCACCATCGGGGCGGTCGATACGAGGCCCGGCCGGGCCTCCCGCCCTGCGAACCGGTCGCGGCCGGCGGTTGGCGACAGGGGCGGCCGGGGTGCGATAGACTGGGTCTCCGACATTCGGAGGAAGCCATGTCCTACACCCTCGAGCAACTCGGCACCGACATCCGCGCCGCCCTCAAGGCCGACCCCAGCGTCGCCGGCAAGCAGGCCGTGCTGAAGCTCGTGTCCAAGGCGCTGGTCGACAAGGACTTCGTCGCCAAGCACCTGACGGCCGACCAGTGCAAGCCGCGCAAGGTGCTGTACGAGGACCCCGAGCTCGGCTTCTGCATCTGCGGTCACGTCTACGAGAAGCCGGCGCACGGCGAGCCGCACGACCACGGCACCAGCTGGGCGATCTACGGTCTCGCCGAGGGCGACACCGAGATGACCGACTGGAAGATCGTCAAGAAGGGCGAGGGCGCCAACCCGTCGTTGGTCGAGCCGGTGAACAGCTACGTGCTGCGCCCGGGCGATGCGCACTTCTACGACGTCGGCGTCGTCCACTCGCCGAAGCGCGACACGCTCACCCGGCTGATCCGCATCGAGGGCGCCAACCTCGACCACGTGAAGCGCTCGAACATCAAGGCGGCGTCCAAGGCCGCCGCCTGAGGCAGACCGCCATGCGCATCGACCGGCGACGGCTCCTCGGGCTCGGAACGGTCGTGGCGCTGGGCGCCGGCCCCGGCCTGGCGCCAGGGCCGGCCCGCGCGGCGGACTTTCCGACCCGGCCGATCAAGATCGTCGTGCCCTACGCACCGGGCGGCGGCGCCGACTCGGTGGCGCGCATCGTCGCCAAGCGGGTCGGAGAGACGATCGGCCAGCCGCTGGTCATCGAGAACAAGGGCGGTGCCGGCGCGATCCTCGGCACCGAGCAGGTCGCCAAGGCCGAGCCCGACGGCTACACGCTGCTGCTCGGCCAATCGGGACCGATCTCGATCAATCCCGCGGTCTACAAGAGCCTGCCCTACGACCCGGTGAAGGACTTCGCGCCGATCACCATGACGACGGCGTACCCGTACATCCTGGTCGTCAATGCCGCGCTGCCGGCCAAGACGCTGGCCGAGTTCGTGGCGCTGGCCAAGGCGAAGCCCGACGCGATGAACTACGGCTCGACCGGCGTCGGCGCGGCCAACCACCTGGTGGCCGAGCTGTTCGATGCCAAGGCCGGCATCCGGATGACCCACGTACCCTACCGCGGCACCGCCCTGGCGGTCGGCGACCTCGTCGCCGGCCAGCTGAGCGTGGTGTTCGGCGACCCGATCAGCGTCCTGCCGCACATCAAGTCGGGCAAGCTGCGCGCCCTGGCCGTCACCAGCCTCGAGCGCTCGCCGGTGGCGCCCGAGGTGCCGACGGTGGCCGAGAGCGGCTATCCCGGCTTCGAGGCGCTGGCCTGGCACGGCCTGTTCGCGCCGGCGAAGACGCCACCCGCCGTCGTGGCGCTGCTCAACGAGCAGATCGTGAAGGCCCTGCAGGATCCCGCGACGCGCGAGCTGCTGGTCAACCAGGCGATGCAGGTGGTCGGCAACACGCCGCAGGCCTTCGCCGCCTTCATCGCGAAGGACATCGCGACCTGGAAGGCGGTCGCGGCCGACGCGAAAGTGTCGGTGGAATAGAGGTCCCTCGCTGCGCTCGGGATGACAGCGGCTTCGTGGCGGCCACGCCTTTCCTTGTCATCCCGAGCGCAGCGCGGGACCCTTCACACCGCCAGCTTCAACACCGACGCCACGTCGTCGCAGCGCTCCAGCGTCCACACCGCGTCGATCAGCGGGCGGATGTCGTGGCCCTTTCGCCAGGCCGCGGCCTCGTCGATCAGCTTGCGCTCGATCTCGGCGTCGGACTGGGGATTGGCCGACGAGCCGCGCGCCGCCTGCGTCGCGAGCGTGTGGGTACGGCCGTCGGCGGTGACGATGTCGAGCTCGGCGGCGATGGTCGCCTCGTCATCGTTTCCAACCGGGTATCGGTGCCCTCCAAGGCGGTCCTCGGTTCAAAAGGCCTGCCGGGGGTTTCCCTTTGCTTCTGTTCCAAATCACTGTAAAGAGACCCACCCATGCTGCTTGTGATATGTTTTCGTCTTCATGTCCAACAGTTTGCCACTTTAACAAACATCCCCGTCTGCTCATGAAGCCCCCCACCCCTCAATTGTTTTTTCCCTGAATGAACTAACAATAGAATACAGGTATCCGATCAAACAAGTAAAAAAGTTAAAAAATCAAAAACAGAAGGAGAAAAAGGTGGATGTTCGTTATGTCTTCCATCACTTCCAACTTCAATAACACAATATCCATTTAAAACCCCTAAAAAAGCACCAAGACCTCAGGTACGTTTACTCCCACATGCCTTTGCATGCTTTTGTTTTGGACACATCTCCCACTGGAGTGTTGATCCTCCCCTCTTTCTTCAAAGGCTATTTTGCTCTTATTACCCTCACGTCTGTCCCCAATTTCATCCTACCTCCTATCATGAAACTTGTACCCACCTCCTGAGAATCTCGTGCTGACCATTCTCACCATTTTTTACCCTAGTCTCGCGCTTCCCTCCTGGTACTACCCATCTTCACCATTTTCTTTCAATCTCTCTTTACTTAACTCTTCATTTAAAGGAAATATGATCATAACGATGCCGAACACAAACAACTAAACCTCGAATTAAGTTCAACTATCGAAGATCTCAAATCAAATCTTCTCTCTTCAAAAAATGAATTTACTAATAGTCAAATTGAACTTTCCCAAGCTTTAAGTCAATTACAAATTTCAAATTCTCAATTTGAAAAAGAATTATCAAATTCAAAAATATT
>JAIUOX010000003.1 GCA_020160955.1 Pseudomonadota bacterium
CGGCTATGGTCGCGTGGTCGCGGCCGATGCGGGCAAGCTCGAAATCGAGTTCGAGCATACCGGCCCCAAAAAGGTCATGGACAGTTTCGTTCGGAAGGCGTGAGGCGATGGCCACTCTCTGGCGTTTGGTGATGATCGGCGATGCGGTCTCGCAAGAGGCCTATGTGCGCACGCTCGAGGAAGAAGCGGGCGCCGTGACCGCGTTCGAGACGAGCCCCCAAGGCCCGTGGCGCATCGAAGCCTATTTCGAAACCAAGCCCGATCTGGGCCGTTTGGCACCGCCGATCATCGCGGCGGCGAAGGAATTGCGCCGCCCGGTGCCCACGCTGGAAGTCGACGAACTGCCGGAGCGCGATTGGCTCGCCGAAAACCGCGCGTCGTTTCCGCCTTTGAAAATCGGCCGCTTCTTCGTCTATGGCAGCCATATCGCCGACAAGCCGCCCGCGGGCGCATGGGCCGTCGCGCTGGATGCCTCGATCGCCTTCGGCTCGGGCGAGCATGCGACGACCAAGGGCTGCCTTGCGGCGATCGAAGCAATCGCCAAGCGCCGCCGTATCCGCAACGTGCTCGATCTGGGCACGGGCTCGGGCATTCTTGCCATCGGGGCGGCGCGCGCCGGTGCCAAGCGCGTGCTCGCGTCGGATATCGATGTCGCCTCGGCCGATCTCGCGCGCATCAACATGCGCGACAACGGCGTTACGTCGCGCGTAAAGGTGATCGCGGCAAACGGTTTCGCGAAATTGCCGCCGACGCGCCGCCGCTTCGATCTGTCGATCGCGAATATCCTGGCGCGGCCGTTGACGCAGCTCGCAACACCCTTGTCGCGCAGCGTGAAGCCGGGCGGCAATCTGGTGCTGTCGGGTTTGCTGGCCGAGCAGGAGACCTGGGTGTTGCGCGCCTATCTGGCGCGCGGCTTGACCTTCGTGGGCCGTGCCAAGGCCGGACCGGACACGGCGGGCTGGCGCACGCTGGTCCTCAAACGCCGCCGCTAGCCTTCGTTGCGATATTCGGCGAGGTCGTCGAAGAATTTCGCGAACGCGGCTTTGGGTTCGAGCTTCGTCGCCTGCTCGAAGCGGATGGTCTGTTCGAAGCTCAAATTCCGCACGGACGCGAACAGATTGTCGAACACTGTCAGGAAATCGGCCTTGGTGAACTGCGCCACGTCCTGACCGTCGCCGAGATTGACGTATTTGTTCGGTGCCAGACTGATCGAGGTCTGCTTGTGCTGCATGATCTTGAACAGCCAGTCGCGGCGCGTTTCGAAGCGCTTGAAGGCCTGCGCGATCTTGACCAACACCTGCCAGAAAATCGTCTCGGCGCGCGGGTCGCGATAGAAATCGTCCCAGCCGAAACTCTCGCCCAGCTTGGCGCGCAATTCCTCGACGATGTCGGCGCAAGCATCGTTCCATTCCTGCTCGGTCTCGCCGACCAGCGAATGCACGAAGAAAAAGAAGTTATGCAGCATGCCGCGATCGAGCTGCTGCGATTGGAAGAAATCCGACAGCGGATGCACGACCAAGCGGCCGAAAGCGTTGACGCGGCGGTTCTGGTTCTGCGCCTCGACGATCGTGTTGACGATCTGGCCGAACACGGCGCGATAGAAATTATCCATCTCGCCCGACTGCTTCATCGCGTCGGCGATTTTGGCGATATCGTCGGCGGTGACGTTGCCGCCGTTACGGTCGGCGGCCTCGTGCGCCGTCGCGACGAACGCGTCGAGCATCGTGACCACGGCGTGGCGGATTTGGAGCGGGCCTTTGGCGAACATGACGGCGCAAAAATTAGCGCGTCTATCCGCGCAATGCTTGGTTAAAATGCGGCCGATGAAACGTAAATCCATCGCAATTCTTGCGGTCGGCGCGGCCGCCGCCGGCGGGATCACAATCTGGGACCGCACGGATATGACGCCCCGCGACTTCGCGCCGGGCGAATGCCATGCCGTGGACGGGGACACGATCGATTGCGCCGGGCGGCGGATAAGGCTCGTCAATATCGACGCGCCCGAACTCCACGGCCAATGCCCGGCCGAAATTCAAGCCGCCGAGCGCGCCAAGCTTGCGGCCCTGATCGCGATGGAAACCGCGACGGTGCGCGTGGTGCCCGAAAAGGGCCGCGACAAGTATGGCCGCACACTCGCCCATGTCGCGATCGACGGGCGCGACCTGGGCGATACGCTGGTATCGCAGAATCTCGCGCGGCCCTATGCGGGCGGCGCGCGTAAGGGCTGGTGCCCGAGTTAGTTTAACGGCGCGGGCTGGAAACTGTCGGCGCGCGCCAGACGCCATGCATCGGCGAAGCGCTTGTCGCGTGTACCCCGCAGCAACTCGCCGCTTTCCAGTTCGGGATAAAGCTCGGCGAAGCTGCCGACTTCGTGGTCGGCCAAGCGGCGGAAGAAATGCGCGCGGCGGAAATGACCGGGATGGTCGAGGCCCGCAGCGGCGACGAGTTCGGCCAGCGCATGCAATGTCTGCCGGTGGAAGCTGCGCACGCGCTCAGATTTGTCGGGCACGTCCAACGCGCGCGCGCGCGTCGGGTCTTGCGTGGCGACACCGGTCGGGCAGCGATCGGTGTGGCAGCTTTGCGATTGGATGCAGCCCAACGCGAACATGAAGCCGCGCGCCGAGTTGCACCAATCCGCCCCCAGCGCCATCGCGCGCGCCACGTCGAAGGCCGACGCGATTTTGCCCGAAGCGCCCACGCGGATATGTTCGCGCACGCCAATGCCTACGAGTGCGTTGTGGACGAAGTCGAGGCCTTCGCGCAGCGGCGTGCCCAGATGGTCGAGGAATTCGAGCGGGGCGGCACCCGTACCGCCTTCCTTGCCGTCGACGACAATGAAATCGGGCAAAATGCCGGTTTCCAGCATCGCTTTGCAGATCGCCAAGAACTCCCAGCGATGGCCGATGCACAGCTTGAACCCGGCGGGTTTGCCGCCCGACAGGCGGCGCATCTCGCCGATGAAGCGCATCATCTCGACCGGCGTCGAGAAGGCCGAGTGGCGCGACGGCGAGATGCAGTCCTGGCCCACCGGCACGCCGCGGGTCAGCGCGATCTCCGGGCTGACCTTGGGCGCCGGCAGCACACCGCCGTGGCCCGGCTTGGCGCCCTGGCTGAGCTTCAGCTCGACCATCTTGACCTGCGGGTTGGCCGCGCCCTCGGCGAAGCGCTCGGGCGAGAAGGTGCCGTCGGCGTTGCGCGCCCCGAAGTAGCCCGAGCCGATCTCCCACACGATGTCGCCGCCGCACTCGCGGTGGTAGGGGCTGTAACCGCCCTCGCCGGTGTCGTGGTAGAAGCCGCCTAGCCTGGCGCCGCCGTTCAGCGCACGGATGGCGTTGGCGCTCAGCGCGCCAAAGCTCATCGCCGAGATGTTGAACACCGAGGCCGAGTAGGGCTGCGTGCACTCCGGTCCGCCGATCAGGATGCGATGCGCCTCCTTGGCGACCGGCGTCGGCGCGATCGAGTGCGACATCCACTCGTAGCCGACCGCGTAGACGTCGAAGTTGGTGCCGAACGGCCGCACGTCGAGCTCGTTCTTGGCGCGCTGGTAGACGACGGCGCGGCGGTCGCGGCTGAACGGCATGCCGTTCTTCTCGTCCTCGAAGAAGTACTGGCGCATCTCCGGACGGATCGCCTCGAAGATGAAGCGCAGGTGCCCGGCGATCGGGTAGTTGCGCAGGATCGCGTGCCGCTTCTGCACGAGGTCGACGAAGCCCAGCCCGGTCAGGAACAGGCCGGCCGCCAGCGGCACTGCCAGCCACAAGTGCGGGTCGACCGCGAAGGCGACCGCGAGGATCAACGTCAGGAAGATGGTGATCGTGAGCGTGATGAAGCGCGGCGTGAACGGCAGCAGGTATGTCGACGGCATCGGGATCCTCGTCTGGCGCGCCGAGGATAGCCGTCCCGGCGGCCGGGGTCAGCCGCCGCGTCCGCTCAATTGCGCTCGAACGACACGCTCTTGATGACGGCGTAGACCGGCAGGCCGGGCGCCAGGGCGAGGCGATGCACCGACTTGGCGGTGACCCGCGCAGTCAGCGCCGCGCCGTTGCAGTCGAGCCGGATCTCGGCCTGCGCGCCGTTGCCGTCGGGCACGATGCCGGCGATGCGGCCGGACAGCACGTTGAGCGCGCTGATGTCCTGCGGCGGCGCCAGCGACAGCATGACGTCGCGGCCGCGGATGAAGGCGCGGACCGTCGCGCCGGGCGCCACGCCGAGCCGCGGCACCTGCAACTCGCCGGCGCGGGTCGACAGCACGGTCAGCCGGAAGGCCTCGTCGTGGCGCGCCACGACCGCGTCGAGCACGCTGCCGCCGTCGCCGGGGTCGGCCAGCGGCAGGATCTCGGACACCGGCCCGACCGCGGTGACCTTGCCGTCGGCCAGCAGCACCACGGTGGTCGCGAGCCGCGCGACCTCGGCCGCCGAGTGGCTGACATAGAGGATCGGCACGCCCGCCTCGTCGCGCAGCCGCTCGATGTAGGGCAGGATCTCGCCGCGCCGCTGCTCGTCGAGCGAGGCCAGCGGCTCGTCCATCAGCAGCAGCCGCGGGTGCGCCAGCAGCGCCCGGCCGATCGCCACGCGCTGCTTCTCGCCGCCCGACAGCGACTCCGGCGCGCGCTCGAGCAACGCGCCGATGCCCAGCAGCTCGACCACCGTGTCGAGGTCGGCGGGCGCGCCGCCGCCCACGAGGCTGGCCGCGCGGTTGAACCAGCGGCCGTACAGCAGGTTGCGGCGCACGTTGAGATGCGGGAACAGGCGGCTGTCCTGGAAGACGTAGCCGAGGCGCCGGCGGTGGCGCGGCATGAAGGTGCCGGAAGCGGTGTCGACAAGCGCCTGGCCATCGACCGCGACGCGGCCGCGATCGGGGCGCACCAGCCCGCCGACGATGTCGACCAGCGTCGTCTTGCCCGAGCCCGAGCGGCCGAACAGCGCGGTGAGGCCGCTCGGCGCGGAAAAGCGCGCGGCCAGCCGGAAGCTGCCGCGCGCCAGGTCGACGTCGACCTCGAGGCTCATGCCGCGCGACGCCGGAAGCCGACCCGGCGGGCCAGCAGCTCGGACCCCAGCAGCGCCACCATCGAGATCGCGATCGACACCAGCGTCAGGCGCAGCGCGCCGGCGTCGCCGCCCGGCACCTGCGTCAGGGTGTAGATCAGCGACGGCAGGGTCTGGGTCTCGCCCGGGATGTTGGAAACGAAGGTGATGGTCGCGCCGAACTCGCCCATCGCCTTGGCGAAGCACAGGATCGCGCCGGCGATCACGCCCGGCAGGCAGAGCGGCAGGGTGACGGTGGCGAACACCCAGGCCGGGTTGGCGCCCAGCGTGCCGGCCGCCGCCTCGAGGCGCGTGTCGACGGCCTCGATCGACAGCCGGATGGCGCGCACCATCAGCGGGAATCCCATGATGCCGCAGGCCAGCGCGGCGCCGGTCCAGCGGAACGAGAAGACGAGGCCGAAGTGCTCGGCGAGGAACGCGCCGAGCGGCGCCTTGCGGCCGAGCGAGATCAGCAGCAGGTAGCCGGTGACGACCGGCGGCAGGATCAGCGGCAGGTGGACCAGCGTGTCGACCAGCCCCTTGCCCCAGAAGTCGCGGCGCGCCAGCAGCCACGCCATCGCGATGCCGAGCGGCAGGCTGGCCGCGGTCGCGGTGGTGGCGACCAGCAGGCTGAGCCGGATCGCCGTCCACTCTTCCGGCGTCATGCCGCGATGGTACCGGCCCCGGGGGCGCGCGCCATCACCGTGAAGCCCTGCTTCTCGAAGATCGCCCGCGCGGCCGGCCCGCGCAGGAAGTCGAGGAACGCCCGGCCGTCGGTGCTGGTCGAGTCCCGGGTCAGCGCCGCCGGGTAGACGATCGGCGGGTGCGAGTCGGGCGGGAACGACGCGACGATGCGCACGCCGGGATCGGCGGCGGCGTCGGTGGCGTAGACCAGCCCGAGCGGCGCCTCGCCGCGGCTGACCAGCAGCAGCGCGGCGCGCACGCTCTCGGCCTGGGCGATGTTGTCCTTCACGGCGCCCCAGGCGCCGAGCTTCTCCAGCGCCGCCTTGCCGTACTTGCCGACCGGGACCGAGTCGACGTTGCCGGTCGCCAGCTTGCCGCCGGCCAGCGCGCGCGCGAGGCCGTCGGCGGTGATCGGCACGCTCGTGAGCGACGAGTCCTTCGGCACGACCAGCACGATGCGGTTGCCCAGCAGGTTGACGCGGCTGTCGGGCCGGATCAGCCCCTTGCCCTGCGCGTAGTCCATCCAGTCGAGGTCGGCCGACACGAAGAGGTCGGCGGGCGCGCCCTGTTCCAGCTGCTTGGCCAGCGTCGAACTGGCGGCATAGGAGATCCGCGGCATCGGCCGCCCGGCCTGCTTCGACCAGTCGGCGGCGATCTCGTCGAGCGCGTTCTTGAGGCTGGCCGCCGCGAAGACGACGAGCGGCGCCTGCGCGCGCGCCACCGAGGGCGCCGCCGCTGCCGTGGCCATCGCCAGCCCGAGCCATCGTCTCCTGCCAATCATGTCGCCTCCGCTTTCAGGGAGCCGGTATAGTCGACTGTATATAGCGCTTCGTCCAGAGCCGGTTTGCCGCGAGGAAGAGGCGGCGCAGGGCGACGGCCGCCATCACCAGCAGCGACGCCAGCAGGACCTTCTGCGCAGGGCGCGGCGCGAGGTCGATGTCGAGGTAGGGCGACAGCACGCGCCGCGGGTCGAGGCCGTTGACCAGCCCGTACCAGGCGGCCTCGAACACGACGGTGGCGAGCGTCGCCGCGACGGCCAGCAGGGCGAGGCCGCCCCAGCTCTTCTGCAGCCGCGCCGGCAGGACGCGCCACAGCATCAGCCAGGCGAACAGGCCGGCCGTGAAGGCGGGCTCGCCGATCCGGACCTTCGACTGGATGAAGAAGTGGACGATGGCCACCGCGACCGCCGGGTAGACCAGCCAGTGCAGGCGCTTCCAGTTGCGCTTCAGCCGCTTCTGCCAGCCGTCGGTCGAGGTGATCGCCAGCGCGACCAGCACGACCAGCGAGGCGAAGCCGATGGTGAGGTAGAAGCGCCGCAGGATCTCGGTCGCCACCACCAGCAGGTTCCATTTCTGGTCGAGCACGTAGACCAGCAGGTGGGCCAGCGCGTAGAGCGCCGCGGCGACGCCGATGCGACGGCGCACGTGGACCAGCGGCATCCAGTCGAACAGCGTGCGGGCCGGCGTCATGGCCAGCGACAGCATCAGGAAGATGATCGCCCAGTCGCCGGTCGCGTGGGTCGCGACCGTCACCGGGCGCGGTTCAAGGTCGCCGTTCCACCAGCGCCACGCCAGCTCGACCGCCGGCACGCACAGGCCGACCAGCGTCACCAGCCGCAGCCAGAAGATCTTCTGTTTCGCCGTCACGCCTGCACGCTACGCCAAGCCGCTGTCACCGGCCGGTCAAAGTTGTGTCATCGCTCAGCGCTGGTTGCCGAACAGCAGCCGGTAGGTGCCGACCGTCGGGGCGGCGATGACGCCGTAGGGCTTGAGCTTCGGCAGGGTGAAGGCCGCGCGCGCCGCGGCGCCCACGGCGCCGGCGTCGCTGCCTTCCAGCACCACCGCCCACTCGGCCTCGTCGGCACGCGGCAGGTCCATGCTCTTTTCCGCCAGTGGCGCGTGGGCGACGTCGAGGTCGTTCTCGCCGGCGAAACCGCCGACCACGCCCGGCCGGGCGATCGCCCGGGGCAGCGCGGTGTCGGTCAGCCAGGCGAGCAGCGACTTGCGGGCGCGCGGGTCGGGCGTGAAGCGCACCACCGCGACGGCGCCGCCGACGCCGTGCGTGCGGTCGGCCTGGATGCGCAGCGTCAGGCGCGTGAACTTGGTGAACCGGGCCATCACCGAGCGGCTCCACTCGGTCTGGTTGGCCAGCAGGTGCAGGTAGCCCTTGGTCGCCAGGTCGTCGACCGTGTCGCACTCGTAGGTCGCGAGGTACTTCGGGTTGCCGCGTACGGCGACGTACCGGCGGGCGCGGTGAAAGCCCGGCAGGTTCACCCGCTCGTCGATGTGCTCGCGGTTGTACCACTCGTTGAGATCGCGTTCGTCGCGCGGCTTGACCTCGCAGAGAACGATCAGCATCCCCTTGCCGTGAAGCGGCATCCTGGCTCCCCTCGTGCGCCCCTTCGGGTCATAAATTCGCCGCAAGACTGCGGGCAACTCCGCGTCTATCTTAGTCCCCGATGCTCGATTGGAGAACCCGATGAGAGGGACCCTGCGGCGCCGCGGCGTCCTGTCCGCCGCCGGGGGCGTGATCCTCGCGCCCCTCGCCCTGACGTCCGCCTTCGCCTGGCCGGATGCGCCGCTCCGGGTGATCGTCCCGTTCACCCCGGCCGGGGGGCCCGATTTCATCGGCCGGTACGTGGCCGAACGCCTGTCGCCGATGGTTTCCCAGCCTGTCGTGGTCGAGAACATGCCCGGTGCCTCGGGCAATATCGGCAGCCAGGTGGTGGCCCGGGCCAAGCCCGACGGCCTGACCCTGATGTCCTCGGTCAACACGCTGGTCATGAATGCCAGTTTGTTCCGTACCCTGCCGTACGACCCGGTGACCGACTTCACCCCGATCGGCCTGACCGCCTGGGGCTCGCTGGTCCTCGTCGCCCATCCCGACCAGAAGGCCGCCACGCTGGCCGACCTGATGGCCACGGCCAAAGCCCAGCCGGGCAAGATCGGCTACGCCAGCCCCGGCGTCGGCACCCCGCATCACCTCGCGATGGCCCTGATCGAGACCGCCAACGGCGCCGAACTGATGCATGTTCCCTACAAGGGGTCGGCCGGCGCGGTGCAGGACGTGCTGTCGGGCCAGGTCGGCTTCATGTTCATGCCGGTCCATGTCGCGGCATCCTACATCCGCAGCGGCAAGCTGAAGGCGCTGGTGGTGTCGAGCCCGCAACGCCTGCCGCAGTTGCCCGACGTGCCGACCCTGTCGGAGGCCGGGCTCAAGGGCGTCGACGTCGACATGTGGTACGGCTTCTTCGCGCCCAAGGGCACGCCGGCCGAGATCGTCGATCGACTGAACCGCGACATCAACGCCATCCTGACCAGGCCGGAGGCCAAGGCGGCGTTCGAGGCCCAGGGCCTGATCCCGGCGACCTCGACCCCGGCGGCGTTCGCCGAGATCGTCGCGCGTGACCGCACCCGCTGGGCCGAGATCGTGGCCAAGCGCGGCATCCAGCCCGAGTAGTTCCCCGCCGACGCCGGGGCCCGCCCGCCGCGCGGCCCTGTCCCGCGCTTCCGTATCATGGAAGGCCGCGCCGACGGCCTTCTGGCCACGCCGCGGACGCTCCTCCACAATGACCGTCTCGACACCAACACGAGAATCGGGGGAACGTCCCATGGTCTACGAATTGCGCTGCTACACCCTCGCGCCCGGCAAGATGCCGGAATACCTGAAGGCCGCCGAGACGATCGGCCGCCCGGCGCGCGGCAACAACTACGGCGTCAACCATGGCTACTGGACGGCCGAGTTCGGCGCGCTGAACCAGATCTGGCACCTCTGGAAGTACGACAGCCTCGACGCGCGCGAGCGGCTGCGCGGCGAGCTCATGAAGAACAAGGACTGGACCGAGAAGTACGTGCCGACCATCCGGCCGCTGATCACGCGCCAGGACCTGCGGGTCATGAACGCGGTGGTCGACATCCGCCCCGACGACGGCACCACCGGCAACGTCTACGAGCTGCGCATCTACCGCACGCAGATGGGCGGCGCGGTGCAGTACGGCAAGGACTTCCTCGAGGTGAAGGCGGCGCGCGAGAAGTACTCGCCGATCTGGGGCGCCTGGACCGGCGAGTTCCCGACGCCCAACGAGTGGATCCACCTGTGGCGCTACAAGAACCTGCAGGAGCGCTTCGAGGCGCGCGCCGCGGCGATGAAGGACCCGGCGTGGCAGGCCTACCTCGCCAAGGGCCCGGCCAAGCTGGCCGAGATGCACTCGACGCTGCTGCTGCCGACCAACTACTCGCCGCTCAAGTAGCCGTCGGCGAGGCGCGACAGGATCCCCGGAAAGGCACGAGATGGACACGTACGACGACACCGAACTCGCTCTCATGAAATTCGGTGTCGGCCAGCCCGTGCCGCGGCTCGAGGATCCGACCCTGCTGAGCGGGCGCGGCCGCTACACCGACGACGTCACCCTGGCCGGCCAGGCCTTCGCCGTCATGGTGCGCAGCCGCGTCGCGCACGGCGTGCTGAAGGGCGTCGACACGACCGCCGCCCGGACGATGCCGGGCGTGCTGGCGATCTACACCGCGGCCGATCTCGACGCCGCGGGCTACGGGCCGCTCAAGTGCCCGATGAACCTGCCGCAGCGCGACGGCTCGCCGATGAAGACGCCGCCGCGGCCGTCGCTGGCCAAGGGCAAGGTGCGCTTCGTCGGCGAGCCGGTCGCGTGCGTGGTCGCCGAGACCGCCGTGCAGGCCAAGGACGCGGCCGAGGCGGTCGAGCTCGACATCGACGAGTTGCCGGCCGTGACCTCGCCGGCCGAGGCGGCGAAGCCGGGCGCGCCCAGCGTGCACGACGACGTGCCGGGCAACGTCGCGCTCGACTTCCACTACGGCGACGCCGAGGCGGTGGCCAAGGCCTTCGCGGCGGCGGCGCACGTCACGCGGCTCGAGATCGTGTCCAACCGCGTGGTCGTCAACCCGATGGAGCCGCGCTCGGCGATCGGCGAGTTCGATGCCGCGAGCGGGCGCTACACGCTGCATGTCGGCTGCCAGGGCGTGATGGGCATCCGCGGCGGGCTGGCGCGCGACGTGCTGAACGTGCCGCCCAAGCAGGTCCGCGTGCTGACCGGCAACGTCGGCGGCTCGTTCGGCATGAAGAGCCAGGTCTATCCCGAGTACGCGCCGCTCCTGCTGGCGGCCAGGCTGCTCGGCCGGCCGGTCAAGTGGACCGACGAGCGCTCCGAGAGCTTCCTGAGCGACCACCACGGTCGCGACCACCAGCGCGTCGCCGAGCTGGCGCTCGACAGGGACGGGCATTTCCTCGCGGTGCGGCTGACCGGCTACGGCAACGCCGGCGCCTACATCTACCCGCCGATGCCGGCCACCACGAACGCGGTGAAGAACGTCATCGACGTCTACCGCACGCCGGCGATGGAGGTGAATTCCAAGGTGGTGTTCACCAACACCACGCCGGTCGCGGCCTACCGCGGCGCCGGCCGGCCCGAGGGCAACTACTACATGGAACGGCTGATCGACACGGCGGCCCGCGAGATGGGCATCGACCGCGTCGAGCTGCGCCGCCGCAACCACATCGCGCCGTCGCAGATGCCCTACAAGGCGCCGTCGGGCATGACCTACGACTCGGGCGAGTTCACGACCATCCTCGACAAGGCGCTGGCCGCCGCCGACTGGGACGGCTTCGAGGCGCGCAAGGCCGACAGCCTCGCGCGCAACAAGCTGCGCGGCCGCGGCATCGGCGCCTACCTCGAGGTCACCGGTCCGCCGGCCAAGGAGTATGGCGGCGTGCGCTTCGAGAACGACGGCACGGTCACCATGCTGAGCGGCACGCTCGACTACGGCCAGGGACACGCGACGCCGTTCGCGCAGGTGCTGGGCGGCAAGCTCGGTATCCCGGTCGACCGCTTCCGCCTGCTGCAGGGCGATTCCGACCAGCTCGAGGTCGGTGGCGGCACCGGCGGCTCGAAGTCAGCGCTGGTCGCCAGCCAGGCCTTCCTCGAGGCCGGCGACAAGGTGATCGAGCAGGGTCGCCAGATCGCCGCGCACGTGCTGGAGGCCGCGACGGCCGACATCGAGTTCGCGCGCGGCCGCTTCACCATCGCCGGCACCGACCGCGGCATCGGCATCCTCGAACTGGCGGCGAAGTTGCGGTCGGGCCTGCGGCTGCCAGCCGACGTGCCGCCGTCGCTAGACGTGAAGCACGTCTCCGACAACCCGCCGTTCTCGTTTCCCAACGGCTGCCACGTCGCCGAGGTCGAGATCGACCGCGACACCGGCCATGTCGAGGTCGTGCGCTACTTCATGGTCAACGACTTCGGCACGGTCATCAACCCGATGCTGGTCGCCGGACAGGCGCATGGCGGCGTCGTGCAGGGCATCGGCCAGGCGCTGATGGAACGCACGATCTACGACGCTCAGGGCCAGCCGGTGACCGGCTCGTACATGGACTACGCCCTGCCGCGCGCCAGCGACGCGCCCGACATGTCGGTGCAGAACCACTCGGTGCCGTGCAAGACCAACCTGCTGGGCGTGAAAGGCTGCGGCGAGGCGGGCTGCGCCGGTGCGCTGCCGTCGGTCATGAACGCCGTGGTCGACGCGCTGGGTGGCCAGCACATCGACATGCCGGTGACGCCGGAGAAGGTCTGGCGGGCGCTGAACGGCTGACGCGCTACGGCGCGCGCGACGTCGGCAGCGCGTAGCCCGCCGCCGTCTCGGCCGCGATGGTCTTCTGCACCGCCGGCCGCGCCAGCACGCGCGCGTAGAGATCCTCGACCGCCGGGAACTTGCCGTCGGGCAGGTGGTGGGCCGGCTTGAAGCGCCAGTACAGCCGGAACAGGTGGATGTCGGAAATCGAGTAGCGGTCGCCGACCGTCCAGGCGCGGCCCGCCAGCCGCTTCTCGGCGACGGCGAAGGCCTCGTGTACCGCCTCCGGTCCCTGGCGGCTGGCGGTGTGGACGCCCGAGGCGAGAAACGACATCCACGACACGACCTCGGCTTCGGCCGCGACATCGCCGGCCGGCAGCAGGTTGGCCGCCGGGTAGGCGCGCGCGAGATACCAGAGACAGCCCGCGACCTCGGTCAGCACGCGGCCGTCGATCACCAGCGTCGGCACGCGGCCGTTGGGGTTGATCGCGAGGAAGCCCGGGGTGCGCGTGTCCTTGGCCTGCAATGACAGCGCCTTGGACTCGAACGGTGCCCCGGTCTCGTGCAGGGCGACGTGGACCGCCATCGAGCTCGAACCGGGCGAATGGTAGAAAGTCAGCATCGCGGGGCGCTCCCCTCAGGTGGGACGGCGCGCCGAGCGGGCCCTGAGGACCTCCCACACGCCGATCATGCCGGCCGGCCACAGCAGCAGGATCGCCGCCAGCACCGCGCCGAGGACGATCTTGTCACCGTCGCCGCCGATCGAGAAGAAGGTCTGCTGCACGATGATCAGCGCCGTGCCGATCAGCGGCCCGAGCAACAGGCGGCGGCCGACGATCACGATGGCCGTCAGCATCAGCACGAGGAAGTAGCTCTCGAACATGTCCGGCCCGACATAGGCGCGCTGGTAGGCGTAGAGCCAGCCGGCCAGCGCCGAGATCGGCGCCGAGGCGACGAACACCAGCAGCCGCACGGCGCGCGCGTCGACGCCCAGCGCGGTCGCGAGGTCGGGGTTCATCTGCACCATCAGGGCGCTGGTGCCGAGCCGCGACCGGCGGAAGCGCTGCACGAACAGCAGGGTCAGCATCAGCAGCGCCCAGGCCACCGGCCACAGGTCCTCGTTGCCGCCCCCCGACACGCCGCGGCCGAAGATCGTGAGCTCGAGCGGCGGAATGCCGACGATGCCGTCCGAACCGCCGAGGAAGGACCAGTTGAAGGCGACCTCCATGGCGACCACCGCGGCGGCGTAGGTCACCAGCGAGAACACGAACTCGCGGGTCTTCAGCGTCACCAGCCCGAGGATCGCCGCCAGCACCAGCGACACGCCGATCGCCGCGGCGGCGGTCTGCCAGCCGTTCCAGCCGGCGTTGACCGCCAGCATCGCCGCGGCGTAGCCGCCGGCCGCCCAGAAGATCGTGTGCCCGAGGCTGACCTCGCCGAGGTACGACAGGATCAGGTCGGCGCCGTACGACATCACCGCCAGCAGGGCGATGGTGGTGCAGGCGGCGTAGACCACCGGCGTGCCGCCGGCGACGCTCGGCACGAAGTAGGCGAGGGCCGCCAGCGCGAGGGCGGCGGGGGTGGCCAGGACCTTCATCGCGCGGCCAGCCCGCGCGGCCGCGTCACGAGGACGGCCAGCAGCAGCAGGAAGGCGGCGGCGGTGGTGTAGGCCGGCGACACCAGCGCGCCGAACAGGGCGGTGAACATGCCCAGCCCGAAGCCTGCCAGCAGGCTGCCGCCGACGCTGCCGATGCCGCCCAGCACGACCACGACGAAGGTCAGGATGACCTCGTCGAAGCCCATGCTGGTGAGGATCGGGCTGCGCGGCGCGACCAGCCCGGCGGCCAGCGCGACGGCGGCGCACTCGAAGACGAAGACGCCGATGTAGACCCGCGCCGCGTCGAGGCCGAACAGCTGGGCGAGCTTGGGATCCTCGGCGACGGCGCGCACCACGGCGCCCAGCCGCGTGCGGTTCAGCACCAGCCACAGCGCGCCGAACAGCACGAGCGTGCCGGCGAGCGTCACCACGTCCTGCCAGGTGAACCAGATGTCGCCGAAGCGGATGGAGGCCTCCTGCAGCGGGCTCACGAAGCGCTCGGGGTCGCCGCCGAAGATGCGGGCGCCGCCGCCGGTGATGACGTAACCGAAGCCCAGCGTGACGATCATCAGGCTGGTCAGGTTCTGCTGCATGACCAGCGGCAGCATCATGGCCTGCAGCACGATGCCCAGCAGGCCGAGCGCGAGCACGGCGAGCGGCACGGCGACGAAGTAGTTGACGCCCAGCTTGGCCATCGCCGCCCAGGCGAGGAAGGCGCCCAGCATGTAGAGCTGGCCGTGCGCGAAGTTGACCAGCCGGGCGGCGCCCAGCAGCACGGTCCAGCCGATGGCGATCAGGGCGTAGCCCGAGCCCAGCACCAGTCCGTTGATGATCTGCTGCGCGAGGTTCATGCCGTCAGGCTTCCCAGGTAGGCTTCGAGGATGCGCGGGTCGTCCTTCATCGCGGCGGCCGGACCGCGCGCCACGACGTGGCCGCGCTCCAGCAGGTAGAGCTCGTCGACTAGTTCGAGGGTGGCCCGCACGTTCTGCTCGACCAGCAGCAGCGACAGGCCGCGGTCGACCAGCGCCCGCATCGTCGACAGGAGGTCGTAGACCAGGCGTGGCGCGAGGCCGGCCGACGGCTCGTCGAGCAGCAGCACGCGCGGCGCGGCGCGCAGCGCGCGGCTGACCGCCACCATCTGGCGTTCGCCGCCCGACAGCATGCCGCCCTTGTGGCTGCGGCGCTCGGCCAGCCGCGGGAACAGGCCGAAGATGTCGTCCATCGAGAAGGTGTGGCGGCCGGTGGTGTCGGCCGGCGGCCGCACCAGCGCGATGTTCTCCATCACCGTCAGCTCGGCGAAGATGCCCTTGCCCTCGGGCACCAGCACCAGCCCGCGCTCGGCGCGGCGATGCGGCGCCAGCCCGTCCATCGACTGGCCGGCGAGATGCACGCTGCCGCGCACCGTCGGGCGGCCGCGCGACCAGCCGGCCAGCGCGTTGACCAGCGTGCTCTTGCCGGCACCGTTGGCGCCGACCATGCCGACCATGCGGCCAGCCGGCACCACGAGGTCGACGTCGTCGACCGCGAGGTTGCCGCCGTAGCGGACCGACAGGCCCTTGGCCTCGAGGGCGGGTGGGGGCGCCGCTTCGCTCATGCCGCGCGTCCCAGGTAGGCTTCCAGCACCGCCTCGTTGCGCTGGATCTCGGCCGGCGTGCCCTCCGCCAGCTTGCGGCCCTGGTCGATCACCACGATGCGGTCGGCGATCGCCATGATGAGGTCCATGTGGTGCTCGATCACCACCACCGCGACGCCGCGGCGGCGCAGGTCGACCAGCAGGTCGGCCAGCCGCTTCATGTCGGCGCCGCCGGTCCCCGCGGCCGGTTCGTCGATCAGCAGGGCGCGCGCGCCGGCGCCGTAGGCCAGCACGACCGAGAGCAGGCGCTGCGTGCCGTAGGCGATGTCGCCGGGGCGCTTGCCGTGGTCCTCGGGCGCGATGCCGAACGAGGTCAGCAGCTCGGCCGCCGCCGCCTCGGCCTTGCGGCGCGTCGCCAGCTCGCGCCACGGCAGGGCGATGGACTGGGCGAGCGATGTCGAGTGGTCGCGCAGCATCGCCGCCATGGCGTTCTCCAGCAGCGTAAGTTCGCCGAAGAAGGCGTTCTGCTGGAAGGTGCGCCGCAACCCGAGCCGCGCCAGCTCGTGCGTCTTGAGGCCGGTGACGCGCTGCCCCTCGAGCCGGACCTCGCCGTCACGCCGCACGGCGTGCGTCACGGCGGCGAAGCACGAGCTCTTGCCCGCGCCGTTCGGCCCGATGATGCCGAGGATCTCGCCGGCCGAGACCTGCCACGACATGTCGTTCAGCGCGGTCAGCGCGCCGTAACGGACGGTCAGGCCCTGGACGGCGAGGAGGGGAGGAGCGGCGGCGCCGGCCACCTACTTCAGGACCTCCAGCTTGGCGGTCTTGCCGTCGACCACCTTGAAGATCGTGTGCTTGTGCCTGGCCTGGCCGTTGGGCTCGAACGCCACGTCGCCCAGGATCGTGCCGGGAACCGTCTTGCCGCGGATCGCCTCGGCGACCGTCTTGCGGTCGAGGCTCTTGGTCGCGTTGGCGGCCGAGGCCCAGACCTCGAGCGCCGCGGCGCCCATGGCCGCGCCCTTGTCCGGCGCTTCCTTGTGTTCCTTCTTGTAGGCCTCGACGAACGCCACGTTCTCCTTGATGCCGTCGAACGGCGGCAGGTCGGGGAAGTAGATGTCGGCCGAGATCACGCCGGTCATCGCCTCGCCGGCGATCCGGAACACGGTCGGCAGGATGGTGCCGACGGCGCCCACGAAGGTGCCCTCGATGCCGGCCTGGCGGTACTGCTGGATCAGCGCCGGCATGCCCGACGATTCCGCCGCGTTGATGCCCACGACGGCGTCGGGCTTGGCCTGCTTGACATTGGCGAGGCTGACGCGGAAGTCGGTCTGCTTGAACGGGAACTGCTCGACGACGACCTTCTCCCACGGCTTGCCGAGCTTGTTGAGCTCGGCCTCGATCACCGCCTGGGCGCCGTTGCCGTAGGCGTCGTTCTGGGTCAGGAAGCCGATGCGCTTGGCGCCGAGCTTGTTGATCAGGATGTCGGCGATCACCGCGCCGTCCTGGCCGTTCGAGCTGTTGAGGCGGATGGCGTAGGGATTGCCCTGGCCCGACAGGATCGGGTCGGCTTTCGACACCGCCGTGATGTCGAGGATGTTGGCGCGGGCCAGCACCGGCTGCTCGGCCAGCGTCACCGGGCTGTTCCAGCCCTCGATCACCACCGCGACCTTCTCGGCGACCATCTCGTTGGCGCGCGTCACGCCGACCGCCGGCGTGCTCTCGTCGTCCTTGGCGACCACGACGATCTTGCGGCCGAGCACGCCGCCCTTGGCGTTGATCATCTCGGCGGCGATCTTCACCGCGCTGGTGACGGCCTGGCCGTTCGGACCGGCCGGGCCGGACAGCGGGAAGATCGTGCCGACCTTGATCGGCTCGCCCTGGGCCAGCGCCGACGGCACCAGCCCGGGCGCGGCGAGGGACGCGGCGCCCGCCGCCGCGCCGAGGGTGAAGTGGCGTCGTCCAAGCCGGGTCCGGATCATCGCGCTTCCTCCTTGAATAAGCGTTTATTCAGGGAGTCATGCCGTTGCCGCGACGCGGAGTCAATTTGCAGCCGGTCGAAATCGGAACGCGGAGAGAGGGGTCAGGTGGTGGCGCCGCTCTCGCGGCACAGGGCGGTGACGTCGGCCCGTTCGCGGGCCGTGCCGCCGATCCCCACGACCACGAACTCGGGGCGGGCCGGGGGGCCGAGCAGGACGCCGATGTAGGGCTGGAGGCCGGTGTAGGTTCCCGCGCCGTTGCGCCCGTTGACCGTGCCGCACACCGTCACCACGCCGAAGCGGTTGCGCGCGGCGGTCATCGAGCCGAACTGCGCCGATCCCGGGTTCTTCATCCACTTGGCGACGGCGACGACGATGATTTCCTGCTGCCGGGCGTCGAGGCCGACGCGTGGCCCGCTCTCGACCGGCGTGCCGGGCGGCGGCGCCGGCAGGTCCCGGTAGGCGGCGGGCAGGGCGACGGCGAGGTGCGCCGAGTCGGCCGCGGCCGGATCGGCCCCGGTCTGGCAGGCACCGAGCCACGGCAGCGCCAGCGCGACCACGACGGACGCGACACGACGGCTCACGGTCTCCCTTTCCCAAGCAACGACAACGCGCGAGCGTATCGCGCTCCTCCTGTCGGAACAACGCCGGGACCGCCGGCCTGTCGCGCGCCGGCCAACCTGATATCGTCGCCGCCGCAATCCGGAGGAAACAGTCGATGACCGCAGCCGCTCCCGCCAAGCCCACCGCCCCGCAGCGTCTGCGCGCCGTGCTCGCGCGCCCGGGACTGGTCGTCATGCCAGCGGTGTGGGACGGCATTTCCGCCAAGATGACGGCGGCGGCTGGCTTCGAGACGGCGTTCCTGTCGGGCTCCTGCGTCGCGGCCTCGCGGCTGGGCGGACCCGACCTCGACCTGCTGTCGTTCGCCGAGATGTTCGACTCGTTCCAGATGGTGCACGGCGCGGCGCCCGACCTGCTGGTCCTGGCCGACGGCGACCATGGCTACGGCAACGCGATGAACGTCCAGCGCACCGTCGCCGCCTACGGCCGGGCCGGCGCGGCGGCCGTCCTGATCGAGGACAAGATCACGCCGCGCGCGCTGACCGCGGCGGGCAAGCCGTGCCTGCCGCGCGCCGAGGCGCGCATGAAGATCCGGGCCGCCGTGGAGGCCGCGAAGGACTCCGGCATCCTGGTGCTGGCGCGAACCGATTGCCGGCCGACCCAGGGCATCGACGAGGCGGTGGCGCGCATCGAGATGTACGTCGAGGAAGGGGCCGACATCCTGTTCCTCGACTCGCCGGCCGACGATGCCGAGATCCAGCGGGCGATCGCGGCGGCGCAGGGCCGTCCCTCGTTCGTCGTGCTGTCGCCCGGCGCGCCGCGCGCGACGCCCAGCCAGAAGGAAGCCGAGGCGATGGGCTTCAAGATCGGCACCTTCCCGACCGGCATGCTGTCGCCGGCGATCGCCGGCATCAAGCTGGGGCTGGAGGCGCTGAAGGCCGGCGAATCCGAGTCGAAGGCGGCCCTGCCGCCGCCGGAACTGCGCACGCTGCTGGGCTACGGCGACTACGACGCCCGGGCCAAGCCCTTCATCGTCGGCTGAACGCGGAACGGGCCGCCGACGCGGCCAAACGGACTTAGGCGCGCGCCGCGGGGCGGTCTATACTTGCCCCGCTTGGGGGGCCGACGGGATTGGCGAGCAGGACTCGATCCGACACAGGACAGGAAGCCGTGGCCCCGGTGCGCACCCGGGTCAGCCGCATCGACGGCCGACGCCTGCGCAGCGAGCGCACCCGCCAGCTGATCATCGAGGCCTACCTCGCCCTGCTGTGGCGCAACCAGCGCATGCCGACGGCGGCGCAGATCGCCACCGAGGCCGGCTATTCCACCCGCTCGATCTTCGAGCGCTTCGTCGACCTCAACGCGCTGACGCTGGCGACCGCCGACTACGCCATCGCGCAGGCCCAGGCCGAGGCAGTGCCGCAGGACGTCGATGCCGATCGCGCGTCGCGGATCCGCAGCCATGTCGCCACCCGCGCCGCCGCCTGCGAGCGCTGGCTGCCGCTGTGGCGCGTGCTGGTCGGCTCGCAGGACGACATCCCGGAACTGCGCACGCGGGTGGTGCTGGCGCGCTACGGCAACATCGAGCGCATGCGCCTGATGTATCGCCCCGAGCTGGAGGCGCTGACCGACACCGTGCGCGAGGGCCTGCTGTTCGTGCTGGGGACGCTGGTCAGCTTCGAAAGCTGGGACCAGATGCGCCACGGCTTCGGCCAGTCGAGCGACGCCGCGCAGGCGTCGTGGCGCGACGCCATCGACCGGCTGTTGCCGGTCGCGCCGCCGCCCGCCCGCTGAGCCTCAGGCCGGCGGCGCCGACCGTCCGCGCACCCATGCCGCCAGGGCGATCGTCAGGGCGAGGCCGGCCGCGGCCATGACCGCGATCGCGGCGCGCGGCCCGATCTCGGTGGCGATCGCGCCGGCCAGCAGCACGCCGAGCGGCCCGGTGCCGATGCAGACCGTCACGAGGCCCATCAGGCGCGAGCGCATCTCGGGCGGCGCCTCGGTCAGCATCAGCGTGCTCTGCATGTTGCCGAAGCCGGCGGTGCCGAAGCCGCCGATCACCAGGGCGAAGAAGGCCAGCCAGTAGAACGGCGACAGCGACATCACGATCAGCGTCACCATGAACAGCGCCGCGCCGCCGGCGAAGGCCAGCCGGCGATCCATGCGCAGCAGGCCGGCTGCGATCAGCGCGCCGCCGACCAGTGCGCCCAGCGGCTCGGCGGCGGCCAGCAGGCCGACCATCGCCGGCGAGACGTGGAAGCTGCCAATGCCGAGCGGCGCCACCAGGCCGGTATAGGCGAAGGCGAAGGCGTTGGTGACGATGGTGACGCCGTAGACCAGCAGGATGGTTGGCCGTCGGCGGGCGAAGGCCAGGCTCTCGGCGATCTCGCCGGGCAGGCGCGCGAGGTCGAGCCGCCGGGCGACCTGGGCATAGACCAGGCCGGCCAGCGCCGCAGCGCCGACGAACTGGACCAGCGCGGTGACGCTGTAGGCGCCGCGCATGCCCAGCCACTGGAAGGCGATGCCGCCCAGCAGCGGGCCGATCATGCGGGTCGCCGCGCTGGTCGCCGAATCGAGGGCGATCGCCGGCACGATGCGCGACGGCCCGGCGATCTCGCCGACCATGCGGCGGCGGGTCGGCATCTCGGTCGCCCACATCGTGCCCGACACCAGGTTGCCCAGCGCGACGTGCCACAGCGCCAGCATGTCCATGGTGGCGAGCGTCGCCAGAACGGTCGAGACGGTCGCCGGGATGACCAGCGCCAGCACGACGATGGTCTTGCGGTTGAGCGATTCCGACAGCGCGCCGGCGAACGCGCCGAACGCCAGCTGCGGCAGCTGCCGCGCCGCGACCACGCCGGTCGCCGCCAGGGCCGAGCCGGTCACCTCGTAGGCGAACAGGCCCGACGCCAGCAGTTCCAGCCAGCGCATCGCGTTGGCGAAGGCGCCGACCAGCCACAGCCGCAGGAAGTCCGGCGTGCGCAGCAGTTCGCCGACCGGACCCTGCATGGCGCGCCTAGCGGTCGAGCGATTCGAGGCTGATCCCGGTCGTCTCGATGCGGAACAGCCAGGTCATCCAGGCGCCGAGCAGCGACGTCACGATCAGGACCGTCATCAGGAAGTCGATGCCGGCGTCGGCGAGCAGCACCGGGAACAGGAACGCGGTCAGCACCGCGCCGATCTTGGCGAACGACGCGGCGATGCCGGCGCCCTTGCCGCGCAGCGCCGTCGGGAAGACCTCGCCGGCCAGCAGGTAGGTCTGCGCGTTCGGCCCGATGTTGGTCATGAAGTTGAACAGCACGAAGCCGCCGAACAGCAGCGCGGTGCGGGCCGGGCCGTCGGCGTGCAGCGACAGCGCCGCGAGGCCGAGCCCGGCGGCGCAGCCGATGAAGCCCACGACCTGCAGCCGGATGCGGCCGACCCGGTCGGCCAGCAGGACCGCGGCGACGATGCCGGCGATCAGCAGGACGTCGAGCAGCGCCGCGCCGCGCGCCGCGAACAGGTCGCTCGACACGAGGTCTGCGACGTTGCGCGCCGGGCCGTGGTCGTGGCCGCCGATCGTGCGGGCGAGGATGGTCGGGGTGAAGATGCCGATGCCGTAGGTCCCGAGATCCTGCAGGAACCACGGCACCGAGGCGAGGATCGTCGCCCGCCGCGCCGGCCCCGTGAACAGGTCGCGCCAGCGGCCGTTGGCCGGGCGGTCGCGGTCGGGCGCCGCGCCGTCGCGCAGCATGACGCTCTTGGGGTAGGGCGGTTCGCGCTTCAGCAGCCGCGCCAGCGCCGCCTCGGCATCGCGCTTGCGCCCCTGGCTCATCAGCCAGTGCACGCTGTCGCTGATGGTCAGCCGGCCGAGCATCACCAGCGCCGCCGGCACGATCGAGGTGGCGTACATCCAGCGCCACGCGCCGATCTCGGGACGGACCGACAGGATCACGTAGCCGACCAGGGTGCCGGCCAGCGCGCCCACGGCCTGGAAGGCGAAGGCGCTCAGCACCAGCTTGCCGCGGTCGCGGCTGGCGATGCTCTCGGAGATGATCAGGTGCGCGGTCGGGTAGTCGCCGCCCAGCGCGAGGCCAACGCCGACCAGGAACACCAGCAGCCACGGCAGGCTGGGGCTCAAGGTCAGGCCGACCAGGAACAGCACCAGCACCGCCATCTCCAGCACGAACATGAAGCGGCGGCCGTAGCGGTCGGCCAGCCCGCCCAGCGCCAGCGCGCCCAGCATGATGCCGGCCAGCGGCGCGGCGCTGACCAGGCCCTTCTCGGCGGGCGACAGGCCGAAATCCTTGACGATCAGCGGCAGCGCGACGCCGGTCATGAAGACGACCAGCCCCTCGAAGAACTTGCCGGCCGAGGCCAGCAGCCAGATCCGCCACTGCATGACGGTCATCGGCACGAAAACCGTCGGGGTGCCGTCGGGCCAGGCGGGGGACTGGTCGATGTACTGCTGGACGGTCCGCGGCGCTTCGTTCATGTCGTGTCACTATAAGAAGAACGAAGGGATGGAGGAAACACATGCTGCGTCGTCGCCTGTTCGTCGCTTCTCTGGCCGCGCCGGCCGTTCTGCGCGGCGGACTGGCCACCGCCCAGGGCGCGTGGCCGGCCAAGACCGTGCGCTTCATCTGCCCGTTCGCCGCCGGTGGCGGCACCGACACGGTGAGCCGGCTGCTGTGCGACCAGCTCGGCCGTCAGCTCGGCCAGCAGTTCGTGGTCGACAACAAGGGCGGCGCGGGCGGCAACATCGGCACCACCGAGCTCGCGCGCGCCGCGCCCGATGGCTACACGCTGGGCCTGATCACGGTGGCCAGCCACACGCTGAACCCGATGCTCTACAGCAAGCTGCCGTACGATCCTGACAAGGACATCGTCGGCGTCTCGCGGGTCGCCATCCTGGCCAACCTGCTGGGCGTGTCGCAGTCGCTGCCGGTCGCCAACGTCGCCGAGCTGATCGCGCTGTGCCGCAAGGAGCCGGGCAAGTACGCCTTCGCCTCGTCCGGCCCGGGGACCTCGCTGCATCTCTCGGGCGAGCTGTTCAAGACCATGGCCAAGGTCGACATCGTGCACGTGCCCTACAAGGGCGCCGGGCCGGCCTACGGCGACCTGGTGTCGGGCACGGTACAGATGATGTTCGCCAACATGCCGTCGATGCTGCCGCAGGTCCGCGGCGGCAAGGTCAAGGGACTGGGCGTCACCTCGGCCAAGCGCTTCGCCGGCGCGCCCGACATCCCGGCGATCGCCGAGACGCTGCCCGGCTACGTTGCGACCTCGTGGTACGGCGTCGGCGCGCCGGCCGGCACGCCCGAGCCGATCCTCGCCCGGCTGGAGGCGGCGATCGTCGAGGCGCTGAAGCAGCCCGACCTGCAGCGGCGCTGGCTGGAGGATCTCGGCCTCGACATGCCGCCGCCCGGCCGCGCCGGCTTCGCGGAATTTCTCGCCGAGGATCGCAAGCTGTGGGCGCCGGCCGTCCAGGCCTCGGGCGTGAAGCTCGACTGACCCGCGGAGGCCGCGGCTAGAAGAACTGCCGGACCGCCGCGAGCACGACCAGCGCCGCCAGCGCCATCGCCGCGCTGCCGAGCGAGATCACGACCAGCGCGCGGCCCGGTGACAGGCGGGCGATCGACGCGGCGATCCAGAAGAACGGATCGTTGACGTGGCAGATGCCGATCGAGCCGGCGCCGGCCGCCAGCGCGGCGAACACGCGGCCGCTGGCGCTGTCGAGCCCGAGCGCCGGCAGCATCGGCTCGACCATGCCGGTGGCGGTCAGCACCGCGGTCAGCGAGTTGCCCTGCATCGTCTTGACCACCGCGGCGGCGAGGAACGGCGTCAGGATGCCGTAGCGCGGGTGCAGCACTGCCTCGGCGACCAGCGGCGCCACGCCGGTCTCGTCGAACACCCGCGACAGTCCGCCCGCCGCCCCGACCGTGAGCAGCAGCGGCGCCCAGCTTCGGCCGATCAGCGCCGACGGCTGCCAGCGCCCGGCGAACAGCACGCCCAGCGTGATGGCGACCACCGACAGCAGCAGCGGGCGCGACAGGCCGCTGAAGAAGTCGCGCGCCCCCATGCCGAACGGCGCGTTGGGCATGTGCGCGAACGACTGGCCGACCAGGCCGGCGACCGGGACCGCGACGGCCAGCCACGCCCAGCCCAGCCGGCCCGGCGCATTGGGTCCCGGCAGCTGGCGGGCGACGTGCCACCAGCCCACGGCGGCGGCGACCAGCGCGAGCGGCAGGCCGGCCATCGCCATGGTGCCCAGCCCGACCTTCAGCACGTTGGCGCTGGCGGCGGCGTGCGGCGCCGGCGCGACGAAGGCCGCGAAGGCCAGCAGGGTCAGCGCCATGCCGAGCGCGCGGCGCGGCGCGTCCTGCCCGGCTGGCTGGAGCAGCGCCAGCGCGCCCGACGCCGACACGCCCATGCCCGCGAAGGCACCGGCGACGGCGGCGCTGCCGGTGCCGAGCGGCTGGCGCAGGGCCAGCCCGGAGACCAGCGTGCCGGCGACCACCAGCAGGCCGACCTGCTCGACGGCCGTGGCAAAGCCCAGGCCGAACGAATCGCCGACCGACTGGAACTGCATGTCGGCTGCAATGCCGTAGACCACCACGGTGGCCATGATCGCGAGGAAGGCGGGAAGGTGGAGGCGCTGGACCAGCAGGACGATCGCCACGACGGCGATCGGTACGAGGAGGGAAGCGAGCAACATGTGGCGGGACCATACCGCGACGGAAAAACTTGTATAGTCGGCGCGTGCGTTTTCGATCCTTCCTTCTGTTCCTGCTGATTGCCTTGCCGCTGCTGGCCACGGCCGCGAAGGCCCCGCTCGCCGCCGAGCCGCTGGTCCGCATCGAGGGCCGCCGCTTCGTCGCGCCGGACGGCACGACGCTGTCGATCAAGGGCATCAACCTCGGCAACTGGCTGGTGCCCGAAGGCTACATGTTCAAGCTGAAGCTCGCGAAGTCGCCGAGCCAGATCCAGGAAGGCTTCGAGCGCCTGCTCGGCCGCGAGCGCGCGCAGGCCTTCTGGACCGAGTTCCGCGACACCTACATCGGCCGCGACGACATCCGGTTCATCAAGTCCGTCGGCTTCAACACCGTGCGCATCCCGTTGCACTGGCGGCTGTTCATGGACCGCGACGGCAAGATCGGTGGCGACGGCTGGGCGCTGCTCGACCGCGTGCTCGGCTGGGTGCGCGAGGAGGGGCTCTACGCGATCCTCGACCTGCACGCCGCGCCGGGCGGCCAGACCGGCTACCACCACGACGACGGCGCGGGCTACCCGCTGATGTTCTACGTGCCGCGCGACCGCCGCCTGACGGTCCGGCTGTGGCGCGCCATCGCCGAGCGCTACGCCGGCAACCCGGCGATCCTAGGCTACGACCTGCTGAACGAGCCGATCGCGGCGTTCCACGATCTCGCGACGTTGAATCCCAAGCTCGAGCCGTTCTACCGCGACGTGACGCGGGCGATCCGCGAGGTCGATCCCGGCCGCATCGTTTTCCTGGCTGCCGGCCAGTGGAGTTCGCGCTTCGACATGCTGGGTCCGCCGTTCGCGCCCAACCTCGCCTACACCTACCATTCGTTCTGGAGCAGCACCGACCGCGACTCGATCCAGCGCCACCTCAACTTCGCGGCGCTCTACGAGGTGCCGCTGCTGCTCGGCGAGGCCGGCGAGTACGTCGACGAGTGGAACGAGGGGTTCCGCCGCCTGCACGAGCGGCACGGCATCGGCTGGGCGTTCTGGAGCTACAAGAACCTCGACACGACCTCGACGGTGATCTCGATCCCGCGCCCCGACAACTGGGACCAGCTCGCCGCCTACATCGACGGCACCCGCAGCCAGCGGCCGTCGCCCGAGGTGATCGACCGCGCGATCGCCCAGTACCTCGACGGCATCCGCTTCGCCAACGGCACGATCCGCTGGAGCTACCTGAAGTCTCTGGGGCTGAAGGGCGCGCCTTGAGCGCTCCCAGTTCTCGGCGGGTCGAGTTTCGCCCTCAAGGATGAACACTGTAGTAATTGATTTAGAAGAATAACTATAGTATTGTTCTGTGGCTCGCTGCTGCGCCACGAACCTGAGCCTTGCTCGTGGCTGCGAGCGCTTTCACCACACTTGGGGGACAGCGCATGTTTCAGCCCAGGCCGCCCTTTCCGTGGCTCTACGTAGCTCCGGAAGACGAGGAGCAGCAGTTTCTTGGTTTCAATGTCCAACCGCCGCTGCTGGACAATTTTGTCCGGGCAGCGCGTGGCTACGCACCGGCAAGCACCGGAAGCGCATTGTCGTTTCCCACGGATCCCTTTGGATTGCAGGCGCCAGAGGCGCCACGCTTCGGCATGGCTCGCTGGCCGGCTTGGCTCGGGTCCGAGGACTCCGACCCGCCGCAGCCGGAGTATCGGCCCGAGTGGCCGGCTGAAGAGGACGACGAAGAGCAAAGCGTTGAAATCCAGGTCCCGCCAGGAGCGAGCGGCGGCAAAATCGACACCCTGCCGCAATCGCGCCCGTCCCTGCCGCCTCCGTGGACCCTCCAACCCTGGCCCGAGCCGACCACGGGGCCGGACAATGAGGAAGGCGATTTCGAACAGGTTCCGATTCCTGCGCCTTGGCCCGTTCCGGCGCCACCGGTGCCAACTCCACCCCAACCGCTACCCCGCCCCGATCCGGTGGCGGAAGCGACGCGGCAACTCGCTCGACTTTACGGCCTCAGGGGGACTGGCTGGCCCCTCTCTTGGCGGCAGCCACTGCAAATGCCATCGCAGTCCTCGCAGTCCTCGCAGTCCAACTATGAGTTTCGTCGGCTCCAGGGTGATATCCGGCAGGCCCGGGTTCACACGGATGGCGTTGACTCTCGATTTGTCTTGTCCAACGCGGGATGGCGCTTTCCCAAAGGGCCGAAGGGGCCGTCTCGACCAAAGCCTCCGGCGGAGGATTGGAAGTTGCCCCCACGGGACCACAACAACCCGCCGGGACCTTCCCCTACGGAACTTCCACCACAGCCATTCGACCTAAAGAAACTTCTCGATCTGATCCTCCGCCTTGGGCCGCTAATTCGTGGACAGGACTACGACCCCTTCTCCGATATGGAAGTGCCCCCTGGGGGTGTCATGACGAGAGCAGGAGTGCGAATGCACCCAGACTTGCCTGAACCTGCAGAAGGGCGTGACTACCTTCCACGGAGGGCGGACCATCAAAGAGGCTACATAGGAGAACTTCATCTTGCCAACCGCGTAGCCAACGAGGCGCCAGGTGAGATTGTGATTCGCTACGGGAATCGAGCCGGTGCCCATGGTCCGGACATCATCACAGTGAATCGCCAGGGCCGGGTATTCGTTCTCGATTCCAAGTGGCGCACGAATCCTCGAGGCATCACAGAGGGGGCAAGGGCGCATCCAAACCTGAATGTTCGGGAGATGCAGAATCTTTTGCTTGATGCGCTGCTGGAGGCGTACACGCGGAAGCAGATAAGTGGAATTCTCTACGGACGAGCCGTCACAGAAGTGCGAGCGGGAAACTTTTCAATCGGGACGATAGGGACCGGCAATGCGTACGACGGCGTCGTGCAAGATATCGTAGATGGCGTAGTGGGCCCGCCACGAAGGATCACGGGGCCGTCTGAAAAAGGCGGCATCGCCCGGATTTTTGAAGGACAAAAGCCATGAATGCCAAGTTTGATGTCTCGACTGAGCGAGAAGACATGATGGCGGTTCAATTGCCCATCATATCCCGCTTTGATCCCGGCAGGCTTGCTCCCGTGGCGCTTCCCGGGCAACTCCTCTTCAATATCGAGTCTCTCGCCAAGTGCTATTGGCTGGGCTTGGCCATGGATGCGGTTCCCCGACTGCTCGACATCATTGGCTGGATGGAAACGAGGGTGCCGCCAGACATGGGATATTGGCCGCGAGGTCGATTCCATCCGCTCGAGGGCGCAATTGCGCATAGGGATTGGTGGCTGTCGTTGGGGTTGGGCAAGTGGCTTGTCGGGATGCCAAACCCGGAAGCGGACCTGGCGCGAGCCGTAGAATCAGTATGGAGTGGGTGGCAACAACTGTCGCTTACCGAAGCTGATGACCTTTCTCGGGAACGTGATGCCAGGCTAGGCGAGTACGTGGCCACGGCGCTGGCGGCGAAGAGCCCGGAACGCGGCATCCTGTTCTGCGGCTCGCCCGGTGGCCGCAAGTTGGCATCCCGGGTTCGGCCTATCGTCGAATTCGGAGAATGGGCCTGCGCCCATCTTGTTGGAGGAGGGGCCCGCGACGCGGACTTTGTTTCCCGGGGCGCTCACATGCTCAGGCTCACCCTCCTCCCCTATTTTCGGGCGGGTGCCAAGTGGATCGAGCCGACCCTTTGGCTCAAGACGATTTACTTCGACAGCGGGGTTACGAAGACACCGGAGGAGACGGTCTTCCGCGCCTACGACTCCCTGCCCGGCATACCGCGGCCAACCTTCGTGTCCCGGTAGGAGTGCCGAAGGGTCCGGCTGGTTAGAGCAGGGCTCTGCCTTGGCTTCCAAGCACCTCGAGCAGCCGCGCGTTGAAGGCGTCGGCCGCCTCGTAGGCGACCCAGTGGCCGGCGCCCGGGATGACGTGCATCTGGAAGTCCGGCTGCAGGGCGCGGAACAGGTCGATGCGTTCCTGGATGTGCGGGTACGTGGTCGAGTCGAACTCGCCCCAGATGCCGGTCATCGGCACGGTGACGCGCGGCAGCACCTCGGACAGCCGGAACGCCTGGCCCATCTCGCGGCTGCGCGTCTTGGCCCGCGTGGTGTTCAGGATCTGCATGTGGATCGCCACGCCGTCGACTTGCGCGGGGTCGTGCAGCATCAGGATCTCGAGGTTGCGGCGCGCCTCGGCGGCCAGCGTCGCGGGATCCATGTCCGGCAGCAGCTTGTGCAGCTTCGGGCCGGGCTTGCGCGTCGCCTTCAAGCCGCCGGCGCCGACGAACACGACGCGGCGGATGCGCGGGGCGAACAGCGTCGCGATGTGGCCGGCGATCATGCCGCCGAACGAGAAGCCGGTCAGCGCGAACGGCGCGTCGGGCGGCAGCAGGGCGTTCATCGCCGCCTCGACGGCATGGGTCACCGACCAGACGTCGCGCACGTCGTCCGGCGGGTCGCTGTCGCCGAGACCGGGCAGGTCGGCGGCGTACACCGTGTAGTGCCGCGCCAGCGGCTGGACGTTGCGGATCCAGTGGATCCACGAGCCCGAGCCGCCGTGGAACAGCAGCAGGATCGGCTTGCCGGAGCCCTCGCCCCAGACGTGCCACATCATCTTGCCGCCGTTGTTCATCGGCACGCGCACCGCGCGGCCCGTGGCCTCGACGGCGGCGATGTGTTCGGCGGCGGTGCGGCCGTCGGCGAGGCGCGGCACGCCCGAGTAGTCGAGCGGCATCAGGCGATCGCCCCGAGCAGGCGCTCGACGAAGCCCGGCGCCTTCTTGCGGTCGATCCAGCGCAGCACCGTCACGAGGTCGTGGTCGGGATCGATCCAGACGATGTGGCTGCCCCAGCCGAGCGCGAAGTAGCTGCGCTCCGACGCCGCCGCGAACTGCCGGCGGTCGGTGTTGAGCCACCACATCAGGCCGTAGAACGGTGCCACCGGGCAGGGCTTCACCAGCTCGTCGGTCCAGCCGGCCGGCAGGACCTGCTGGCCCTCCCAGCGGCCGCCGCCGGCCACCAGCCGGCCCATCAGCGCGAGGTCGTGCGCCGAGATCACGATGCCGCCGCCCCAGTGGCCGCCGCCCGGCACCGACACCATCGGCTTGCCGTCGATCGTCACGGTCGCGTTGCGGTAGCCGTCCCAGCGCCAGCCGGCCGACGCGCCGATCGGGTCCATGATGCGCCGCTTCAGCACCGCCGGCAGCGGCTCGCGGAACAGGTGCAGCAGCGACAGCGACAGGCGGTTCACGCGCACGTCGTTGTACTCGTAGAAGCTGCCCGGCCGGCGCATCGCGCGGCGCGTGCCCTTGGGCGCATCGGCGACCGCCAGCCCGACCACGCGGTTGTGGTCGATGCGGTCTTCCTTGTCGAACAGCGTGCCCGACCACTCGCTGGTCTGGGTCAGCAGGTGACGCCAGGTGATGTCGCGGTTCTGCTCGCTGGCATAGCCGTCGTCGAGCGCAGTGTCGGCCACCCGGTCGTCGAGCGACTTGATCCGCCCGTCGCCCAGCGCGAGGCCGGCCAGCAGGGCGAGGAAGCTCTTGGCGACGCTGAAGGTCATGTCGGCGCGGTCGACGTCGCCCCAGCGGGCGATCTCCCGGCCGCCGCGGTAGACCAGGCCGGCGGCGGGACCGCGCGGCGTGATCGGTCCCAGCACGGCGTTGTCGGGCGGCCCCTCGCCGGAATCGTAGGTCATCACGAACTGGCCGTCCGGCATCGTCATGCTGGCCGGCCAGGCAGACTCGGCGGCTTGCGCCCAGGCAACCGCCTCACGAAGGTCCTTCATGCCCGCAATCAACATTGGAGACCGGGCGGGAGCAAGCGTAGAAAACGTCCATGTCGACCGCTTCTTCTGCCCCGCAGACTCTCACGCTCCGCCGTCCCGACGACTGGCACGTCCACCTGCGCGACGGCGCCATGCTGCAGGCCTGCGCGGTGCACACCGCGCGGCAGTTCGCCCGCGCCGTCATCATGCCGAACCTCGTGCCGCCGGTGACGCGCATCGCCGAGGCCGCCGCCTACCGCGATCGCATCCGCAAGGCGGTCCCGGCCGGGCTCGACTTCGAGCCGCTGATGACCTGCTACCTGACCGACGGCGCCGACCCGGCCGAGCTGGCCAACGGCAAGCAGCAGGGCGTCTGGGTCGCGGCCAAGCTCTACCCCGCCCATGCCACGACCAACTCGGCGCACGGCGTGACCTCGATGGACAAGATCGCGCGCGGCCTCGAGGCGATGGAGAAGGCCGGCATGCCGCTCCTCGTGCACGGCGAGGTGACCGATCCCGAGGTCGACATCTTCGACCGCGAGGCGGTGTTCCTCGACAAGGTGCTGGCGCCGCTGCTGCGCCGCCATCCCGGCCTCAAGGTGGTGCTGGAGCACATCACCACCAAGGAAGGCGTTGCCTTCGTCGAGGCCAACGGGCCGCGGATGGGCGGCACGATCACGCCGCACCACCTCAACTTCAATCGCAACGCGATCTTCAAGGGCGGCATCCGCCCGCACTTCTACTGCCTGCCGATCGCCAAGGCCGAGGAGCACCGGCTGGCGCTGCGCCGCGCGGCGACCTCGGGCAGCCCGCAGTTCTTCCTCGGCACCGACACCGCGCCGCACACCGTCGACACCAAGGAATGCGCCTGCGGCTGCGCCGGCATCTTCAACGCGCCGGTGGCGATGCAGCTCTACGCCCAGGTCTTCGCCGAGGAAGGCCGGCTCGACGCGCTGGAGGCCTTCGCCTCGCTGAACGGCCCGCGCTTCTACGGCCTGCCGCCCAACGAGGCGCGCATCACGCTCCGGGCCGCGCCGTTCGAGGCGCCCGAGCGCGTCGACGTTCCGGGCAGCGATAAGTCGGTCCTGGTGTTCCGTCCCGACACGCCGCTCGGCTGGACGTTCTGACGGGACCCGGCCTATCGTCGGACCCATGAGCAAACGAGGAATCCCGGCCGGCGCGGTCGTGCGCGGCACCGACAAGGGTTACGACCATTCGCCGGGCACCCCGGCCCTCAAGCCCGGCAGCGAGCGGCCGGTCGAGCAGATCGACAAGAAGTATCCCTACATGCGGCCGCGCGACGCCGCGACGCTGATCCTGGTGCGCAAGCGCGGCAAGGTGCCGGAGGTCCTGCTGGGCTGCCGCGACGCCAAGCACGCCTTCATGCCCAACCGCTACGTGTTCCCGGGCGGCCGCGTCGATCCCGAGGACGCCCGCGTCCCGGTCGCGACGGCGCTCGACCGCCACGTCGAGGCGCGCCTGCGCAAGGCGGCGTCGGCGCAGCGGGCGCGCGCGCTCGCGGTCGCGGCGGTGCGCGAGACCTTCGAGGAGACCGGCCTCCTGCTGGCCAAGCCGCTGAAGGGCGGCGCGCCGGACAAGGATTACGGCGAGCACTGGAAGGGCTTCCTCGACGAGGGTCTCGCCCCGGCGCTCGACTGCCTCGATTTCATCGCCCGGGCGGTGACGCCGCCGGGCCGGCCGCGGCGCTTCAACGCCCGCTTCTTCATGGCGCGGGCCGAGGATGCGGGCGGCGAGATCCGTCATTCCAGCGAGCTGGGCGACATCCGCTGGGTGCGCCTCGACGAGGCGCGCGAGCTGCCGCTGCCGACCATCACCGGGCTCATCCTTGGCGAGATCGGCCGGCTGGTGAAGGAGCCGCCGGACCGCAAGAGGCAGCGCAAGATCCCGCTCTTCACCACGGTGCATCGCCGCCACCTGATGCTCGAGGAATAGCCGGTGGCGGGCAGCGCCGCGCCCGTCGTCAGCCCGGGACTGCCGCCGCGCGGCGGCGTCCGCCTGCGCGCGCTGGTGCTGATCCGCTGGGCGGCGGTCGCCGGCCAGTGCTTCACCGCCGCGGTCGTCCATTTCGGTCTCGGCTTCGCCCTGCCGGTCCTCGCGGTCGGCGGCGCGATCGGCCTGTCGGCGCTGCTCAACCTCGCGGTCAGCCTCGGCCGGCCGGGCTCGGCGCGCATCGACGATCGCGAGGCGACGATGTTCCTCGCCTTCGACATCCTGCAGCTCGGCGTCCTGCTCTACCTGACCGGCGGCCTGGTCAACCCGTTCTCGCTGCTGCTGCTCGCCCCCGTCGCGGTCGGCGCCACCATCCTGTCGCTCGCCAGCAACATGGCGCTGACGCTGCTCACCATCATCGGCATCGCGCTGCTCGGCGTGTTCCACCAGCCGCTGCCGTGGCGCGGTCCGCCGCCCGACCTGCCCGACATCTACCAGGCCGGCGCCTGGGCCGGCCTGACGCTCACCACCCTGCTGATCGCGCTGTACGGCTGGCGGCTGGCCGAGGAGCAGCGCCAGATGGCCGACGCGCTGGCCGCGGCGCAGGCCGCGCTGGCCCGCGAGCAGCGGCTGTCGGCGCTGGGCGCGCTGGCCGCCGCGGCGGCCCACGAGCTGGGCTCGCCGCTCTCGACCATCGCGGTGGTCGCCAAGGAGATGCTGCGCGAGGTCGAGGCCGACGACCCGCTGCGCGAGGACATCGAGCTGCTGTCGGCCGAGTCGGACCGCTGCCGCACCATCCTGACGCGCCTCTCGGTCGACCCGGCGGGCGACGTGTCGGACGCCTACACGCTGGTGCCGCTGCCGGCCCTGATCGAGGCCGCCGCGGCCCACGCGGCGCGCGACGGCATCGCGCTGCACTTCTCCGCCGGGCCGGCCGGCGAGGGCGTGCCGGCCACCGCGCCGATCCAGGTCCGCAGCCCCGAGATCATGCAGGGCATCGGAAACATCGTTCAGAACGCCGTGTCGTTCGCCCGCCACGAGGTCCGGATCCACACCCGCTGGTCGGCCTCGATGTCGGAGGTCGAGGTCTCGGACGACGGGCCGGGCTTTTCCGAGGCCCTGCTCGACGAGCTGGGCACCCCCTTCATTTCGACCCGCCAGGGCGAAGAGGGACACATGGGGTTGGGTGTATTCATCGCCAAGACACTACTGGAACGAACAGGGGCCACCGTGACCTTCGGCAACCGGCCGGGGGTCGGCGGCGGTGCCCGGGTCTCCGTCCGCTGGCCAAATCCCGTCTTCAAGGCTACATAGCGCGCAATGAAGGAGTCGCCATGAGCCAGGACACAGGCGCCGGACGTCCCGTGTCGCCCGCCATCGCCGGCGCGACGACCAACAAGGACCGCACGCTGCTGATCGCCGACGACGACGCGGCGTTCCGCAACCGGATCGCGCGCGCCCTCGAACAACGCGGGTTCATCGTGACCGCGGTCGGCACCGTCGCCGAGGCGCTGGCGCAGACCGCGCGGCCGCCGGCCTTCGCGGTGCTCGATCTGCGGCTGAGCGACGGCAACGGCCTCGAGCTGGTTGGCCCGCTGCGCCAGGCCCGTCCCGACATCCGCATCGTGGTGCTGACCGGCTACGGCAACATCGCCACCGCCGTCGCGGCGGTGAAGGAAGGCGCGGTCGACTACCTCGCCAAGCCGGCCGACGCCGACGCCATCGAGCAGGCGCTGACCGCGCACGGCCGCAAGCTGCCGCCGCCGCCGTCCAACCCGATGTCGGCCGACCGCGTGCGCTGGGAGCACATCCAGCGCGTGTTCGAGCAGTGCGATCGCAACGTCTCCGAGACGGCGCGCCGGCTGAACATGCATCGCCGCACCCTGCAGCGCATCCTGGGCAAGCACGCGCCCCGGGAACATTGATGCGGGGCCGCTGATCACGGCCCAGCTCGCGCTCAACGCGCTGGCGTTGGGCATGGCCTACGCGCTGATCGCGCTGGGCTTCGTGCTCGCTCTCAACGCCGCCGGCGCCGTCAACTTCGCGCATGGCGACCTCGTCGTGCTGGGCGGCGCGCTCGCCGCCTTCGCCGGCGCGTGGACCGGCCTGCCCAGTTTCCTGTTGTTGCCGCTGGTCGCGCTGGGCATCGGCCTCGCCGGCATCCTCGCCGCCCGCATCGCCATCCTGCCGTTGGCGGCGCGGCCCCCCGAGGCGACCTTCGTCGCCACCATCGCGCTGGCCGCGATCATCGAGCAGGGCCTCACTGTGGCGATGGGCGGCGCGCCGCGCAGCGTGCCGCCGCTGGCCGGCAGCGGCACGCTCGACCTCGCCGGCCTCGCGATCGGCCGCCAGCCGCTGGCCATCGTCGTGCTGGGCGCCGGGCTGGTCGCCGCGGTCTGGTACCTGCTCGAGTGCACCCAGACCGGCCGGCGCCTGCGCGCCGTCGCCGCCGACCGCGCCATGGCCCGCGCCGTCGGCATCCCCGTCACCCGCATGGTGATCCTGTCGCTCGGCCTCGCCGGCGCGCTGGCCGGCATCGCCGGCGTCGTGCTCGGCCACCAGTTCCTGGTCTCGCCGACCCAGGGCGCGGGCCACATGCTCAAGGCCTACATCGCGGTGGCGCTGGGCGGCTGGGGCAGCGTGCCCGGCGCGTTGCTGGGGGCGCTCGGCATCGGCCTGTTCGAGACCTTCGTCGCCGCCTCGTTCGGCGACGCCTGGGCATCGGCCGCGCTCTACGTCGCGGTGCTGGCCGTGCTGGCGCTGCGGCCGCAGGGCCTGTTCGGCGAACCGGTCGGGCGGCGCGCCTGAAATGGCCCGCCTCGGCCCGTTCTGGATGATCCTGCTCGGCCTCGCGCCGCTGGTCGCGCTGGCGGTGCTGCCGGCGTTCGGCCAGCGCATGGTGACGCTGGTCGGCGTCTACGCGCTGATGGGGTTGGGCTACCAGCTGGTGTTCGGCCAGCTGGGCGGTCTCAACCTGGCGCAGGGCGCGCTGTTCGGGCTGGGTGCCTATGCCGCCGCGCTGGCGGCGCCGAGCCTCGGCCCGGCGGCGCTGCTGGTGTCGGTGCTGGCCGCCGCCGTGCCGGCCGCGCTGGTCGCCGCGCCGCTGCTGCGCCTGCAGTCGCACTACTTCGCGCTGGCGACGCTGGCGCTCGCCTCGCTGGTCAACCTCGCCGCCGTGCACGCCGAGCCGTGGACCGGCGGTGCCAACGGGCTCGCCGGATTCGCGAGCGCCCTGCCGCGCGGCCCGCTGCTGCTGGCGATCGTCTGGTTCTGCCTGATCGCCGGGGTCATGACCTATGCCCGCGTGTTCGCCGGGCCGGCCGGCGAGGCGGCGCGCCTGCTGCGCGAGGCGCCGCTGGTCGCCGCGACCCTCGGCATCGACGGCGGCCTGTGGCGCCTCGTGGCATTCGTCGCGGGCGGTGCGCTGGCCGGCCTGGCCGGCGGCTTCTCGGCGGCGGTGAGCGGGGTCGTCTCGCCCGAGGCCACCGGCTTCCCGATCATGGTGGTGTGCCTGACCTCGGTGGTGCTGGGCGGCACGCGCCACCCGATGGGCGCGGTGATCGGCGCGACGCTCGCGGTCTGCCTGCCCGAACTGATGCGCGGCCTGCAGGGCGCTTGGCTGCTGGCCTACGCGGTGGCGACCCTGGCCGTCGTGCTGTGGGCGCCGGCCGGCCTCGCCGGGCTGGTCGACCGCGTGCTCGACCGGCCGGTGCCGGCGCCCGCACCGGTCGGCCTGCCCGAGACGGTGCCGACGCTCGCGGGTCCGCAGGTGCTGGCGCTGGACGGCGTGACCAAGCGCTTCGGCGGCGTCGAGGCGGTGGCCGGCGTGTCGTTCGAGGTCGCGCGCGGCGAGATCGTCGGCCTGATCGGGCCGAACGGCTCGGGCAAGACGACACTGCTCAACGTGGTGTGCGGGCTGGAACGCGCCGATGCCGGCCGGATCGCGCTCGACGGCCGGCGGATCGATGCGCTGCCGGCGCATCGCGTGGCGCGGGCCGGCATCGCCCGCTCGTTCCAGGCGCCAATGGCGCCCGGCGACACCAAGGAATCCGACATCGCGCGGGCGGTCGCGACCGGCGCGCCCTTCGTGCTGCTCGACGAGCCGGCGGCCGGCGCCGGCGAGCGCGAGCGGGCGCGGCTGGAAGCGTTCGTGCGCCGCCTGCGCGACGCCGGCCGCGGCGTCGTGGTCGTCGACCACGACATCGAGCTGCTGTCGCGGCTGTGCGACCGCCTCGTCTGCCTCGACCGCGGCGCGGTGATCGCCAGCGGCACGCCCGACCGGGTGCGGGCTGATCCGCGGGTCCGGGCGAGCTTCCTCGGCAGCCCGGTCGAGGCGTCATGAGCGTGCTGCTCGAAGCCGCCGGCGTGACCCTGGCGGCCGGCGAGATCGTGGCGCTGCTGGGCAGCAACGGCGCCGGCAAGACGACGTTCGTCGAGACCGTGCTGGGCTTCCGGCCCGGGCCGGTCCGGCTGTTCGGCGAGGAGGCCGGCGACCTCGCCGTCGAGGCGCGGGTGGCCCGGGGAATCGGCTATGTGCCGCAGGGCCGTCGCGTGTTCGCCGGGCTGACGGTGCGCGAGAACCTCGAGGCGGCCTGCGCCCTGCCGTCGGCCGAGCGGGCGGCCCGGGTCGCCGAGATGCTGGCGCTGTTCCCGATGCTGGGCGAGCGGCCCGGCGCGCGCGCCTGGCTGCTGTCGGGCGGCCAGCAGCAGATGCTGGCGCTGGCCCGCGCGCTGGTGAACCGGCCGCGCCTGCTGCTGCTCGACGAGCCGACCCTCGGGCTCGCCCCGGTGGTGGTGACCGACCTGCTGCGGCGCCTGTCGGCGATGGCGGGCGAGGGCGTCGGCATCCTGCTGGCCGAGCAGCGCGCGGCGCTGGCGCTCGGCATTGCCCACCGCGGGGTGGTGTTGCGCCGGGGGCAGGTGGTGCGCGCCGGCCGCGCGGCCGAACTCGCGGCCGACCCGGCGCTGGCCGACCTGATGGCCGGCGCCTGACGCGCCGGCGTTACTGCTTCTTCTTCCGCTTCGACCCGGGCTTCCCCGCCGGCCGCCGGCCGGGCAGCGGGACATCGCGCGTCAGGTTGTCGTGGTGCTCGTCCATGCGCCGGTAGTCCATGGTCACTTCCTCGCCCGCCCGGATGTCGCGCAGGGCGTAGTAGGTGACGTCGCCATCGTCGGACTGCAGGTTCGGATCCTCCGAGTGGTTCATGTACCAACCGACCGAGATGCGCAGGAAGTTGGCCGGCGCCCAGTAGCCGTTGCCGGTCCGGATGCCGAAGCGCTTGAACAGCTTGCGGTGCGGCGAGGCATGGGCCTTCGCCAGCGTCACGAAGCGGGTGTCCTCGGGCAGCCAGGTCCGGACGTACTCGCCCTTGCGAATCCGCATGTCCGCGAAGCAGCCAACCCCCTCGATCGTGGACGGAGCGAGGTACAGCACGGCCTTGCTCCAGGTACGCTTACGCATCGTGCGAAGATCTCGAATGAAACGGAACGGTCGCGCCTTTTGCCCTGCTTCGCGCGGCAGGGCAACGGGAAGCCGTCAGGCGCGGCGGTTCTGCGCGTTCCAGAACAGCTCGAGGTTGGAAATCAGGGCCGGGCTGTAGTGGCAGATCGCCTGCTCGCGGGCGTACAGCGCGGCATAGCGCCGGAAGGCGTCGAGCGGCTCGGCGCCCAGCCGCAGGGCGCGCCGGTTGCCGATGGCGCCGACGGCGCCCGACCCGGTCAGGCGGTCGATCACCCGGGCGATGGTGGCGTCCATCTTGGCGGGGTCGACGATCTCGTCGCAGATCTGCCGGCCGACCTCTGAATCACACTCGATGCGACGTTCGTACATGATGGCCTGGCGCGCCACCCGGTCGCCGACGAAGCGCGGCAGGCGCAGGTTGGCCATCGCCGGGATGATGCCCTCCTTGCGCGCCGGCAGGGTCATGTAGGCGTCGCGGCCGGCGATGTTGAAGTCGGTGGCCAGCAGGATCTGGCAGCCGCCGCCGATCGCGAAGGTCTCGACCGCCGAGATCCACAGCTTCTCGATCGAATCGCCCGCCACCTCGTCGGGCAGGATGTCGGGCTTGGCCAGCCCGCGCAGCAGCTTGTTCACGAAGCCGAGGTCGCGGACCAGGAACCACAGGAACGGGATCTTGCCCCAGTAGAGGTGGGTCAGGTTGATGCCGGCATTGTAGATGCGCCGGCCGGCATACTTGCCCGACGGCACGACGTCGCCGCGCAGCACCGCGACCTCGCTGTGGGGATCGAGGATGCAGACATCGGTGCCGATCTCGGTCGCCGGCTGGGTGTCGTTGTCCTCCGAGTTGAGGAAGCGCTTGTTGGACAGCAGCAGCACGGCCGCCTTGCCCTGCCGCTCGACGCGGGCATGGCCGAGGTCGAGCACGCCGTCGCGCAGGAACTTGGCCAGCGCCTCGGGTGATTCCTCGCGCGGCAGTAGCATGGCGTGGCAGAGGTGCAGGCCGCACGCCGGGTCGGCCATGACCTGGTTGGCGAGGATGCCCTGGTCGATCTCGCAGCCGTCCTTGTCGGCCTGCCGGAGGTCGGCCTCGGCCGCGACCTCGGCCCGCGTCGGGGCGAGGCCCGGCACCAGCTCGGCCGCGTCGTAGACCAGCCGCTCGACGCGCACGAACTTCCGCCGGTTGTCGGTAAGCTTGTCGTACAGCGTCACGGCATGGCGGCGCAGGAAGGCGAAGCGGGCGTCGCGCGCCGCCTGCTTCAGGGCTTCGGCTTCGTCGGACGCCGCCTTGTCGCGTTTTGGCTTGGGCGGCAGGCGGCCGAGGCGGTCCTTGGTGGCGCGCCAGTAGGCCGAGAAACGGGCGGCATCGGCCGCGAAGTCGTCGCCGGCGAGCGGCGCCGGAACGACCGGCTCCATGTGCGTTTCCTGCCCGAATAATTGGAGCGGGCGACGGGATTTGAACCCGCGACCTACGGCTTGGGAAGCCGACGCTCTACCCCTGAGCTACACCCGCGTCGCCGCCATACTAGCGCGCAGGACGCAAAGGTCCAATGCTCGCCTTTCGTCGCGCCCGCCGCACCGGTCGTGCGATAGTCCGCGCATGCTCGATGACATCCTGACCCCCGAAGAACGCGCCCTCGTCGCGCGCGCCAAGGCCTTTGCCGAGGAACACGTCGCCCCCCACGCCGCGCGCTGGGAATGGGAGCGGCGCTACCCGCTCGAGACCATCCAGGCCGGCTGCCGCGCCGGCCTCAACACCATCGAGCTGGCGAAGGACAAGGGCGGGCAGGGCCTGTCCTTCTCGGCCAAGCTGCGCGCCTTCGAGGAGATCGCGCGGCACGACTTCGCCTTCGCCTTCGCGATGATGAACCACCACAACGCGGTCGCCCGCTTCGCCCGCGACGGCGCCCCGGCGCACGTCGCCCGGCTGCTGCCGCGCATGATCGCCGGCGAGGTGATCGGTTGCGCGGGCCTGAGCGAACCCGGCGTCGGCTCCGACTTCGGTGGCCTCGAGATGGCGGCGGTCAAGGTCGACGGCGGCTGGAAGCTGAACGGCGCCAAGGCGTGGATCACCAATGCCGCGGTGTGCGGCATGTCGGTGATCTACGCCCAGACCGACAAGGCGCTGGGCTATCGCGGCATCGCCTGCTTCGCCATCGAGGCCGACCGGCCGGGCTTCCACCGCGAGCCGCCGTTCGAGCTCCATGGCGGCCACGCGATCGGCGTCGGCGGCTTCCGGCTGGTCGACTACGTGGTGCCCGACGAGGCGCTGCTGCACCCGCCGGGCCGCGCCTTCAAGGCGGCGCTGGCCGGCATCAACGGCGCCCGCGCCTACGTCGCGGCGATGTGCTGCGGCATGCTGCAGGCCTCGCTCGAGACCGCGGTGCGCTACACGCAGCAGCGCCGGACCTTCGGCCAGCCGGTGCTCGACCACCAGGGCGTGCGCTGGAAACTGGTCGACGCGGCGACCGACCTCGAGGCGGCGCGGCTGCTGTCGTACCGCGCGGCGCGGCTGATCGACGAGGGCGCCGACGCCGTCCTGCCGGCGGCGCACGCCAAGAAGTTCGCGACCGAGATGGCGGTGCGGCGCATCGCCGACTGTATCCAGGCGATGGGCGCCAACGGCCTGCGTGCCGAGTACCCGCTGGCCCGCCACCTCGCGGGCGCCAAGATCGCCGCCTACACCGACGGCTCGATCGAGATGATGAACGAGCGCATCGGCGTCGCCCTGCCGCAGGTCTTCGGATGATCCTGTCGACCGTCGAGATGCACACCGGCGGCGAGCCGACGCGCATCATCGTCGACGGCTGGCCGGCCTTCACCGGCCGCACCCTGCTCGACAAGCGGCGCGAGGCGAAGCAACGCCACGACGCCCTGCGCCGCGGCCTGATGCTGGAGCCGCGCGGCCACGACGGCATGTACGGCGCGCTGCTGGTCGAGCCCGATCACCCCGAGGCCGACCTCGCGGTGCTGTTCATGCACAACGAGGGCTACTCGACGATGTGCGGCCACGCGACCATCGCGCTGGCCCGCTGGGCGGTCGAGAGCGGCCGCGTCGCGCGGCAGGCGCCGGAGACCGTGGTGCGCCTGCAATGTCCCTGCGGGCTGGTGACCTGCCGGGTCGCCGCCGACGGCGCGGTGCGCTTCGAGAGCGTGCCGGCCTTCGCCTGGGCGCTCGACCGCATCGCGCCGACCGAGACCTGGGGACCGGTCAGCGTCGACATCGGCTTCGGCGGCGCCTTCTACGCCGTGCTGCCGGCCGATTCGATCGGCCTCGACCTGCACCGCTCGCCGATGCGGGCGATCGTCGATGCCGGCGAGGAGATCGCGCGCGCCGCGGCGGCCGCCATCCCGCTCGCCCATCCCGACGCCGACCTCGCCTTCCTGTACGGCACGATCCTGACCGACGGCGGCGACGGCGCGGGCCAGCCCAGCCGCAACGTCTGCATCTTCGCCGGCCGCCAGGTCGATCGCAGCCCGACCGGCAGCGGCGTCACCGCGCGGATGGCCTTGCTGCGCGCCCGCCGCGCGGTCGGCCTGGACGAGGAGCGGCGGTTCGAGAGCTGCACCGGCGCGACCTTCACCGGCCGCGTCGTGCGCGACGCCGAGCCGGTCGAAGGCCGGCGCGCGGCGATCGTCGAGGTCGGCGGCCGCGCCGACTTCACCGGCGAGGCGCGCTTCCGCTTCGACGCCGACGACGCCCTGCGCGAGGGCTTCTCGCTCGGGCTCTGAGCGTCAGCTGTTGTGGCCGCGGCGCAGCGCCTGGTCGAGGTCGTCGAACAGGTCGTCGGCGGTCTCGACGCCGACCGACAGGCGCAGCAGGTCGGGCGGGCAGGGCGTGCCGGGGCCCTCGATCGAGGCGCGATGCTCGATCAGGCTCTCGACGCCGCCCAGCGAGGTGGCGCGCTTCCACAGCTCGACCCGCGCCGCCGAGGCGATCGCCGCCCGCTCGCCGCCCTTCACCCGCACCGACAGCATGCCGCCGAAGCCGCCGCTCATCTGCTTCTTCGCCACCGCGTGGCCGGCGAACGAGGGCAGGCCGGGATAGAGCACCTCGGCGACCATCGGGTGAGTCGCCAGCCGGTCGGCCAGCGCCTCCGCCGAGCGGCAGGCCCAGGCGACGCGCGGGAACAGGGTGCGCATGCCGCGCATCAGCAGCCATGCCTCGGTCTGGCCGAGGATGGTGCCGAGCTGGGCGCGGATGGTGCGCAGCTTCTGCCAGTGCTCGTCGTCCGCCGCGCCGACCAGCGCGCCGGCGATGATGTCGGAGTGGCCGTTCAGGTACTTGGTCGCCGAGTGCATGACGATGTCGGCGCCGAGCTTGAGCGGCTGCGTCAGCACCGGCGTGCCGACCGTCGAATCGACGGCCAGCCGGGCGCCCGCCTTGTGCGCGATCTCGGCGGCCGCGGCGATGTCGGTCACGCACCAGGTCGGGTTGGCCGGCGTCTCGATCCACACCAGCTTCGTCTTGCCCGGCTTCACCGCGGCGGCGATCGCGTCGGTGCGGTCGGCGTCGACGAACTCGACCGAGAGGCCCCACTGGGTGGCGAAGGTGCCGAGCCAGTTGCGCAGCGACCAGTACATGACCTTCGGCGCGACCACGTGGTCGCCCGGCGCCAGCCCGAGGAAGCAGGCGGTGGCCGCGCTCATGCCGGACGAGAAGACCAGCGCCTTGGCCCCGCCCTCCAGCGCCGCGAGGGTCGACTCGGCCTGGTCGAAGGTCGGGTTGTCGGCGCGGGCATAAATTCGCCCGGACCGGTAGCCGTTGTCCTCGTCGCGCAGGTAGGTGCTGGCCATGTGGATCGGCGGCACGACGGCCTTGGTGACCGGGTCGATCCAGCCCATGGCCTGGGCGGCGAGGGAGGCGGGCGAGAAGGGCTTCTGTGACATGGGCACCGTGTAGCTTACGAGTTTCTTACATGCATCCCGGCAATTTATAGCGCATCGTCGCACTCGCGTTGCAGATGCTCTGGCGTCGCTGCGTACCGATACCAGTTTCGAACGATCCGGCCCTGACGGAGTGCCGTAATGGATGTGCAGACCCTCGCCCCTTCGCCGCAGATGAACACGCCCGTGCGCGGCGACCGGGTTGCCCGGACTCGCGACGCCATCGTCGGCTCGGCGCTGGCCCTCGCGCTCGCCGGCGAAGTGGCGCCGATCGTGCGCGACATCGCCAAGATGGCCGGCGTCAGCGCGCGGACCGTGTTCCAGCACTTCGCCGATACCGCCGAGCTCTACGTCGCCGTGCTGACGCGCGTGATGACGGGAATGCTGGGCGACGCGCCGGCCGTCGACCATGCGATGAGCCTCGACCAGCGCCTGTCCGTCCTGATCGAGCAACATGCGCAACGCGGCGAGCGCCTGCTGCCGATGTGGACCTTCGTCGAGACGCTGCAGCGGCGCTCGACCGAGGCGTCCGACATGATGACCCAGATGTACGACGCCAACCGCACGCTGCTGTCGACCTGGTTCGAGCGCGAACTCGCGGCACTGCCGGGCGAGTCGCGCGAGCGCACCCTGAACGCGCTGTCGATGGCGATGGCGCCGGAGAGCTGGGTGGTGCTGAGGCTGCGCCTCGGCCTCGGCGTCGAGCAGGCGCGCGAGGAGCTGGGCTTCGTGACCCGCGCCATCTTCAAAGGCGCGCCCAGCGCCTAGAGCTCCGCCGGCGCGGCTAGGCCGCGCCTGCGCGGCGGGCGAGGTCCTCGAGGCCGCGATCCCGCAGGCCCATCTCGCGCAGGTGGGCCACGGTGTTCCTGACATACTCGACGTTGCTGCCGGTCACGCCGTGGCCGTGCCGGACCAGCGCCGCCGCGCGGGCTTGCGGCAGCTTGCCGGCGAACTGCCGGTGGGCGCGGTCGGCGAGGTAGACCAGCGCCGGCACGGTGCGGCCATCGTCCAGCAGCAGCGGCCGCACGGTCTCCTCGTAGACGCCGTCGTGATCGATCTCGCGGTGCACGAGGTAGCGCCGCACCGCGTCGTAGCCGCGCACGGGCAGCCGATGGGCGAGGCCGCGGCAGGCGCCGCCCGGCAGCAGGCCGAGGATCAGGCCGGGCCGTTGCGGCGTGCCGCGGTAGTGCTCGGAGTAGATGCAGAAGGCGCGGTGCCAGCCGTGCAGGCGGGCGCGCCGCGTCTCGGGCGTCGCGAAGCCCGGGTTCCACATCAGCGACCCGTAGGCGAACACCCAGAGCGGCCGCGTCTCGCTCACGCGGCCGGGCTCAGGCCTGGTTGAGGTGGATCAGCGCGCGCCGGATCTCGCGGGTGCGCGTGAACAGGTCGAACAGCTTGTCGCCCTCGCCCCAGCGGATCGCGCGCTGCAGGTAGAACAGGTCTTCCTGGAAGCGGGCCAGCACTTCGAGCACGGCCTCGCGGTTGGCGAGGAAGATGTCGCGCCACATCGTCGGGTCCGAGGCGGCGATGCGCGTGAAGTCGCGGAAGCCGCCGGCGGCGAAGCGCAGCACCTCGCTCTTGAGGTGACCGGCCAGGTCGTCGGCGGTGCCGACGATGGTGTAGGCGATCAGGTGCGGCAGGTGCGAGGTGATGGCGAGGATGCGGTCGTGGTCGGCCGCGTCGAGACGCTCGGTGTTGCTGCCCAGGCCCTTCCAGAAGGCGTCGAGGCGGTCGACCGCCGCTTGGTCGCTGCCGGGCAGCGGCGTCAGGATCGTCCAGCGGCCGTCGAACAGCTCGGCGAAGCCGGCCTCGGGGCCGGAATTCTCGGTGCCGGCGACCGGGTGGGCCGGCACGAAGTGCACGCCGGCCGGCAGGTGCGGCTGCATCGCCTCGATCACCGCCTGCTTCACCGAGCCGACGTCGGACACGATGCAGCCGGGCTTGAGGCTGGGCGCGATGGTGCGCGCGGCCTCGCCGCAGGCGCCGACCGGGGTGCAGACGATCACCAGGTCGGCGTCCTTGCAGGCCGCCGCGAGGTCGGTGCCGCAATGGTCGACCAGATTCAGGCGGTTGGCGGTCGCCGCGGTCTCGGGGCTGCGCGTCGCCGCCACGATCTGGCGTGCCAGGCCGGCGCGCCGGGCGGCCAGGGCGATCGAGCCGCCGATCAGGCCGATGCCGATCAGCGCGACCTTGTCGAACAGCGGCTTGCTCACTTGCCGGCCGCCACGAAGCGGGCGAGCGATTCCTTCACCGCCCGCACTTCGCTCTCGGTGCCGATCGTGATGCGCAGGTGATCGGGCAGGCCGTAGCCGCCGACCATGCGCGGGATCAGCCCGTCGTTCATCATCCAGTCGTTGGCGGCGGCGGCGCGGTCCTTCGAGCCGAAGCCGACCAGCACGAAGTTGCCGACGCTGGCGCGCGGCGCCAGGCCGAGCTGGCCCAGCTCGGCGGCGAGCCACGGCAGCCAGGTGTCGTTGTTGGCGCGGCTGGCGTCGGTGTGGGCGAGGTCGGCCAGCGCCGCGATGCCCGCCGCCTGCGCGGCGGCGTTGACGTTGAACGGCTGGCGCAGCCGGCTCAGCACGTCGATCACGCCGGCCGGGCCGTACATCCAGCCGAGCCGCAGCCCGCCCAGCCCGTAGATCTTCGAGAAGGTGCGGGTCATCACGACGTTCTCGGCGCCGTCGACCAGCTCGACGCCGGCCTCGTAGTCGTTCTTGCTGACGTACTCGGCATAGGCCGCGTCGATGATCAGCAGCACGTTCTTCGGCAGGCCGGCATGCAGGCGGCGCACGTCGTCCTTGGTGACGTAGCTGCCGGTCGGGTTGTTCGGGTTGGCGAGGCAGACCACGCGGGTGCGGTCGGTCACCTCGGCCAGCAGGCCGTCGATGTCGGTGCGGTAGTTCTTCTCCGGCGCGGCGACCGGCTGCGCGCCGACGCCCAGCGCGTTGATCGGGTACATCATGAAGCCGTACTGGCTGTACAGCAGCTGGTCGCCCGGGCCGCAGTAGGCGCGGACCAGCAGGTTCAGGAGCTCGTCCGAGCCGGCGCCGCAGACGATGCGGGCGGGATCGAGGCCGTAGTGACGGCCGATCGCGGCGCGCAGGCCGGAGCAGTCGCCGTCGGGATAGCGGTGCAGGTCGGCCGCCACCGCGGCGTAGGCCGCCATCGCCTTCGGGCTGGGACCCAGCGCGCCCTCGTTGGACGACAGCTTGGCGATGGTCTGCTTGCCCTCGACCGAGTCCTTGCCCGGCACGTAGGGCGCGATCTTCATGATGCCCGGCCGCGGGGTGAGGGCGCTCATCGCGATCTCCTTGAACTTCAGGTGCGGGGCGTCGCCGGCACGGCGTAGGCGCCGATCGACACGACGCGCCCGCTCTCGAGGCCGAGCCCGGCCTCCAGTTCGCGCAGGCGGCCGTCGCCGTCGGCGATCATGCCGGGAACCTCGACCAGGTAGTGATGCACGCCGCCCACGACCTGGTCCAGCACCGAGGTGAAGGCCGGCAGGCCGGCCTTGGTCATCGCGCCGGCGATGCGGTTGCGGCTGAGGCCGGTGGTCGACTCGACGGCGATCAGGGCGCGGTCGTCGCCCGACTCCTCGGGGTCGAGGCGGGCCAGCACGAAGGCCGAGATGCCGCGCGCGCGGGCGTTCGGCATCGCGAGGAAGGGCAGGCGGGCGATCACGTTGGGCAACGTCGCGTCCTGGCCGCCGAGCAGCGGCCACCACGCGGCGGTGTCGGCCTCGATCGGTGCCGGCACGACGCCGATGGTCGCCGGGTTGGCGCGCACCGCGGCCAGCACCTGGGCCGGCGTGTCGTGCGGCACCAGCGGGATCTGGCAGCCGAAGTGGTCGCGCGCGAGGTCCCAGTAGCCGGGCTGGTCGTGCGGCCGGCAGATCGCGATCTTGAGCTCGGGCGTCTGCATCAGCGTGAAGGCGCACATCATCTCGCGCCACATGCGGAAGACGGCGGCGGCGGGAAAGCGCCCGGTGTGCTTCTCCAGGCGCTGGCGCATGACCTGCGCCTCGCGGCCGGGCCGCAGCGCGATCGAGCCGGGCTTCTTGGAGGCAGCGATCTGGTCGACCAGGTCGCTGCGGCGCCGGATCAGGCCATGGAGCTCGCCGTCGATGGCGTCGATCTCCTGGCGCAAGCTCTCGAGACTGGGGGAATCCATACCGGCCGTGAAACGTGTGCGGGAGCGGCGATACTACGTCCGGCCGGCCCCCGTAAAGGCAAGAAACCGCCGGGACGCTTGCGCAACGGCGGCGCTGTCCGTATAGAAGCGTCTCCGTGGAATTTGAGCCGACCGGCTTGCGACCACGTTAATCCTCGCTAAAAGGTCGGAGCGCTCGAAAAAGCCCCCGTCCTTTACCGGTCGGGGGCTTTTTCGTCGGTCCGGGGCATTTCCGGGCTGGCCGAGGAGAGGACATGGAGGCGACGATCGTCCCGCCGACCGCCGGCGGGCCGCTGCCCGAGGGCCTGGCCGAGGTCGAGCGCAAGGCGCTGGCGCGATGTCGCCACGCGGTCCTGGGCGTCGACCGTCCGCTGCGCCTCGATTGCGGCGTCGAGCTCGGCCCGTACCGGGTGGCCTACCAGACCTACGGCACGCTCAATGCCGACAAGTCGAACGCCGTCCTGATCTGCCATGCGCTGACCGGCGACCAGTTCGTCGTCGAGCAGCACCCGGTGACCGGCAAGGAAGGCTGGTGGGACCGCCTGGTCGGGGCCGGCAAGATCCTCGACCCGGCCCGCTACTTCATCATCTGCGTCAACGTGCTGGGCGGCTGCATGGGCAGCACCGGGCCACTCGACCGCGACGCGGCGGGCAAGCCCTGGAACCTCGGCTTCCCGGTGGTGACGATCGGCGACATGGTGCGCGCGCAGGCGGCGCTGCTCGACCATCTCGGCATTCCCGACCTGTTCTGCGTGATCGGCGGCTCGATGGGCGGCATGCAGGTGCTCGAGTGGGCGGCCAGCTTTCCGAAGCGGGTGTTCTCGGCCGTGCCGATCGCCTGCGCGGCGCGCCACTCGGCGCAGAACATCGCGTTCCACGAGGTCGGGCGGCAGGCGATCATGGCCGACCCCGAGTGGAAGAAGGGCGACTACCGCCTGCACGACACGCTGCCGCGGCACGGGCTGGCGGTGGCGCGCATGACGGCGCACATCACCTACCTCTCGGAGCAGGCGCTGCAGCGCAAGTTCGGCCGTTCGCTGCAGGACCGCGACGCGGTGCGCTTCGGCTTCGACGCCGACTTCCAGGTCGAGAGCTACCTGCGCCACCAGGGCTCGACCTTCGTCGACCGCTTCGACGCCAACAGCTACCTCTACATCACCCGCGCCATGGACTACTTCGACCTCGCCGCGGCGCATGGCGGCGTGCTGGCCAATGCCTTCAAGGGCTCGGCGACCCGGTTCTGCCTGTTCTCCTTCACCAGCGACTGGCTGTTCCCGACGCGCGAGAGCCGGCTGGTGGTGCATGCGCTGAACGCGGCGGCGGCCAACGTGTCGTTCGTCGAGATCGAGAGCGACAAGGGCCACGACGCGTTCCTGCTCGACGAGCCGGAGATGTTCCGCACGCTTTCGGGCTTCCTCAAGGGTGCGGCCGCGGTGCGCGGCCTGAAGGAGGCGTCGTGACCGCTGCTGCCATCCGCGTCGACCTGCAGGTCATCGCCGACATGGTCGAGCCGGCGACGCGCGCGCTCGACGTCGGCTGCGGCTACGGCGAACTGCTGGCCTACCTGGTGAACTTCAAGCGCGCCGATGCGCGCGGCATGGAGCTCAGCCAGGCCGGCGTGAACGCCTGCGTCGCCAATGGCCTGTCGGTGATCCAGGGCGACGCCGACTCCGACCTGCGCGACTACCCGGACGACGCGTTCGACTACGTCATCCTCAGCCAGACGCTGCAGGCGACGCGCGAGCCGCGCGAGGTGCTGCGCCAGATGCTGCGGGTCGGCCGCCACGCCATCGTGTCGTTCCCGAACTTCGCCCACTGGCAGGTGCGGCTGCGGCTGGTGTTCGGCGGGCGCATGCCGGAGACGCCGTCGCTGCCGCACAAGTGGTACGACACGCCGAACATCCACCTGTGCAGCATCGACGACTTCCGCGGCCTGTGCCGCGACATGGGCGTCAAGATCGAGCGGGCGATCGTGCTGAACCGCAACAGCCGGCCGATCAATTACCCGCCGCTGCTCGCCAACCTGGTGGGCGAGCAGGCCGTGTTCATGCTGAAGCGCGGCTGACGCTTCAACGCGGAACGGGGCGGCGGTAGTTCGCCTCGATCGCGTCCTCGCGCTGCTTCACGAAGCCGTGCCGCTCGTAGAAGCGGCCGGCCGGGCTGCCCTGCAGCACGTCGAGTTCGACCGGCAGGCCGAGCGCGTCGGCCTCGGCCAGCAGCCCTTTCAGGATCGCCGTGCCGAGCCCCGAATTGTGCAGCCGGCGGTCGAGGTAGAACGAATCGATCTTCACCTCGGCCGCGCCGACGCGGAAGCCGACGCAGCCGACCCGCTGTCCGCCGATCGTCAGCCGGCGCAGGCCCGGCTCGTCGAAGTGGCCGCGGAAGATGCGGCGGGCGCGCTCGGGATGGAAGCGGCCGACGCGCTCGAGGTGCTCGCGCATGACCTCGATGCGGAGCGCCAGCAGCGGCTCGAAGTCGGCCTCCTCGACCGGCTCGAAGCGCACCTCAGGAGGCGGCAATCCGGGCGATCCGCGGCTTGGCCACCGCCAGCCAGTCCTTCGTGTCGAGTTCCATCGAGCGGTCGAGCCGGCCGGCATTGAAGAACAGCGTGTCGTTGGCCAGCAGGTCCTGCTCGACCACGATGGCCAGCGCCGGGTTCAGCGCGAACGGCGGCACCGCGCCCATGACGCAGCCGGTCAGTTCCTGCGCCGTCTCCGGGCTGGCGAAGCCGCACTTGCGCGCCTCGAACAGCGCGGCGACCGCGGCGAAGTCGAGCTTGCGGCTGCCCGGCAGGATGGCCAGCACGGCGCGCTTGCCGCCGCCGCCGCCCCGCACGTCCAGCACCATCGCCTTGGCGGCCTGGTCGGGCCGGTTGCCGCGGATCACGCTGATCGCCTCCGAGCGGCCCTCGGCCTCGTGCTCGATGACGCGGAACTTCGCGCCGGACTCGGTCAGCAGCGCGACCAGCCGGTCGAACACCTCACCGGCCACGGATGACCTGCTCCGACAGGATCGTGATCGCCTGCTCGAGGTCCGGCACCTGGCCGTCGGCGGGCGCGATGCCGGCATCGACGGTGCGGCGGTGGCTGCGCTCGATGGTCTCGGTCATCAGCGGCGTGACGCCGGTCTCGCGCAGCGTGCGGCCGACCAGCCCCATCTCCTCCCAGCGCCGGTGAGCATGCACGATGTGGGTCTGCACCAGCATTGCCACGAAGTTGGCGAAGCCGATGTCGTCGACGTCGCCCATGCAGCCCATCACCTCGTCGAGGATGCCCTGGCGCTGCGCCGTGACGTAAGCCTCGACGCCCAGCGCCTCGACGCCCTTGATCAGCACGCTGCGGATCATCTTCACCGCCGAGGCGCTGCCGGGCTTGCGGCCGAGCACGGTGGCGACGAAGCCGTTGTCGTTCATCCAGGCAACGACCGGCTCGACGTCCTCGCCGGCCACCAGCATCGGCGCCTTGATGCCCTGCTTGAAGAAGCCGCCCATCACCGCGATGTCGATGTAGCGCCCGCCGGCCGCCTCGATCGGCGCACGGTCCTCGTCCGACATCTTGCCGGTGATGGTGCAGAGGTCGAGGTAGTGCGCGCCCTTCTTGAGCAGCGGCGCCGCCGCGGTCGCGGCCTCGAGCGCGAACTCGCCCTGCACCGCGCAGATCACCAGGTCGGCCTCGCGCAGCGCCTCGCCGTAGGTGCCCTCGATCGCGACGTCGAGTCGGCGCGCCTCGCGGCCCAGCGCGGTGCCGCGGGCGTCCTTGTCGAGCGCGGTGTCGATGGCGATGACGCGGCGCGGGGCGTTGTCGCCGGGCCGCGCGGTGCCGCGCCAACCGCCCTCGCCGCACAGTCCGCGGGCGATCGCCGACCCGGCCTCGCCAAAGCCCAGCAGCGCGATGACGCGCGGTGACACCGACATGGGATTCTCTTTCAGGAAGGACGTTGCGTCAGGACGCCGGCGCCTCGCCGTCGCCGGCATTGCGCGCGGCCTGGGTGTCGCGCGAACTGGCGACCCGCAGCTTGGGCCGCACCACGACCAGCCCCGGCGCCGCCGTCCGCTCGGCGATGCCGGCATAGAGCTGCTTGCCGGCCTCGATCACGGTGACGCCGGCGAAGCGGCCGAGCCAGCGATGGCCGAAGCGCTCGACCGCCGGCGCCATGCGCAGCATCACCCGCGAGCGGGTCGGCGGCATGAACAGCGCGCGCGACTGGCGCATCGGCGCGAACATGTTGGCGCGCAGCAGCGCGGCCAGCTGGCCGGGCGAATAGGGATGGCCCTGGTAGAACGGCGAGCGGTCGATCTGCGACCACAGGCCGGCGCGGGTCGGCGCCACGGTCACGAGGCGGCCGCCGTCGGCCATCACGCGCCAGATCTCGCGCAGCATCGGGCGGACCTGCTCGGTGCTCTCGACGGCATGGACCAGCAGGACGCGGTCGACCGAGCGGTCGGGCAGCGGCAGGTCGTTCTCGTCGACCAGCGCCGTGAGGTTGCGGCCCTCGCGCGGCCAGCGGGTGACGCCCTGCTGGGCCGGCATGAAGGCCAGCGTGCGCGCCGCCTCCTCGCGGAACGGCCGCAGGAACGGCGTGGCATAGCCCAGCCCCAGCACGGTCTCGCCGCGCACGTTCGGCCAGACCTCGCGCAGGCGGGCGCGCAGCAGCCGCACCGTCATCTGGCCGAGCGTGCTGCCGTAGAACTCGTTGAGATCGAGGACGTCCGTCCACATATCGCCAGTGTAGCAGAAACCCCTGCCGCCCGGCCATCGGTCGGCCCCGCGACAACCCCGAACGGCTCTGTTAGCGTGAAAATATGAGCACCACCCTAGACATCGTCCGTATCCCGGTCCTGAACGACAATTACGTGTGGTTGATGCGCGAGCCGCAGAGCGGAGCGGTCGGCGTGGTCGATCCTGCCGTGGCCGGCCCGGTGCTGGCCGAGGCCGAGAAGCGCCGCTGGAAGATCACCCACATCCTGAACACGCACCACCACGGCGACCACGTCGGCGGCAACCGCGAGATCAAGGAAGCGACCGGCTGCACCATCGTCGGCGCGCGCCGTGACCGCGCCCGCATCCCCGGAATCGATGTCGAGGTCGATGACGGCGACCGCTACCGCTTCGGCGAGGCCGAGGCCGAGGTCTTCTTCGTGCCCGGCCACACCAGCGGCCACATCGCCTTCGCCTTCCGCGAGCAGAAGGCGCTGTTCTGCGGCGACACGCTGTTCGCGCTGGGCTGCGGCCGCATGTTCGAGGGCACGCCGCAGCAGATGTGGGGCTCGCTCGCCCGCCTGCGGGCGCTGCCCGACGACATGCGCGTCTACTGCGCCCATGAATACACCCAGTCGAACGCCCGCTTCGCGGTGACGCTCGAGACCGGCAACGCCAAGCTGCTCGAGCGCGCGAAGGCGATCGACGCGGCGCGCGGCCGCGGCGAGCCGACGGTGCCGTCGCTGCTCGGCGAGGAGAAGGCGACCAACCCGTTCCTGCGCGCCGACGTGCCGGCGGTGCAGGCCGCGGTCGGCCTGGCCGGCAAGGACCCGGCGGCGGTGTTCGCCGAGGTCCGTCACCGCAAGGACGTGTTCTAGCGCCGGACCGTCCGGCTAGCGCCGAACCAGACAGAAGAACGCGCCCAGCATCAGCAGGGCGGCCAGCGCCGCGTAGAGCGGCGTCTGCGGCACGTTGAGGAACAGCCACGGCGCCGACAGCGGGCCGGCGGCGGCGCCGAAGTCGCGCCACGTCGAGTAACTGGCCTGCGACGACAGCACGCTGGCCTTGCTGCGTTCCAGCACCAGCACCGGGACCAGCGTGTTGAACATGCCGCGCGTCATCACGATCGCCAGCGCGCCCAGCACCTCGCGGTCGAGCGCGATCAGCACGAAGCCGGCGATCAGCAGCACGGCGTTGACGATCGACACGCGGCCGGCGCCGAAGCGGTCGCCGATCCAGCCGCCCAGCGGCCCGGTCGTCACCTCGACCAGCCAGCGCAGCGCCAGCAGGATCGCGGTGGCGAGCAGCGGCGGCACCGCGGTGATCGAGTCCTTCATCAGGAAGGCGAGCGTCAGCAGGAACACGCCATCGCTGGTGAAGCCGAGCAGGAAGCCCCACGCCTCGAGGCGGTGCGGCACCGGCAGCCGGAAGCCGCGATGCTCGGTCGGCGTGCGCGGCAGGCGGGGCAGCAGCACGGCGCCGACCAGCGAGATCACGGTGAGGCCGCCCAGCAGCAGGAAGGTTGGGCGTGGCCCGATCTGCAGGGCGACCCAGGCGCCGCCGACCAGCGACATCGCCTGCACGACCCCGATCGCCGCCCGGCTGGCGCCGACCCGCTTGCCGGCGTTGGCGCGGTCCGAGACCGCGTAGGACAGGGTGGCGAGGTTCAGCGAGGCATAGGAGATGCCCCACATCATGCGGGCCACGACCTGCACCGCCTCGCTGTCGACCAGCCCGTAGAGCGTGGTCGAGACGGCCGAGCCGACGGCGGCGCCGACCATCATCGCCTTCGGCCCGACGCGTTCGCCAAGCGCCGCGGCGCCCGAGTTGGCGAGCAGCCGGACCCAGCGGTTGAGCGACAGCAGCACGCCGACCATGGCGAGGCTGACGCCGAACGCCTCGTGGTAGAGCGGCAGCACGGCATAGAGCAGCGTGTCGCCGATCATCGCGACGGCGATCACCAGCCCCGGCAGCGCCATGCCGGCCGGGGCGGACGGCCGGGCGGAGGCCGCCGTCACCTCAGACGGCGCGCTGGACCAGCGCCTCGCGCAGCGCCGCGGCGGCCAGCGAGGTGCCGCGCCGCGCGCCGTGCAGCAGCATCGGCGAACTCAGGAAGCCATGCAGCATGCCGCCGAACTCGACGAGGTCGGCCAGCGTGCCTTCCTGCTGCAGGCGGAAGGCGTAGGCGCGGCCCTCGTCGCGCAGCGGGTCGTAGCCGGCGGTGATCACCAGCGCCGGCGGCAGGCCGGCCAGCGAGGCGGCGCGCAGCGGCGACACGCGCCAGTCGCCGCGGCTGGCGCGGTCGGGCGTGTAGTGGTCGAAGAACCACTCCATGGTCGGCGCGTTGAGGCCGTAGCCGTCGGCGAACAGGCGGTACGACTCGGCGCGCGCCACCGCGTCGGTCACCGGGTAGGCCAGCAGCTGGAGGCGCAGCTTCGGCCCGTCGTTGTCGCGCGCCCAGATCGACACCGCCGCGGCGAGGTTGCCGCCGGCGCTGTCGCCGCCGATCGCCAGCCGCGCCGGGTCGATGCCGACCGACGGGCCGTTGGCCGCGACCCACTGCAGGGCCGCCACGACGTCGTCGAAGGCGCCCGGGAAACGGGCTTCCGGCGCCAGCCGGTAGTCGACGGCGAACACCGCGATGCCGGCCTCGAGCGCCAGCTGGGCGCACAGCACGTCGTGGCTGTCGAGGTTGCCGAACACCCAGCCGCCGCCATGGGCGTAGACGAGGCAGGGCAGGGCGCCGCCCGCCGGCACGCTGGCCGGGCGATAGAGGCGCACGGGGATGTCGCCGCCGGGGCCGGGGATGGTGCGATCGACCACCGCGACCTCGGCCGGGCGCGGGCCCTGGGCCGCCGGGCGCAGCGCGAGGTAGAGGTCGCGCGCGCCCTGTGGCGAGAGCGTGTTCCAGGCCGGGCGGTTGGCCGCGACCATCAGGTCGATCAGGCGTTGCGATTCGGGGTCGAGGGCCATTTCCTCCGTCTCCATTTTTTTCCTGGACGATCGCGGCACTCTAGCAGCCGTCGCCCCTGTTTCGTCACGAGACGAATGGTAAGGTGTGCCATGACATTCGATCCGGACCCCGGCGCCTCGACGGAAGCCGCCCGCCCGTCGTGGTGGCGCCGCCGCTGGGACGGCCTCAGGGCCTGGCGCCCCGGCGCCAACCGCGCCGCGGTTCCGCCCGGCGGAGTGCGCCGCGTGTGGCGCTGGACCTGGCGCATCGTCGTCGTGCTGCTGGTGCTGTGGTTCCCGGTCGGCGCGCTGATCGTCGAGAACATCGACGCCGACCCGCAGTTCGCGCCGCGCAACGTCGCGCCGGGCGAGAGCCGCTCGGTGGCCGCCGCGGCCGACCTGATCACCCGCGAGGTCGATGCCAAGACGTGGGCGCCGATGATGCCGGTCTTCATGCCGGCCGGCATCCTCGACAACATGCCGAACTTCCAGCGCGGCGTGATGGCCGCGGTCGGCCGCTTCAGCACCGAGCTGATGGACCAGGTCGGCCGGGTGCGCGGCACCAGCCAGGTCGACCGCGACCTCGAGCAGGCGCGCGGCTTCCTGAACGAGCAGCCCAACATCTGGATCTGGCAGCCCAGCGTCTCGCTGTGGCCGTCGGCCACGTCGGCGCAGAAGTACCGCGCCGGCCGCGATCGGCTGGTGGCCTACAACAAGCGGGTCGGCACCGGCCAGGCGGTGTTCGAGCGCCGCGCCGACAACCTGCAGGCGCTGATCGACCGCATCGCCAACGACCAGGGCTCGGACTCGGCGGTGATCGACCAGCACATCATCGAGAGCGCCGGCGACCTGTTCGACCGGCGCGCCGACGACATCTTCTATTTCAACAAGGGCCGGCTCTACGCCAACTTCATCCTGTTGCGCGAGATGGGCGTCGACTTCGAGGCGGTGATCCGCGAGCGCAACCTGACCAATGCCTGGAACGGCATGGTCGAGACCTTCCGGCTGGCCTCGGCCCTGCAGCCGTGGATCGTCTGGAACGGCTATCCCGACGGCCTGATCATTCCCAACCATCTCGCCGCGCAGGGCTTCTACCTGTTGCGCGCCCGCGTCCAGTTGCGCGAGATCAGCGGCATTCTCCTGAAGTAGGCAGCGTCCGTGGAAATCTACCTTCCCATCGCCGAGCAATCGATGAACGTCTTCGTTCTGCTCGGCCTGGGAGGGGCGGCCGGCCTGCTGGCCGGCATGTTCGGGGTCGGCGGCGGCTTCCTCGCCACGCCGCTCCTGATCTTCGTCGGCATCCCGCCGGCCGTCGCGGTGGCCAGCCAGGCCAACCAGGTGGTCGCCAACTCGATCTCCTCGCTGCAGGTGGCGTGGCGCCGCGGCAACGTCGACCTGCGCATGGGGCTGGTGCTGCTGCTCGGCGGCATGATCGGCTCGTCGGCCGGCGTCTCGGTGTTCACCTGGCTGAAGCGGATCGGCCAGATCGATTTCGTGATCGCCGTGCTGTACGTCGTCATGCTCTCGACCATCGGCCTGCTGATGCTGGCCGAGAGCCTGCGCACCTGGTTCCGGCGGCGGCGCAATCCGGAGGCGCCGCGCGGCAAGCTGCACACCCACACGATCGTGCACCGGCTGCCGCTGAAGCTGCGCTTCTACAAGTCCAAGCTCTACATCAGCGCCCTGCTGCCGATCGGCATCGGCTTCGTGATCGGCCTGCTGTCGGCCATCCTCGGCGTCGGCGGCGGCTTCGTGCTGGTCCCGGCGATGATCTACATCCTCGGCATGCCGACCGCGGTGGTGATCGGCACCTCGAACTTCCAGATCCTGTTCGTGGCGGCCAACGTCACCTTCCTGCAGGCGGCGACCAACGGCACGGTCGACGTCGTGCTGGCGCTGCTGCTGATCCTGGGCGGCGTGGTCGGCGCGCCGATCGGCTCGCGCCTCGCCGCCAAGCTGCCCGGCGTGGCGCTGCGCGGCCTGATGTCGATCCTGATCCTGGTGGTCGCGGCCGAGCTGCTGACCGAGTTGCTGCGCACGCCGAGTTCGCTGTTCTCGCTGGGCATCCGCGAGGTCATGCCGTGAGGCCGCTGCTGCCCGTCCTCGCCCTGCTGCTCGGCCTCGCCGCCAGCCTGTCGGCCAGCGCCCAGGGACCGCGGGAGGCGCCCCGAGAGGCGCCGCCGCGGCTCGACGCGCCGGGCGGTGCCGTGCCGTTCGGGCCGTTCCCGGTGGCGCCGGCCGACCCCGGCGCGCCGCCCTCGGTGCCCGGCAAGGACGCGACGCCGGAACTGATCGTCGACCTGTCGCGGCCGCGGGTGTCGATCACCTCGGCCTTCCAGGGCGAGAGCCTGCTGATGTTCGGCATGTTCGACCCGCCGGGCGAGATCGTCGTGGTGGTGGCCGGCCCGCCGGCGCGCGAGACGGTGCTGCGCAAGCAGCGGGTGCTGGGCCTGTGGCTCAACACCGGACGCCAGGCCTTCGACGACGTGCCGGCCTACTACTTCATCGCCGCCAGCCAGCCGCTGCAGCGCCTGCTGGCGCGCGGCGCCGGCGGCGAGATCCTGTCGCTCGACGACCGGCTGTCGAGTGTGCGCTCGGTCGGCGAGCGCGACCACGACGACCTGATCAACTTCCGGCAGGGCCTTGTCGAGGTGAAGCGCCGCGAGGGCCTCTACCCGGCGGCGATCGGCCAGGTGTCGATCCAGGCCGGCCGGCTGTTCCGGGTCGAACTGCCGTTCCCGTCGCGCCTGCCCGAGGGCGTCTACGAGGTGCGCACCTACGTCCTGCGCGACGGCAAGATCGTCGCCGCGGTGTCGCGTCCCTTGCCGGTCGGCAAGGTCGGCTTCAGCGCCCAGCTCGCGGGCTGGGCGCACAACGACGGGGCGCTGTACGGCCTCGGCGCCATCCTGATGGCCCTCATGGTGGGCTGGCTGGGCGGCGCGGTGGTCCGGCGGATGTAACGAGGGGGATCGGTCATGAGCGAACAGGCGGGAGCGGCCGAGGAACGCGTTTTCCTCGTCGTGGTCGACGAGAGCCCCGAGCTGCGCAATGCCCTGCGCTACGCCTGCCGGCGGGCCAAGCGGACCGGCGGCCGGCTCGCCATGCTCTACGTGATGGATCCGCCGGAGGGCCAGCAGTGGGGCGCCGTGGTCGACCTGATGCGCCAGGAGGCGCGCCAGCAGGCCGAGGAAGTGTTGGCCCGCCACGCCGAGATCGCGGTGTCCCTGACCGGCCAGCCGCCGACCATCCATATCCGCGAGGGCAAGAGCCGCGACGAGCTGGTGAAGCTGATCACCGAGGACCGCTCGATCTCGGTCCTGGTGCTCGGCAGCGCCTCGGGCGGCGAGGGTCCGGGGCCGCTGGTCACGGCGTTCGCGGGCAAGCTCGGCAGCCAGCTGCGGGTGCCGCTGACCATCGTCCCGGGCGCGCTCAGCGAGGCCGAGATCGACGCCATCTCCTGAGTCCGGGACCCCGGCAATGCGGCAATCGCGACCGTCGGGGGCCACTCATTGGATTTGAGCTGGGAGATTAGTCTCGGCCACCGATCGGTCACATCTGAATAAGTGACTGATAATCAGTATTAATATCCGAATATTCCATAATATTTGTTCAGAGGGGTTCAAGAATCGACTTGATCGGTCTTGCCGCCATTCCTACGTCGGCTGCCTGAATTCGGGGGCGGCGACGTCCCGTCCCCATCCCTGAGCGACGCGCCGGTCCGCCGGCGTTCGATACGGAGGTTAGAGGTTTGTTTATCCAGACCGAGCAGACGCCGAACCCGTCGACCCTGAAGTTCCTCCCCGGCCGCGTGGTCATGGACAGGGGAACGATGGACTTCGCCACGGTCGAGGCCGCGACCCCGTCGCCGCTGGCCCGCCGCCTGTTCGCGATCGAGGGTGTCGAGCGCGTGTTCCTCGGGGCCGACTTCGTGACCGTCACGAAGGCCGCCGACCGGGACTGGCAGATTCTCAAGCCGTCGATCCTCGGCGGCATCATGGAGCACTACACGTCGGGTGAGCCGGTGATCGCCGGCACCGCCGACACCTCGGCCGAGGCGGTCGAGGACGACGAGGTGGTCGCCCAGATCAAGGAACTCCTCGAGACTCGTGTCCGTCCGGCGGTGGCCCAGGACGGCGGCGACATCGTTTTCCACGATTTCCGCGATGGCGTGGTCTACCTGCACATGCAGGGGTCGTGCTCGGGGTGCCCGAGTTCGACGGCCACGCTGAAGATGGGCATCGAGAATCTTCTGAAGCACTACGTGCCTGAAGTGGTGGAAGTGCAAGCGGCCCAGTAGGCCGCTCGCCGATCAAGCGTAAAGCGTCAGTGTCATCGACGGATGCGGTGGGGGACCGCGTCCGAAGGACCTTTCGTTGTGTCAACGAAACCAGGGTGTGTTTGATGCGTCGTTCCTTCCGGCCTGCTTTCGAGCGCGGGCGGCAGTATGCTTTCCCCGTCGTCTGGACGGCGATGTTCGCCGCCGGCGTGGGGATGAGCGACCCCGTGCGCTCGCTCGATGCCGAGACCGTGCTGGCCTTCGCCGGGATCGGCACCGCGCAGGCGCACAACGCCGACGCCGTGGCGCCGTCCGCGCGGGCCGAGCTCGATGGCCGCGCCGATGCGCTGCGCATCGCGCTGCCGCTGCCGTCGCCCGAGGACCACAACGAGCTGCCGCAGGTCGCCGTCGTCATGGGCCATGGCCGCTTCGCCGCGCCGGGCAATGCCGTGCGTCGCCAGGTCCAGGTCAAGCCGATCAACCCGCGCACCGCCGACGAACTGGCCGGCTTCCTGCGCGAGGTTTCCTACACGCTGACCGACGTGCGCCAGGGCGAGGCCGTGCCGGCGATCAAGGTCGAGCGCGTGCCGGCCGACCTCGGCACCAAGGACGGCAACGAGCGCAAGCAGCTGTTCATCAGCGCCATCCTGCCGGTGGTGCTCGAGACCAATCACCGCGTGCTGGTCGACCGCGAGAAGCTGGTCGCGCTGCGCGACAAGATGGCGGCCAATCCCGACAGCGTGACCGCGCTGGAGCGCGTCTGGCTGGAAGATCTTGCCCAGCGCTACGAGGCGTCGGCCGACCAGCTCGACGAGCTGCTGCGCCGCGTCGACATCGTGCCGCCGTCGATGGCGATCGCCCAAGGCGGCGTCGAGTCGGGCTGGGGCACCTCGGTGGCGGCGCGCACCGGCAACGCGCTGTATGGCCAGATGCAGGTCACCGCGCGCAACGGCGCCATGCCGCAGCCGTTCTCCAACGTCGGCGAGGCGACCGAGGCCTACATCACGAACCTCAACACGCACCCGGCCTACGCCGGCTTCCGCACCGCCCGCGCCGCGGCGCGCGAGCGCGGCGAGACGCTCGAGGGCTACCGCCTGGTCGGCACGCTGCTGCGCTACTCCGAGCGCGGCATGGCCTACGTCCAGTTCGTCCGCCAGATCATGCGCGAGAACGACCTGCACGACTTCGACAAGGCGCGCCTGCTCGAGGCCTCGTACTAGGCCGGCTACATCATCGGCCGGGGCAGGTCGGCGTTGGCGATCAGCGGGTAGCGCCGCTGGTCGAACAGCTGGTAGTGCCACCACTCGTTCCGATAGAAGTCCCAGCCCGCGCTGGTCATCAGCCCCATCAGCAGCAGCCGGTTGCGCTGCGCCTCGACCGGGATGTCGGTGCGGCCGTGGTGCGACAGCGGCGTGAAGGCGTCGAACCCGGTGCCCATGTCGAGCTCGCGGTCGCCGTCCAGCAGCGTGAGGTCGACCGCGACGCCGCGCGAATGCGGCGAGCCGCGCCGCGGGTCGGCCAGGAAGTCGGGATCGGGGCAGACGTTCCACATCGCCCATTGCGCCTCGACCGGCCGCAGCGCGTCGAAGATGCGCAGGCGCAGGCCGAGCGGGCGCGCCAGCGCGATCGCCGTCGCCAGCCTGTCGGCGGCCTCGCGGTGCAGCCAGCATTCGGCGTTCCGGTAGATCGGCTGTCCCGTTAGATTGGCATTCGTCGCATAGGCCAGGCTCACGTCGACGTCGAAGTCGGGCGGGGCGATGGCAACGAGATCGAGTTTCATGTTCGCAAATTGCCCGGCCCGCGGGACGGGCGCCACCCTCGGAACCTCTTCCCCATGATCGTGCTCGGCTTCGATTGCGCGGTCACCGGGCTCGGCGTGGCGGTGCTGGCGAATGGCACCTGCCGGGCCCGCGTCGTCGAGGAGGGCCGCGACCAGGCCGCCCGCCTGGTGCCGGCGATCGGCGAGGCGCTCGCGCAGGCCGGCATCGCGCGCCGGAGCATCGGGCTGGTGGCGGTGACGACCGGGCCGGGCAGCTTCACCGGGGTGCGGGTCGGCCTCGCCGCGGCGCGCGGCCTCGCGGTCGGGCTCGGCGTGCCGCTGGCCGGCGTGGCCACGACGGACGTGTTGCTGGCGCAGGCCGCCCCGGCGGGCCGCCCGGTGGTCGCCGCGGTCGACAGCCGGCTGGGCGACTGGTTCTGCGCCCTGCCGGGATCGCCGCCGTTCGTGGCCGGCGCGTCCAGCCTCGCCGAGCGGCTGCCCGGCCGGACCGTCCACCTGGTCGGCGGCGGCCTCGCGCCGCTCGCCGCGGCGCTCGGCGACCTCGGCCTCGACGTCGCCGCCCAGGAGACCACCCCCGACCCGGAAGTGCTGGCCCGGCTGGCGCTGGCAACCGGCGCCGCGGCCTGGCGGGCGCGCAACCAAGCCGAGGGCTTGCCGCGGCCGCTCTACCTGCGCGGCGTCAATGTGACGCTGCCCGACGGGGCGCGCCGCACGGTCGACCTCGAGTGACCGGCGGCTTCGACATCGTCCCCCTCGGCGCCCTCGATCTCGACCGGGCCGCCGCGCTGCACGCCGAGTCCTTCGCGGCGATGGGCGAGCGGCCGTGGACCCGGCAGGACCTCGCCGGGCTGCTGGCCTCGCCGGGCGTCGCGGGGTTCCTGCTCCGGGCCGATGGCGAGGATGCCGGGATGGCGCTCTGCCGCGTCACGGCCGACGAGGCGGAACTGATGACCATCGCGGTTCGCCCCGAATGGCGGCGGCAGGGCGGCGCCCGCCGCCTGCTGGCCGCGGTCCTCGCGCGGGTCCGCGAGGCCGGGGCCAGCGCGCTGTTCCTCGAGGTCGGTGCCGACAATCCGGCCGCCCGGCAGCTGTACGAAGCCCATGGCTTCGTCCCGGTCGGCCGGCGAAAGGCCTACTACGGGCGTGGGGCGTTGCCGCCGGCCGACGCCCTGGTGATGCGCCGCACAGTCGGCTGAGGGATTGGTTCAGCGTCGCAGAATCGTCACGAGATGGGCGTCGCCGTCGGGCTCGATGGCGAGGATCTCGTGGCCCTCGTCGCGGGCCGCCCGCGGCACGTTGCGCAGCGGCTCGTCGCCGCGCAGCCGCACCGCCAGGACCGCGCCGGGGCGCAGGCGTTCGAGCTGCAGCTTGGTCCGGACGAAGGTCATCGGGCAGACCTCGCCGGTGATATCCAGGGTCACGTCGGGGTGGATAGCCATGGCCCGGCAACTATACCCCGGCCGCGCCCCGGTGTAGGGTATCCGTGCATGCCTGATAGCAAGTCAAAGCTCGAACTGCTCTGCATCGAGAAGGGTCTCAAGATGACCGACCAGCGCCGCGTGATCGCGCGCGTGCTGTCGGAGTCGCAGGATCATCCCGACGTCGAGGCCGTTCATCGCCGCGCGACGTCCATCGATTCGAACATCTCGATCGCCACCGTCTACCGTACCGTCCGCCTGTTCGAGGAGGCCGGCATTCTCGCCAAGCACGACTTCGGCGATGGCCGCGCGCGCTACGAGGAGACGCCGGACGAGCACCACGATCACCTGATCGACATCCAGAGCGGGCAGGTCATCGAGTTCCACAACGACGAGATCGAGGAGCTGCAGCGCCGGATCGCCGAAAAGGCCGGCTACAAGCTGGTCGGTCATCGCCTGGAGCTGTACGGCGTGCCCCTGGATGGAAAAAGCAGCCGGCAAAAATGAGTGGACGGACCGTCCCGCACCTCGATAATGGCGCGATGATCGGGGCGGCCCCCTTGCGGATGAGACATGCGCATCGACCGCGCTGACAGCGAAGCCGAACTCCTTGGCGCGCCCGCCTCCAGTGCGGAGATCGTCAAGGTCGTGGCTGGAGATTTCGAAGTGCGTCTCGCCGAGAGCGCCGCCGAGATCGATGCCGCGCAGGCGCTGCGCTACCGTGTTTTCTACGAAGAGATGACGGCCCGGCCGACGCCGGAGATGGCCGCGCGACGCCGCGACTTCGACGGCTTCGACAAGGTCTGCGATCACCTGCTGGTGCTCGATCGCCGGCGCGGCGCCGGTCCCGAGGGCATCGTCGGCACCTACCGGCTGATCCGGCGCTCGGCGGCGGCGGCGATGGGCCGCTTCTACTCGTCGGCGGAGTACGACATCCAGCCGATGATCGATTACCCGGGCGAGGTCCTCGAACTCGGCCGCTCGTGCATCGAGAAGGACGCGCGCAACACCGCGACCATGCAGATGCTGTGGCGCGGCATCGCGCTCTACTCGTTCCACTACAACATCCAGGTGATGTTCGGCTGCGCCAGCCTGCCCGGCACCGACCCGTCGCAGCACGCCCAGGCGTTGTCATATCTTTATCACCATCACCTCGCGCCGCCGGAGATCCGGGTGCGCGCGCTGGCCGACCGCTTCATCGAGATGAACGTGCTGCCGCCCGGCAGCTACGATCCGCGCAAGGCGATGGCCCGCGTCCCGCCGCTCATCAAGGGCTACCTGCGGCTCGGCGGTTTCGTCGGCGACGGCGCGGTGATCGATCCCGAGTTCAACACCACCGACGTCTTCATCATCGTCAAGACCGAGTTGGTGACGGAGAAGTACATCCGTCACTACGAACGCGGGATGCGCGACGCGGACAGCTGACGCCGCGGCGACGATGTCGATCGGATCTCCCCTGCGCGGCGTCTTCCGGCTGACCTGCTACCTGCTGGTCACGCTGGTCCTCGTGCCGATCTACCTGGTCGCGCTGGCGCTGCGCATCCAGCCGGTGATCCGCTGGATGCCGGTCGGCTACCACCGCTTCGTCTGCTTCATCCTCGGCATCAAGGTGCGGGTGCACGGCCGGCGCTCGACCGAGATCCCGACGCTGTTCGTCTGCAACCACGTGTCCTACCTCGACATCGAGGTGCTGGGCGGGCTGATCCCCGGCAGCTTCGTCGCCAAGGCCGAGGTCGCGACCTGGCCGTTCTTCAGCACGCTCGCCAAGGCGCAGCGCACCATCTTCATCGAGCGCCGCAGCGGCAAGACCAGCAGCAGCCGCGACGAGATGATGAGTCGCCTCAACACCGGCGACAACCTGATGCTGTTTCCCGAGGGCACCAGCAGCGACGGCACCCGGGTCCTGCCGTTCCGCAGCGCCCTGTTCGGCGTCGCCCAGCTGCGCCGCGACGGCCGCCCGATCACCGTCCAGTCGGTGGCGATCGCCTACACGCGGCTCGACGGCATTCCGCTCGGCCGCTACTGGCGGCCGCTGTTCGCCTGGTTCGGCGACCTCGATCTCGTGCCGCACCTCTGGCAGATGGTCTGCCTCGGCGAGACCGAGGCGGTGGTCACCTTCTTCCCGCCGGTCGACATCGACCAGCTGGGCGACCGCAAGAAGCTGTCGGAATACTGCTTCCGGGAGGTCTCGGGGGCGGTCCAGGCGGCCAACACGGGGCGCTACGAGCTGCTGCCGGCCCCCGCCGACAAGGCCGCCTGAGCGTGGCCGGGAGTCGACCGTCGCGGCCCGCGGTGATAGAAACCGGCCGTTCCAGCAACGGTAAGACATGACGGACGTCCGCACCGACGACCACCGGCCGCGCAAGCGCGTGTTCATCCGCACCTACGGCTGCCAGATGAACGTCTACGACTCGGACCGCATGGCCGACGTCCTGCGGCCGCTCGGCTATGGGCTCGCGGCCTCGGCCGACGACGCCGACCTCGTTGTGCTGAACACCTGCCACATCCGCGAGCACGCCTCGGAGAAGGTCTATTCCGAGCTCGGCCGCCTGCGCGACGCCAAGAGCGAGCGCCGCGCCGCGGGCGGCGACCTCACCATCGCGGTGGCCGGCTGCGTCGCCCAGGCCGAGGGCGAGGAGATCGTGAAGCGCCAGCCGGCGGTCGACATCGTGGTCGGGCCGCAGGCCTACCACCGCCTGCCCGAGCTGCTGGCCGAGGCCGAGCGCAAGGCCGCGATCGGGCGCGCCGGCAAGCGCCTGCCCGGCGCCGGCGTGCTCGACACCGACTTCCCGGCCGACAGCAAGTTCGATCACCTGCCGGCGCCGCAGGGTATCCGCGCCGGCTCCGCCTTCCTGTCGATCCAGGAAGGCTGCGACAAGTTCTGCACCTTCTGCGTCGTGCCCTACACGCGCGGCGCCGAGTACTCGCGTCCCGCGGCGGCGGTGCTGGCCGAGGCGCGCCAGCTGGCGGCAGCCGGTGCGGTCGAGCTCACGCTGCTCGGCCAGAACGTCAACGCCTACCACGGCGAGGCCGCCGACGCCGCCGGCGCGTGGTCGCTGGCGCGGCTGGTCCGCGCCATCGCCGACATCGCGGGCATCGCGCGCATCCGCTACACGACCTCGCACCCGCGCGACATGGACGACGACCTCGTCGCCGCGCACGGCAGCGTGCCGCAGCTGATGCCGTACCTGCACCTGCCGGTGCAGTCGGGCTCGGACCGCATCCTCGAGGCGATGAACCGCCGCCACGGCCGCGACCTGTTCCTGCGCCTCGTCGACCGGCTGCGCGCCGCGCGGCCCGACCTCGCGCTGTCGTCGGACTTCATCGTCGGCTTCCCCGGCGAGACCGACGCGGACTTCGACGACACGATGCGGCTGGTCGCCGAGGTCGGCTTCGCGCAGGCCTACTCGTTCAAGTACAGCCGCCGGCCGGGCACGCCGGGCGCGGCGCTCGACGGCCAGGTGCCCGAGGCGGTGAAGTCGGCGCGGCTCGCCGCCCTGCAGGCGCTGCTCGGCCAGCAGGCCCGCGCCTTCAACGAATCGAAGGCCGGCCTGACCGTGCCGGTGCTGTTCGCCGAGACCGGCCGCAAGCCGGGCCAGGTGGTCGGCAAGACGCCGTGGCTGCAGTCGGTGCACGCCGACGGGCCGGAGCGGCTGATCGGCCGGATCGTCGAGACGCGGCTGGTCACCGGCCATGCCAACAGCCTGACCGGCGAGATCGTGACCCGGTCGCTCGAGGCCGCCGCGTGAGCGACGCGACCACCGGTCCCGGCGCGGGCCGCGGCGCCGACGTGCGGCGCATGTCGTTCGACGACAACGCGCTGCTGCCGCTGCTCTACGGCAACCACGACCGCCACCTCGTGCGCCTCGAGCAGATCGCCAACGTGCAGCTGAGCGCGCGCGGCAACCAGCTGGCGATCGCCGGCAGCAACGACGACGCGGCGATCGCGCACAAGGCGCTGTCGAGCCTCTACGAGCGGCTGAAGCGCGGCCTGTCGATCGAGGCGGCCGACGTCGACGCGGCGGTGCGCTTCGCGAAGACGGGCGCCGAGGGCGGCGACGGCGAGGGCATCCGCACGCGCCGCCGCACGGTGCAGGCGCGCTCGCCCGGCCAGCGCGGCTACCTGCAGGCGCTCAACGAGCGCGACATGGTGTTCGCGCTGGGGCCCGCCGGCAGCGGCAAGACCTACCTCGCCGTCGCGATGGGCGTGTCGCTGCTGATGGCCGGCAAGGTCGAGCGCATCGTGCTGTCGCGGCCGGCGGTCGAGGCCGGCGAGCGGCTGGGCTTCCTGCCCGGCGACATGAAGGAAAAGATCGATCCCTACCTGCGGCCGCTCTACGACGCGCTGCACGACATGCTGCCGGCCGAGCAGATCGCCAACCGCATGGAGAATGGCGAGATCGAGATCGCGCCGCTGGCCTTCATGCGCGGCCGCACGCTGGCCCATTGCTACGTGATCCTCGACGAGGCGCAGAACACGACGCCGATGCAGATGCGCATGTTCCTGACCCGGCTGGGCGAGGGCTCGCGCATGGTGATCACCGGCGATCCCAGCCAGACCGACCTGCCGGGCGGCCAGCGCTCGGGCCTCGCCGACGCGGTCGACACGCTGGGCAAGGTCGAGGGCGTGCGCTTCGTGCGGCTGACGGCGCAGGACGTCGTGCGCCACGATCTCGTGACCCGCATCGTCGAAGCCTATGACGCGCGCGACAAGAAAGCCAAGACCGGCGACCGTTGACGTCGTCGTGCTGGACGCCGCGTGGCGCCGGGCGTTGCCCGGCATCGAGCGGCTGGTCCGGCGCGCCGCGCGCGCCGCGCTGGGGCCGCGCCGTCCGTCGCTCGCCGTCGCGCTGGCCGACGACCGCCGGGTGCGGACGCTGAATGCGCGCGACCGCGCCAAGGACAAGCCGACCAACGTCCTGTCCTATCCCTCGGGCGAGCCGCCGAAGGCCGGCGGCTTCCTGGGCGACATCGTGCTGGCGCGCCAGACCGTGTGGCGCGAGGCCAAGGCGCAGGGCAAGACGCCGGCCGACCACGTCGCGCACCTCGTGGTGCACGGCACGCTGCACCTGCTGGGCCACGACCACGAGACCAGCGACGCCGACGCCGAGCGCATGGAGGCGCTGGAACGTCGCATCCTGGCGCGGCTGGGAATCGACGATCCCTATCGCGACGAGCGCGGCGGCGCCTAGAGCATCTCGAGCGACTGCTTGCGGCGCGGCGGCGGGAACGCCTTGTCGAGCGCCGCGGCGAGCGCCGGCGTGATCGTGACCGACAGCGCCTCGACGTTCTCCTTCACCCGCGCGCGCGTCGACGACTTCGGGATCGCGACCACGCCCGGCTTCGCCAGCAGCCAGGCCAGCGCCAGCTGGGCGGGCGTGCAGCCGGCCTCGCGCGCGAGGTCCTTCAACGCGGCGTTGCGCAAGAGGCGGCCCTGGTCGAGCGGCGAGTAGGCCATGAGGGGAATGGAGCGCTCCTGCAGCCACGGCAGCAGGTCGAACTCCGGGCCGCGCCGCGACAGGCAGTAGAGGACCTGGTTCGAGCCGGTGAGGCCATGGTCGACGCCGGCCAGTTCTTCCATGTCGTCGGTGTCGAAGTTGCTGACGCCGAAGTCGCCGATCTTGCCGGCGTCGCGCAGGGTCATGAACGCCTCGACGGTCTCGCCGAGCGGCGTGCCGCCGCGCCAGTGCAGCAGGTAGAGATCGATGCGCTCGACGCCGAGCCGCTTCAGGCTGCGCTCGCAGGCCGCGATCGTGCCCTTCCGCGAGGCGTTGTGCGGGTAGACCTTGCTGACGAGGAACGGCCGCTGGTTGCGGCCGCGAATTGCCTCGCCGACGATCTCCTCGGCGACGCCCTCGCCGTACATCTCGGCGGTGTCGATCATCGGCACGCCGAGGTCGAGCCCGTACCTCAACGCGTCGAGCTCGGCCGCCCGGGCGCGGGCGCTCTCGCCCATGCGCCAGGTGCCGAGGCCGAAAACCGGCATCGACGCGCCGGAGGGGAGTTTGCAGGAACGCATAAGGAACATCCCTCATTGCAACGGGCGGGCGATAGCCTATCTTAGCGGCCATGCCGGACTCCACAGCGCACAGTACGCGACCGGGCAGCAAGCGAACGGCAGATGGCCCGGTCTCGACGGGCGAGCCGATCGCGACGCCGCCCGGCACCAGTGCGTCGGACGCCGCCGCCTCGGGTGGCCTGCTGCGCGCCCTCGTGCGCCGCCTGCGCCGCCGCGAGAAGAACGAGGCGGTGCGCGAGGCGATCGAGGGACTGATCGAGGAAACGCCGGAGAGCGACACGCCGATCAGCGAGGACCAGCGCGTCCTGCTCGCCAACATCCTGAAGCTGCGCGACAAGACGGTGGCCGACGTGATGGTGCCGCGCGTCGACATCGTCGGCATCGCCGCCGACACGCCGCTCGACGAGGTGGTGCGGCTGATCCAGTCGGAGGCGCACTCGCGCTACCCGATCTACCGCGAGTCGCTCGACGACGTGATCGGCATGATCCACATCAAGGACGTGCTGGCCTACTGGGGCACCGCCAAGAAGTTCAACCTGCGCGACATCCTGCGCCGCGTCGTGTTCGTGGCGCCGACCCTGCCGGTGCTCGACATGCTGCTCGACATGCGGCGCTCGCGCACCCACATGGCGCTGGTCGTCGACGAGTTCGGCGGCACCGACGGGCTGCTGACCATCGAGGACCTGGTCGAGGAGATCGTCGGCGAGATCGAGGACGAGCACGACGTGGCGCAGACGCCGACCGTGGCGCGCCGGGTCGACGGCACGATCGACGTCAACGGCCGCACGCCGGTCGAACTGCTCGAGCAGGAGATCGGCAACGTGCTGTCGGAGGACGAGCGGCGCGAGATCGACACGGTGGGCGGCCTGATCTTCTCGCTGCTCGGCCGCATCCCCGAGCGCGGCGAGGTGGTGCGCCACCCGTCCGGTGTCGAGTTCGAGGTGCTCGACGTCGACCCGCGGCGCATCCGGCGCCTGCGCGTCCGGCCGCCGACCACGGCGTCCGCCGACGCTTCCTGATCCCCGGCCGCGTGTTGACCCGTTTCACCGGCTGGCGGGCCCTCGCCGCCGCTTTCGTCGCGGGCGCGCTGGCCGCGCTCGCCATGCCGCCGCTCTACTGGCTGCCGCTCGCGGTGGTCGGCGTCGCGGGCTACGTGCTGCTGTGGCAGGCCGCGCCGTCGCCGCGCAGCGCCTTCTGGCGCGGCCTGGCGTGGGGCACCGGCCACTTCGCGGTCGGCTCTTACTGGATCCTCGAGGCGTTCAACGTGCCGCCGGCCGACTACCGGCTGCTCGGGCCGCCGATCGTCGGCGGCCTGTCGGTCGTGCTCGGCTTCTTTCCCGGCCTCGCGGCCGGCGTGGCGCGCTGGATCGTCGATCGCTGGCCCTCGGTCGGCGGCCGCGTGGCCCGGCTGGTCGTGCTGGCGATCGCCTGGACGGGCGCGGAGTGGCTGCGTGGCCATGTCTTCACCGGCTATCCGTGGAACCCGCTCGGCCATGTCTGGGCCTTCTCGACGCCGCTGCTGCAGGGCGCGGCCCTGGTCGGCGTCTATGGCCTCGGCACGCTCACCTTCCTGGTGCTGGCGGCGCCGGTCGCCGGCGCCCGCGCCGCGCTGGCGGCGCTGGCCGTCGTGGTGGCGGGCTGGGGCGCGGGATCGATCGCGATGGGCGACGCTGCCGGTGAGGGCGGCGAGGGCCGGCCACGAATCCGGATCGTGCAGCCGAACGTGCCGCAGTCGGAAAAGTGGCGCCCGGAGTCGCGGGCGCGCCTGCTCGCCCTGCTGGTCGAGATGAGCCGCCGCGAGCCGGGCTTCGACAGGCTGGCGGCGGTGGTGTGGCCGGAGACGGCGCTGCCGCAGATCGTCGCGCCGGACTCGCCCGCGCTGAAGGTGATGGCCGAGGCAGTGCCGCCCAACGGCCTGCTGCTGACCGGGGCGGCGCGCTCGACCGACCGGCCGCAGGTCGACGGCGTGTGGAACTCGCTGCTGGCGGTCGACGGCACGGGGCGCATCGCGGCCCACTACGACAAGGTCCACCTCGTCCCGCTGGGCGAGTACATCCCCTTCCACAAGCAGCTCGCCCCGGTGTCGGGCCTGATCGGCCGCGGCTCGTTCGAGGAGGGCGCCAGCCGCGTCACGCTGGTGCCGGCCAACGGCCTGCCGTCGTTCTCGCCGATCATCTGCTACGAGGTCATCTTCCCGGCCGCCGTCACCGGCCCGCACGAGCGGCCGCAGTGGCTGCTGAACGTCACCAACGACGCCTGGTTCGGCCTGTCGAGCGGCCCTTACCAGCACCTCGTCAGCGCCCGGCTGCGCACCATCGAGGAGGGCCTGCCGATGATCCGCGCCGCCAATACCGGCGTGTCGGCGGTGATCGATCCCTACGGCCGGGTCCTGGCGTCGCTCGACATGCAGGTCCAGGGCATCCTCGACCACGCCCTGCCGGCCGCCCGGACGATGACACCGTACGGTCGCTGGGGGGACGGCGCCCTGCTGGCTATGGTTGCAATTCTGTTGGTCGGGCTCGGGCTGGCGGCGCGGAAAAGTCGTCATTCACGCTGAATCCGATAGTTTTCGCATCTCCGAGGTTGAACTTGCATTCTATCTCGGAGGGCGTAATGTCATATGCAGTCCTGTTGCGTAGATATGCATTAATGCACAGGTGACCCGGTCCGGCTCCGCCCGTTCAGGCTGTTCGCCTCTTTATTTGCACAACCACGCGTTAGGCTTGCCGCGTTGGAACGAAAACAAGAAGAGGATTGAACCCATGGCCAGATCGCACCCGGTGGACGTCCATGTCGGGGCCCGCATGCGCCAGCGCCGCACGCTGCTCGGCATGAGCCAGGAAAAGCTCGGGACGGCGGTCGGCCTGACCTTCCAGCAGATCCAGAAGTACGAGCGCGGCTCCAACCGCATCGGTTCGAGCCGCCTCTACGAGTTCGCCAAGGTGCTCGACGTGCCGGTGTCGTACTTCTTCGACGAGATGCCGAACAACGCCCTGTCCGGCCGGCCGATGTCGGGCCGTGGCCGCAAGGGCTTCGGCGAGGCGGCGACGCCGTTCGAGCAGGAGAAGGACCCGCTGATCAAGCGCGAGACGCTGGAACTGGTGCGGGCCTACTACAAGATCCGCGAGGGCCGGGTGCGCAAGCGCATCTTCGAGATGGTCAAGGCGGTCGGCGCGGCCAGCCATGCCGAGGTCCTCGGCGGCCGCAAGGCCCGCTCCTAGGCACCGGGCCGCAAAGGGGCGGGGGCAAATCGCCGGACCCCCTTGATTTCCTCCGATACTTGGAGTTTTTAACGGCGCGGCCCCGGTGGGCGGGGTCGCCGCGGACGGATTTGGACGACTTGCCACCGCGAGAAAAAAGGCTAAGCCGGACGTTGGCGGTCCTTCCGCCCTGCCCGGAGTCCAGTGCGAACGAGGGAAGGGCAGCTATGGCGCTCAAGGACTTTCTTTTCACCAGCGAGTCGGTTTCCGAAGGTCATCCGGACAAGGTCTGCGACCAGGTCTCGGATGCGATCCTCGACGCGTTCATCGCCAACGACGTGAAGCTCGGCATCGCCGACGACAGCCACTCGAACACCCGCCTGGGCTGCGAGACGCTGGCCACCACCAACAAGATCGTGATCGCCGGCGAAGGCCGCGCCTCGGCGCCCTTCATGAAGAAGTACGGCGCGCAGACCGTCGTGAACCGCGAGCTGATCACCGAGATCGCCCGCGAGGTGGTGCGTGACATCGGCTACGATCAGGACGGCTTCTCGTTCCACGGCGCCGACGTCGAGGTGCTGCTGCACGGCCAGTCGCCCGACATCGCGATGGGCGTCGATGCCAAGAAGAAGGGCGGCAACCTCGGCGAGCAGGAAGGCGCGGGCGACCAGGGCCTGATGTTCGGCTTCGCCTGCCGCGACAGCGAGGAATACGAGAAGGGCTCGTTCATGCCGGCCCCGATCTACTTCTCGCACAAGATCCTCGAGGTGCTGAGCAAGGCCCGCCGCTCGGGCGAGCTGCCCGACCTGCAGCCCGACGCCAAGAGCCAGGTCACGGTGCGCTACGTCAACGGCAAGGCCGTCGGCGCCACCAAGGTCGTGGTCTCGACGCAGCACCGCGAAGCCAACAAGAAGGGCAAGAAGTACAACTCGGGCATGATCCGCGAGATGATCGCCGGTCACGTCAAGAAGTCGCTGCCGGCCGGCTGGTTCCCCCAGAAGGCCGCCGACTTCTTCGTCAACCCGACGGGCAACTTCGTGGTCGGCGGTCCCGACGGCGACTGCGGCCTGACCGGCCGCAAGATCATCGTCGACACCTACGGCGGCTTCGCGCCGCACGGCGGCGGCGCCTTCTCGGGCAAGGACCCGACCAAGGTCGATCGCTCGGCCGCCTACGCCGCGCGCTACCTCGCCAAGAACGTGGTGGCGGCGGGCCTCGCCGACCGCTGCCTGATCCAGGTCGCCTACGCGATCGGCGTCGCCGACCCGATGTCGCTCTACGTCGACACCCAGGGCACCGGCAAGGTCGACGAGCGCAAGCTCGAGAAGGTCCTGTCGGACCTGTTCCCGCTGCGGCCGACCAACATCCGCCGCTCGCTGGAGCTGAACAAGCCGATCTACCGGCGCACCGCGGCCTACGGCCACTTCGGCCGCAAGCCGGAGCGCGACGGCGGCTTCTCGTGGGAGCGCACCGACCTCGTGCCGGAGCTCAAGCGGGCCTTCGGCGCGCGTTAGGAGCGCGACCTAAATAATTGATTCTCCGTCAATTTTTGATAGTGTCAGAGGGGCGGTAACAAGTCTGCTGGAGCAGACGTAAATGGCCCCTCTGGAGAATGGCGGGTTTCAGCCATCGGCGTGGGCCGGCGAACGCAGCCGGCCCATCGATTCGCTCATGCGGGCGCTGTTGTACGTCGCCCAGCAGGTCGGCCGGCCGCTCAGCGAGGCCGACGTGCGCCGGCTGGCCGCCGTGTCGGCGGCCGGCCTCGACGAAGCCGGCTTCCTGACCGCCGGCAGCCGCCTCGGCCTCGACGCCACCGCCGTCGACCTCGGCGCCGACACCCTGCCCACCCTGCCGCTGCCCTTCGTGCTGCTGTCCGTCGGACAGCCGGCCCATGTCGTGGTGTCGGCGCGGGCCGGCCAGTGGACGGTGCTCGACGTGATCGACGGCCGGCTGTGGACGCTCGCCCAGCACGACCTGCTGGCGCTCGGCGGCCGCGCCCTCGTGCTGCGCGAACGCTCGGCCGAGGCCGCCGCCGGCGGCGACGGCTGGCGGGCCACGCTGTGGTCGAGCGTGCGGCCGGTGATGCTGAAGCTGGCGGCGACGTCCTTCCTCATCAACCTGCTGGGGCTGGCGACGCCGCTGTTCATGATGCTGATCCTGAACCGCGTGGTCGGGCCGGGCGCGCCGGCCAACGCGGCGTCGCTGGTCACCGTGCTGGCGGCGGCGATGCTGGTCGTCTACGGGCTCGACTTCGCGCTGCGCCTGGCGCGCGGCTGGCTGTCGGCGCGCACCGGGGCGCGGCTCGACACGCTGATGAGCGCCGAGACGCTGCACCACCTGATGCAGCTGCCGTATCGCCACTTCGAGCGCACGCCGTCGGGCGTGATCGCCGAGCGCCTGCGCCAGCTCGACGTGCTGCGCGCCTTCTTCACCGGCCAGATGCCGGTGCTGGCGATCGACATCGTGTTCGTGGCGCTGTTCCTCGCCGCCACCATCGCGATCAGCCCGCTGCTCGGCGCGATCGCCGCGCTGGCCATCCCGGTGGTGATCGGCGTGTCGCTGGCCACCCATCGCGCGCAGCGCAGGCTGGCCGACGAGAACTTCCAGGCGCTGGCGGCCAAGAGCTCGACCCTGGCCGAGACGGTGGCCAACGCCGCGACCATCAAGACGCTCGGGCTCGAGCCCGAGATCGAGAAGCGCTGGCAGGCCCGTGTCGAGCAGTCTGCCTGGACGTCGTTCCGCGCCAACAACCTCGCCAACATCGCCGCCAGCGCCTCGGGCGCGCTGCAGCTGCTGGCGTCGCTGGCGATCGTCGTGGTCGGCGTCCACCAGGTGCTCGACAACGGCCTGACGATCGGCGCGCTGGTCGCGGCCAACATGCTGGCGGTGCGCGCGCTGCAGCCGATGCGCCAGCTCGCCTCGACGTGGCACCAGCTGCAGGCGGTCGGCGCCGCCTTCAAGCGGATCGACGAACTGATGGCCGAGCGCGCCGAGGATGCCTCGGGCAACCTCGCGCCGATGCCGGCGCTGATCGGCGACATCGCGTTCGACCGCGTCAGCTGGCGGATCGACGAGCATGCGCCGGAGATCCTGCGCGACGCCGACTTCCACGTCCCGGCCGGCGAGATCCTCGGCATCGTCGGTCCCTCGGGCTCGGGCAAGACGACGGTCGCCAACCTCGTGCAGGGCCTGTTCCGGCCGACCGGCGGGCGCGTGCTGATCGACGGCAGCGACATCGCGCACATGTCGCCGGCCCAGCTCCGGGCGCAGATCGGCGCGGTGCCGCAGGACGTCCAGCTGTTCACCGGCTCGGTGCGCGAGAACATCGCGATGGGCGTCGCCGACAAGGATCCCGGCCGCGTCGTGGCGGTCGCCAAGTTCGTCGGCGCGCACGACTTCATCCAGCGCCTGCCGCAGGGCTACAACACGGTGCTCGGCGAACGCGGGCAGGGCCTGTCGAACGGCCAGCGCCAGCTGCTGTGCATCGCCCGCGCGCTGATCCGCAACCCGCGCATCCTCGTGCTCGACGAGGCGACCAGCGCGCTCGATCCGGCGACCGAGGAGCAACTGCTGCGCCAGCTCAAGGCCAACGCGCGCGGCCGCACCGTGATCATGATCACCCATCGCCTCGCGCCGCTGGCGATCGCCGACCGCGTCGCCCTGCTGATGGACGGCCGCATCGAGCGCATCGGCTCGCCGACCGAGGTGATGGCCTACGCGCGCATCCGCATGGCCGAGGCGACGCGCGGCGCCGCCGGCCTGTCGTCGCCGACCGTGGGCATGCTCTAGCGGGACGGCTCAGGCGAAGTCGGCGAAGTCCGGATCGTCGAGCCGCGCCAGCCGCTCCGACGCCAGCCGCGCGCAATCGACCAGCAACGACTTGCGCCGTGCCGCGGCCAGCGCGCGCCGGGGCGCCTCGCGCAGGCGCTCGGCGCCGTAGGCGTCGGCGACGATCAACCCGACCGGTCCCTCGATCAGCGCCTGCGGGAAGTCGACCGGCACGGCGAAGAACAGCTGGTCGCACCAGTCGAGGTAGTCGGGCCACTTGGTGTCGACGCGGAAGTCCTCGATCGACGACTTGACCTCGACGATGGCGATCTCGCCGCCGCGTCCGACCGCGAGGATGTCGGCGCGCCGCCCGTCCGGCAGCGGCACCTCGAGCAGCACCGACTGGCCGGCCTGGCGCAGCCACCGGCAGGCGCCACGGCGCACCGCCAGGGTGGTCTCGGGCCGGACGCCGGCGGGACGGGCGGGCGTGGCCATGTCGGTCGGGACGGGGCTAGCGGCCGGCGGCGGGCGGCACGGCGTTGACCGGGCGCAGTACCGTGGCGTCGTCGATCGGCCGTTCGAGGGTCGGCTTGAACTTCTGCGCCAGCGCCTCGGCCTGCTTGCGGTCCTTTTCCGACAGCCGCTCGGCCGACTTGGCGCGCACCGCGCGGGCGTCGGGGTGCCCGGCCTGCTCGGCCAGCAGCAGCCACTTGTAGCCCTGCACCGGGTCGGCGGCGCCGTTGACGCCGCCCATCACCATGATGCCCAGGGCATGCTGGGCCTGCGGCAGGCCCTGCTCGGCGGCGCGGCCATACCAGTACTGGGCCTGCGCCGGGTCGCGCGCGATGCCGACGCCGGCGAAGTAGGCATTGGCCAGCTTGAACTGGGCCGACGGCACGCCGCCCTTGGCCGCGACGTCGTACCAGCTCACCGCGGTCTGCACGGTGCGTTCGTTCGCGGCCTTGTCGCGCGAGGCCGGCGTGCGGGCGATCTGGTCGCCCAGCGCCAGCGCCGCCTCGGGCACGCCGTTCTCCTGCGCCTGGACCAGCCAGCGCTGGCCGGTCGGGATGTCGCGCTTGACGCCGAAGCCCTCGGTCAGCGCGAGGCCGTAGCGCAGCCCGGCCAGCGCGTGGCCCTTCTCGGCGGCGCGGCGATAGAGGTCGGCGGCGCGCACCGGGTCGCCCGGCACCTGCTCGGAACTTTCGTCGAGCGCGCGGCCCAGCGTGTACATCGCCTGCGGGTCGCCGCCCGCCGCGGCCTTCTCGAGCCACGACCGGGCCGTCACGAGGTCGCGCGGCACGCCCTGGCCGCGCAGGTAGAGGATGCCGAGATTGATCTGGGCGCGCTGGTGCCCGGCGGCGGCGGCCTTCTCGAACAGCTCGCCGGCCTTCGCCTCGTTGCGCGGTTGCCCGGCCTGGCCGAGCGCGTAGACGAGGGCGAGGCGGTGATAGCCTTCGATCGCGCCGGCGTCGGCGGCGTGCTGGATGGCGCGCAGGCCGTCGCGACCCTGGCCGCGATCGATCAGCACGGCGCCCAGCCAGGCCTCGGCCTCGGGATTGCCCGGCGCGAGCGGACGCAGGCCGGCTTCGGCGCCGGCCAGGTCGCCGGCGCGGTAGGCGGTGACGGCGGGCCGCAGCGCCGACGGTACGTCGGCGGCGCCGGGCGACTGCGCGCGCGCGGGGCTGCCCGCGGCCAGCAGCGCCACGAGAAGCGCCGCTCGCCAGTCGATCATTTCGTCTTGAAGGTGTAGGCGGCGGCGGCGGCCTTGGCCTTCTCGATCTCGTCCGGCTGCAGTTCGCGCGCCAGCTGGTCGACGGCCTGCGGCGCGACCGGCGCGTGCCAGCGCTCGGCGATCGCCACCCACTTGTAGGCCTCAAAGGCATTCTTCGCGACGCCCTTGCCCTCGGCGTAGGCGCCGGCCACCGGCAGCATCGCCGGCACGTAGCCGCGCTCGGCGGCGTCGAGCAGCAGCGGCGTCGCCTTGGCGGGATCGTACAGCTTGGATTCCGGGTTGCCGTAGATGTAGAGGCCGGCGAAGAACTGGGCGCGCGGATCGCGCTCCTTCACCAGGACCGCCAGCTCCTTGTCGGCCGTCGCGACATCGCCGGCCTGCAGCGCCTTCAGCGCTTCCTCCATGCCGGCCGAGGCCGGCGAGGCGAGGGACAGCATCGCGAGGGCGCCGGCGAAAGCCAGCAGGGTCCGACGGAAACCAACCGATTGCACGATGAGGCACTCCCAAGAACGACCGCGGCGGACCGTCTAGCACGGAAATGCGGCCGAAACAGACCCGGCGGTCGGAAAAGCCGCGACGGCCTGCGCCGGGCCGGCGATCACGGGATCGCGAGCGGCCTCTTTAGTCCACCCCTTTACGCGTATCTGGCGTTGGCAATGTGCAGTAGAATCTAGGGAATCGCGCTAAACCGTTCTTCCAGATATGCATTTTTGCAAGTGACAAGGGGCGGGGGCTTTTGTTAGGTTCGCCTCATTAGAGACGGTCATTCGTTAACGGCATTTGTTTCCAGAAGGATTTCGCACCATCAGGCAGCGCCCGGCGCTCCACCCACAAAGTTCCCCATAGCCCGCCGGCGGTTTCCCAAGACCGCTTCTCGAAGCCCCCTTCCCACACACCCCAAGGCTTCGACACCCCACCCAAGGCGGGCTCCTAAGGAAGGCCGGTCGTTCCCCAAGCGACCGGCCTTTCATATTTCCGGGGCCTGGTTTCCCCGTTGCGCGTTCCCTGGCCGCGCGATCGGCCTGGCTCCCGCCCCGACTTCCACACCCCCGTTGTGACCTGGATCATTGACCGGCTCCGTGAACTCGGAGAATGCAGGGGAACGCCTGTTTCTTGCCGGGGCAATGCAATGTCAGACCACCCAAATTCGCCTATCTTGGTCCGAGTAAGTACAGCAATTCATGGATCTTGGTTCCCCAAGATATGCATTTTTGCAAGTTACGCTGTGACCTTCCCGTGTTAAGGTAGCGTCATTAGAGCAAATTCTATTTAATTGGTTTTCCTATGAAAATTGTCGGTTTCCCGGTCGACGTTTCCCGTTCCCAGGACGGTCGCATCGTTCGCGGTCTGCGGACCCGGCAAGGCCTCATCCAGGCGACCCTGGACCTGATCCAGGCCGGCGACGTCGAGCCCACCTCCGCCGCCATCGCCACCATCGCCGGCGTCTCCAGCCGGGCGCTGTTCCAGCACTTCACCAGCCTCGCCGACCTCTACGCCGCCGCCTTCGACCTCGCGGTCAGCCGGGCGTTCGAGCGTGGCCGGCCGGTCGACACCGCGGCGCCGCTGGCCAGCCGCATCGACCTCTTGGTGTCGGATCGCTCGCAGGTCTTCGAAGAGTGGCTGCCGGTGTGGCACTTCGCCGAGCGGGTGCGCAGCGTCGCCCCGGCCGTCGGCCTCGGTGTCGCCCACCTGCGCAAGCTGCTGCGCGAGCGCCTCGCGGCGTGGTTCTCGACCGAGCTCGGCAACCTCGACCCGTCGGCCCGCGACCTCGTCCTCGACTCGCTCGACGTGGCGTTCGGCCTCGACAGCTGGATGAACATGCGCGAGCAGCTGCGCCTTTCGCCGGTCCACGCCTCGCGGACCTGGCGCTTCACCGCCGAAGCCATCGTGCTCCAGGCGCTCACGGTACCCCAACAGCCCGTGGCGGTGGCCTGACGGCCACCGGCGAAGTTCCCTCCCTTCCCACACACCCAAGGGACTTCGCCTACCCACCCACCCCAAGGTCACGGGTCTGAAAGAAGGCCGGTCGTTCCCCAAGCGACCGGCCTTTCCTTTTCTGCAGGCAAAGAAAAAGGCGGCGGTCTCGCGACCGCCGCCTTCTTCGATCCGGATGTGCCGAAGGCTAGTTGGCCTTGGCGCGGAACTTGTCGTGGCAGGCGCCGCAGGTCTTGCCGGTGTCGGCGAACGCCGCGGCCAGCGCGGCCTGGTCGCCCGATCCCGCCGCGGCGGCGAGCTTGTCGTAGGCGGCGTCCGACGCCTTGCTGGCGGCCTGGAAACCGGCCCAGTCGGTCCACACGGCCGGCAGCGCCTTCGAGTCCTGGGTGGAGCCCGCCGGGAACATCTTGATGAAGGCGGCCTCGAGCGTCTTCAGCTTGGCGGCCTCGGCGACGGCGCCGGCGGTCGGGCCCTTGGCGTCGATGATGCCCTTGATGGCGCGCATCGCGGCACCCGCCTGCTTGCGGTTCTCCTGGCGCTCCTTGACCACGTTGGCCTGGGCCATCGCGATCGTCGCGCCACCCACCATGGCGCCCGCGGCGACAGCGCCGACCATCGCCAGAACCAGAGTCTTCTTCATCAATCGATCCCCTATCAAAACCTCGCGACCGGCGGCATCTTGTCCGCGGCGGCACGCTATTTGTTGCAGACAGCGGACCGAAAGCGAACAGGTCCGGCGGGCACGTCTTATCACGACTGCGTGTGCCGGCAGGAGCGGGAGAAGCGAGATGGCCGACGACAAGAAGAAGGTGCGGGTGTGGGACGCGCCGGTGCGCCTGTTCCACTGGGCGCTGGTGATCCTGATCGCGACCTCCTACTTCTCCGGCCGCGCCGCCGGCGACTGGATGAAGCTGCACTTCTGGGCAGGTTACGCCATCCTCGCCCTGCTGCTGTTCCGCATCGCCTGGGGCTTCGTCGGCAGCACGACGGCGCGCTTCTCCAGCTTCGTGAAGGGACCGGGCGCGTGGCTCGGCTACCTCGCGACCGTGCTGCGCGGCGGCAAGACCTACGAGGCCGGCCACAACCCGGTCGGCGGGATCATGGTGGTGGTGCTCCTTCTCGCCGTGCTGGCGCAGGCGACCGCCGGCCTGTTCTCGGCCGACACCGACCTCGGCACGGTCAACGGCCCGCTCGCGACGAAGATCGCCGATGCCTGGGTCGACCGGCTGACCGCCTTCCACAAGACGTGGGTCAACGTGCTCCTGCTGCTGGTCGCGCTGCACGTGCTGGCCGCCGTCGGCTACCTCGTGGTCAAGCGCCAGAACCTGATCGGCGCGATGATCACCGGCCGCAAGCCGGCCGACGAGGTGGCGCCGCCGGGCAAGCCGGCGCCGCCGCTGTCCTTCGCCTCGCCCCGGCTGGCGGTGTCGCTGCTGATCGCCGCCGCGGCCATCGTCTATTTCGTTGTCCGGCCCGCCTGATCCGCGCGTCGGTGGCGGGCAGGCGGTCCGGGCCTCGGCGTCCTTGCGTTGGGGGGCGCGGCCAACCTAGGGTGACCCCAAGCATCACTCGGAAAAACTTGGATTTTGCACCATGAAATTCACCGGTACCGACTCCTACGTCGCCAGCGAAGACCTGCGGGTCGCGGTCAACGCGGCGATCGCGCTGCAGCGGCCGCTGCTGATCAAGGGCGAGCCGGGCACCGGCAAGACCGTGCTGGCGCACGAGGTCGCCAAGGCGCTCAACGCGCCGCTGATCGAGTGGCACATCAAGTCGACCACCAAGGCGCAGCAGGGCCTCTACGAGTACGACGCCGTCTCGCGACTGCGCGACAGCCAGCTCGGTGACGAGCGGGTCAAGGACATCCGCAACTACATCAAGCGCGGCAAGCTGTGGGAGGCCTTCACCTCCGACCAGCACCCGGTGCTGCTGATCGACGAGATCGACAAGGCCGACATCGAGTTCCCGAACGACCTGCTGCTCGAGCTCGATCGCATGGAGTTCTTCGTCTACGAGACGCAGGAAGTCGTGAAGGCCAGCCAGCGCCCGGTGGTGATGATCACCTCCAACAACGAGAAGGAACTGCCGGACGCCTTCCTGCGCCGCTGCTTCTTCCACTACATCCGCTTCCCGGACCGCGAGACGATGACCCAGATCGTCGACGTCCACTTCCCCGACCTGCAGCGCACCCTGCTGCGCGAGGCGTTGAACATCTTCTACGACATCCGCGAGGTGCCGGGCCTGAAGAAGAAGCCGTCGACCTCCGAGCTGCTCGACTGGCTGAAGCTGCTGATGGTCGAGGACATCCCGGCCGACGCGCTGCGCTCCAAGGACTCCAAGCAGCTGATCCCGCCGCTGCACGGCGCCCTGCTCAAGAACGAGCAGGACGTCCACCTGTTCGAGCGCCTCGCCTTCATGGCGCGCCGCGAGCAGCGCCAGTAAGCCGCCAAGCCAGCCGTCCCGCCGGTCCGGTCGTTTAGGAGGCCGCGATGTTCATTAACTTCTTCCTGGAGCTGCGCGAGGCCAAGGTGCCGGTCTCCATCAAGGAGTACCTCGCGCTGATGGAGGCGATGGACAAGGGAGTCGCGGCGTACAACGTCGACGACTTCTACTTCCTGTCGCGCGCCGTCCTCGTGAAGGACGAGCGCAACCTCGACAAGTTCGACCGGGTGTTCGGCCACGTCTTCAAGGGTCTCGAGGCGCTGCCCCAGGAGGGCGTCGCCGCCGAGATCCCGGAGGAGTGGCTGCGCAAGCTCGCCGAGAAGCTCCTGACCGAGGAGGAGAAGAAGCAGATCGAGGCGATGGGCGGCTGGGAGAAGCTCATGGAGACGCTGAAGAAGCGTCTCGAGGAGCAGCAGAAGCGCCACCAGGGCGGCAGCAAGTGGATCGGCACCGCCGGCACCTCGCCGTTCGGCGCCTACGGCTACAACCCCGAGGGCGTGCGCATCGGCCAGGACAAGGGCCGCGAGGGCCGCGCCGTCAAGGTGTGGGACAAGCGCGAGTACAAGAACCTCGACGACACGGTCGAGATCGGCACGCGCAACATCAAGATCGCGCTGCGCCGCCTGCGCAAGTTCGCGCGCGAGGGCGCCGAGGTCGAGCTCGACATGCCCGACACGATCCGCTCGACGGCGCGCAATGCCGGCTACCTCGACATCAAGATGGTGCCGGAGCGGCGCAACAAGGTGAAGCTGCTGCTGCTGTTCGACATCGGCGGCTCGATGGACGCCCACATCCGCGTCTGCGAGGAGCTGTTCTCGGCGGCGCGCACGGAGTTCAAGCACCTCGAGTTCTTCTACTTCCACAACTGCCTCTACGAGAAGCTGTGGAAGGACAACCGCCGCCGCCACGTCGACACCTTCTCGACGGCCCAGCTGCTGCACACCTACCCGCCCGACTACAAGGTGATCTTCGTCGGCGACGCCTCGATGAGCCCCTACGAGATCGCCTACCCCGGCGGCTCGGTGGAGCACTGGAACGAGGAAGCCGGCCAGGTGTGGATCCAGCGCATGGCCGATACCTACCGCAGCATGGTGTGGCTGAACCCGGTGCCGGAACGGCACTGGAGCTACACGCCGTCGATCCAGCTGCTGCAGCAGCTGACGACCAATCGCATGTTCCCGCTGACGCTCGGCGGCCTCGACAGCGCGATGAGGGAACTGAACAAGTAGACGGGAGAACACGCCGATGAAGACCGGGCCAGCGATCGCCGAAATTCTCAAGAAGGAAGGCGTCGAGTACCTGTTCGCCTACCCGGTCAACCATCTCATCGAGGCGTGCGCGGCGGTCGACATCCGCCCGATCATCGTTCGCCAGGAGCGCATCGGCCTGCACATGGCCGACGCGGTGTCGCGGCTCAGCAAGGGCCGCCGCATGGGCGTGTTCTGCATGCAGCACGGGCCGGGCTCGGAGAATGCGTACGGCGGCGTCGCCCAGGCGTTCGGCGAATCGGTGCCGTTGCTGGTCATCCCGCAGGGCTACCCGCGCCGCCTCGCGCACGTGCCGCCCAACTTCAACACCACGATCGCCATGGCGCACGTCGCCAAGCACTGCGAGCCGGTGACCAGCGGCAAGGAGATCGTCAACATCATGCGCCGGGCCTTCAGCCTGCTGCGCAACGGCCGCGGCGCGCCGGTGATCGTCGAGCTGCCGGGCGACGCCTACGGCGAGGACGCGCCGGAGCCGCTGAACTACGAGCCGGTGCTGGTCGCCAAGTACGGTCCCGACGCGGCACAGGTCGCGGAGGCGGCGCGCGTGCTGATGGCGGCCAAGCGGCCGGTGATCTACGCCGGGCAGGGCGTGCACTGGGCCGAGGCCTACGACGAGCTCCGCGAACTGGCCGAGCTGCTGGCCATCCCGGTCTGCACCAGCCTCGAGGGCAAGAGCAGCTTCGACGAGACCCACCCGCTGTCGCTCGGCTCGGGCGGCCGCGCCTACCCCAAGGCGGTGCGCCAGTTCCTCGACCAGTCGGACGTGATCCTGGGCATCGGCTGCTCCTTCACCGAGACCAACTTCGGCATCTCGATGCCGGCCGGCAAGACGATCATCCACGCCACGCTCGACCCGGCGCACATCAACAAGGACGTGCCGGTGAAGTACGGCCTGGTGGGCGACGCCAAGCTGACGCTGGCCGGGCTGGTCGCCGCGTGCAAGGCGGCCGGCGCCACCAGGCGCGATGCCGCGCCGGTGGCGGCCGAGATCAAGGCGGTGGCCGACGCGTGGCTGGCCGAGTGGATGCCGAAGCTGACCAGCAACGACGCGCCGCTCAGCCCGTACCGCGTGCTGTGGGAGCTGCAGAACACGGTCGACGTCGCCAACACCATCATCACCCACGATGCCGGCAGCCCGCGCGACCAGCTCTCGCCGTTCTGGAAGACGACGGCGCCGCACACCTACATCGGCTGGGGCAAGACGACCCAGCTGGGCTACGGCCTCGGCCTGGCGATGGGCGCCAAGCTCGCCTGCCCGGACAAGCTCTGCATCAACGTGTGGGGCGACGCGGCGATCGGCTTCACCGGCATGGATTTCGAGACCGCGGTGCGCGAGCGCATTCCGATCATGTCGATCCTGCTCAACAACTTCTCGATGGCGATCGAACTGCACATCATGAAGGTGTCGACCGAGAAGTACCGCTCGACCGACATCTCGGGCGACTACGCGGCGATGGCCCGCGCCTTCGGCGGCTACGGCGAGCGCATCACCAAGCCCGAGGACATCGTGCCGGCGATCAGGCGCGGCATCGAGCAGACGAAGAAGGGCATCCCGGTCCTGCTCGAGTTCATCACCTCGAAGGAAACGTCGATCTCCACTCCGAAGTAGGGAGGACGCCGTGACCGTCATCCTGACCCCGGCCGGCGAGCACCGCGTGACGGCGCGCGACGGCCTGTGGCTGCACCGCCGCGACGCCGAGCGCGTCACCGGCTGGACGCTGAAGCCCGAGGGCATGTGCCGCGACGAGCGCTGCGTGCCGCTGCCGGCGACGGCGGTGGCCGGCGACGAGGTCGACGTCGCCGCCTTCTGGACCCGGCTGGGCGGCCCGGTGATCGCGGCCGAGGACGGCGCGGTGTGGTCGCTGGGCGCGCCGGCCGACGAGCGCAACGCCGCGCTGGAGGGCCTGGTCGCGCCGGACGTCACGTTGCCCGACGTCGATGGTCGCCTGCGTACCCTGTCGGCGCTGCGTGGCCGCAAGGTGTTCCTCGCGACCTGGGCCAGTTGGTGAGGCTGCCGGTTCGACTTGCCCGTGTGGCAGGCCCTCTACGATGAGCTGAAGGACAAGGGCTTCATGGTGGTCGCCGTGGCGCAGGAGAGCCGCGGCGCCGAGCATGCCCGCCCGTGGATCGAGCAGGCGAAGTCGTCCTACTGGCAGCTGATCGACACCGATCATCGCCTGGCCGATCTCTACAACCTCGTGAACGTGCCGCAGGCGGTCTGGATCGACGAGCAGGGCCGCATCGTGCGCCCGCCCGAGACCGCCGGGTCGACCGACCACTTCCGGCGCATGAACCTCGAGACCCGCACGCTGTCGCCCGAGGACCAGGCCGAGCGGCTGGCCGCGCGCCAGGCCTACCTCGACGCGGTGCGGGCGTGGGTGACGACCGGCCGGCACGCAATGCCGGCCGACGAGGCGCGCGCCGCGCTGCCCAGGGTCACGCCGGAGATCGCCGAGGCGCATGCCCGCTTCCGGCTCGGCGTCTGGCTGCGCGCACACGGCGACGCGGCCGAGGGTGACCGCCAGATGAACACCGCCAGCACCCTGCATCCCGAGTCGTGGAGCATGTGGCGCCAGGCCGCCGACCTCGACGAGGTCGGCAAGGCCTCGGGCCCCGGCTTCTGGGAACGGGTGAAGGCGCTCGGCGACCGGCCGTACTACCCGCCGCCGAAGCTCTGACAGTCAATTTGTCATCCCGAGCGCAGCGAGGGACCTTCGTTTGTACTTCTGGCGCTGGATGCAACCGACTAGACTCTCCTGACAAGAAACGGGAGACATCGACATGTTGCGCAAGCTCACCGCCGAGATGATCGGCACGGCCTGGCTGGTTCTCGGCGGCTGCGGGTCGGCCGTGCTGGCGGCGGCCTTCCCGGCGCTGGGGATCGGCTTCGTCGGCGTCGCCTTCGCCTTCGGCCTGACCGTGCTGACCATGGCGTACGCGATCGGCCACGTGTCGGGCTGCCACCTCAATCCCGCGGTGTCGATCGGCCTGTGGGCCGGCGGCCGCTTCAAGGCGTCCGAACTGCCGGGCTACATCGCCGCGCAGGTGATCGGCGGCCTGGTCGGCGCGGCGGTCCTCTACGTTATCGCCAGCGGCAAGGCCGGCTTCGACGTTCATGCCGGCTTCGCCAGCAACGGCTACGGTGCGCACTCGCCGGGCGGCTACACGCTGGCGGCCGCGTTCGTCTGCGAGGTCGCGATGACCTTCGCCTTCCTGTTCGTGATCCTCGGCTCGACGCACGGCAACGCGCCGCGCGGCTTCGCGCCGATCGCCATCGGGCTCGGCCTGACGCTGATCCACCTGATCAGCATCCCGGTCACCAACACCTCGGTGAACCCGGCGCGCAGCACGGCGCCGGCGCTGTTCGCCGGTGGCTGGGCGATCGACCAGCTCTGGCTGTTCTGGGTGGCGCCGGTGATCGGCGCCGTCCTGGCCGGCATCGTCTACCGCTGGGTCGGTGGCCCCAACCCGGACGAGACCGAGGTCTCGGGCGACCGGTAGGCCCTCGCTGCAGTCGGTGGGAAGCCGCGACGCTGGCTCCCCCGGCTGACCGTCGCTAGCCTCGTCCCGTCGCTTTGGGGGCGGGGTGGCGATGAAGCTGCGATGGCACGATCTCGGCGGTCCGCGGGCGGACCGCGCCGACGGGCGACAGGTCGACCTCGCGGGCTATCCCGTGGCGTTCCTGCCGGCCGCCTCGACCGACCAGTTCCTGATGATGGCCGAGCCCGGCTGTTGTGCCGGCTGCGTGCCCGCCAACCCGTTGGCCGTGGTCGAGGTGACGATGCGCACGCCGCTGCGCCTGCGCGGCGAGGCGTTGCGGCTCAGCGGCACCTGGCAGGTCGTGACCGAGCCGGGCGGCGCCCGCTACCGGCTGGTCGATGCCGCGCCGGTCGCCGGCCTCGGCCGGCGCGCGCTGATGGCGGCCAGCCCGCTGTTCTGCCTGCCCGCCGGGGCGGCGCTGGCGCAGGCGGCCGACGGCACCGCGGTCGACATCCACAGCCACGCCGGCAACCTGATCCTGGCGACCTACGGCCGGGCGACCTTCTCCGCCGTCGCCGCGCCGATGCGGCAGGGCGGCGTGTCGGCGATCTGCCTCGCCATGGTCGCCGACTCGCCGGTGATCCAGACGACCGGCGGGCGAATCCGGCCGGTGCGCGAGCCGCGGCCGGGCGAACTCGCCTCGTTCGGCCAGACGGCGTTCGGCCAGCTGCACGCGCTGGTCCGCGACCAGGGCCTGGCGCTGGTGCGCAGCGCGGCCGACCTGCGTGCCGCCCACGCGTCGCGCCCGTCGGTGATCGTCGCCGCCGAGGGCGCCGACTTCCTCGAGGGCCGGATCGAGCGGCTCGATGACGCCTGGCAGCGCTGGGGCCTGCGCCATCTCCAGCTCACCCACTACCGCGTCAACGAGCTGGGCGACATCCAGACCGAGCCCTCGACGCAGGGCGGCCTCACGGCCTTCGGGGCCGAGGTCATCCGGCGCTGCAACCAGCTCGGCATCGTGGTCGACGTCGCGCACGGAACCTACGAACTGGTGCAGAAGGCCGCCGCCGTCACGTCGAAGCCGCTCGTCCTGTCGCACACCTCGCTGACCGAGCGGCCGGCGGCGTGGACGCGGCGCATCCTGCCCTACCACGCAAAGGCGGTGGCCGACACGGGCGGCGTCATCGGCCTGTGGCCGCCGACCGCCTTCTTTCCCAGCCTCGACGCCTTCGTCACCGGCTTCGCCCGCCTGGTCGAGATCGTCGGCATCGACCATGTCGGCCTCGGCACCGACATGCTGGGGCTGGGCAGCCCTAGCATCGTGCCGGGCTACGCCGAGGTGGCGACGCTGGCGGCGGCGCTGCGCACGCGATTCAACGCCGAGGAGACGGCGAAACTGCTGGGCGGCAACTATCGCCGCGTCTTCCTGGCGACCGTTCCGTAGGGCCGTTCACACCTCTGTGAAAGCGGCCCGATCGCTGGCCGCTCGGCAGGCGCTCGGTTAGGCTCCCGGCCAACACCTCCACGCAACAGGAGACCGGGATGGCTGTCATCAACGTCAACGGCAAGGCGCTCAATCACTCCGCGGATCCGCGCACGCCCCTGCTGTGGGTGCTGCGCGAGCAGCTCGCGCTGACCGGCACCAAGTACGGCTGCGGCATCGCGCAGTGCGGCGCCTGCACGGTGCTGATCGACGGCGTGCCGACGCGCTCCTGCCAGACGCCGGTGAACTCGGTCGGCAACAAGAAGATCACGACGATCGAGGGCCTCGCCATCGAGGGCAAGCTGAACAAGATCCAGGCCGCCTGGGCGGCGCTCGACGTCCCGCAATGCGGCTACTGCCAGAGCGGCATGATCATGGCCGCGACGGCACTGCTGGCCGCCAATCCCAAGCCGACCGACGCCGACATCGACGCGGCGATGACCAACATCTGTCGCTGCGGCACCTACGTGCAGGTCCGCGAGGCGATCCACGCCGCGGCCAAGGCCTGAACGGGGAGGGACAGACCATGACGATCCAGACATCGCTCGGCCGCCGCCGCTTCCTCGCCGCCTCGGCCACCGCCGCCGGCGGGTTCTCGCTGGCCTTCAGCTTTCCGTGGGCCGCCGCCGAGGCCGCCGAGGTCAAGGAGATCAACGCCTGGGTGGTGATCCAGCCCGACGACAAGGTGATCATTCGCGTCGCCCGCTCGGAGATGGGGCAGGGCACGCTGACCGGGCTGTGCCAGCTGGTCGCCGAGGAACTCGAGTGCGACTGGAACAAGGTCGGCTGGGAGTACCCGACGCCGGGCGAGAACCTGAAGCGCAACCGCGTCTGGAAGAACTTCTCGACCGGCGGCAGCCGCGGCATCCGCGAGAGCCAGCAGTACGTCCGCGAGGGCGGCGCGATGGCGCGCGAGATGCTGGTCGCCGCCGCGGCCAAGCAGTGGAACGTCCCGGCCGCCGAGTGCAAGGTTGCCAAGGGCGTGATCACGCACGCCTCGGGCAAGTCGACGACCTACGGCGCGGTCGCCGCCGCGGCGGCGCAGCTCGAGCCGCCCAAGGAGGTCAAGCTCAAGGATCCCAAGACCTGGACGATCGCCGGCCAGCCGCTCAAGCGCCTCGACACGCTCGACAAGGTGACCGGCAAGCAGATGTACGGCATCGATTTCACGATGCCCGGCATGGTGGTCGCCAGCGTGCGCGCCTGCCCGGTGATCGGCGGCAAGCTCAAGGGCTTCGACGCCGCCAAGGTCGAGAAGATGCCGGGCGTGAAGAAGGTGCTGGGCATCGACGGCAATGCCGTCGTGGTCGTCGCCGACACCTTCTGGAACGCCAAGAACGCGCTGGCCGCCCTGCCGGTCGAGTGGGATGTCGGCAAGCTGGGCGAAGTCCAGCAGGACACCATCAAGGCGATGCTGAAGGAAGGTCTCGACGCCAACGAGGCGTTCGTCGGCAACAAGGTCGGCGACGCCAAGGCGGCGATCGACGGCGCGGTCAAGAAGGTGACGGCGACCTACAGCTTCCCCTACCAGCACCACGTCACGATGGAGCCGATGAACGCCACCGCGCGCTTCACGCCGGAGAAGTGCGAGGTGTGGTGCGGCACGCAGAACGGCGAGGCAGCGCTGGCCGCCGCGTCGGAGGCCTCCGGCCTCCCGGTCGGCCAGTGCGACGTCTACAAGCTGATGCTGGGCGGCGGCTTCGGCCGCCGGGGCCGCGCCGACTACGTGCGGCAGGCCGTGCTGGTCGCCAAGGAGATGCCCGGCACGCCGGTCAAGCTGATCTGGACGCGCGAAGAGGACATGACGCACTGCCAGTATCACCCGACGACGATGTGCAAGCTGACCGGCGGCCTCGACGCCAACGGCAACCTGGTCGGCCTGCACATGCGCATCTCGGGCCAGTCGATCCTGGCCTCGCTGCTGCCGCAGAACCTGGTCAACGGCATGGACCCGGCGGCCTTCCAGGGCGTCATGCAGTCGGGCGCCGAGGCGACCTACGGCTACGACGTGCCGAACCTGCTGGTCGACCACGCGATGCGCAACCCGCACATCACGGCGGGCTTCTGGCGCGGCGTGAACGTCAACCAGAACGCCGTCTACATGGAATGCTTCATGGACGAGCTGGCCGAGGCGGCGGGGCAGGACCCGCTGGCCTTCCGGCTCAAGATGCTGAAGCCCAAGTGGGCGGCCGTGCTCAAGGCGGCGGCCGACAAGGCGGGCTACGGCAAGCCGCTGCCGGCCGGCCACTTCCATGGCATCTCGCAGGTCATGGGCTACGGCAGCTACGTGGCCGGCGTCGCCGAGGTCTCGGTCAGCCCCGAGGGCATGCTGAAGATCCACAAGATCACCGCGGCCACCAACCCCGGCCACGTGGTCAACCCGGCGCAGATCGAGCGCCAGGTCGCGGGCTCGTTCGCCTACGGCCTGTCGGCGGCGCTGTACGGCGAGATCACCGTCAAGGACGGCGCGGTCGAGCAGACCAACCTCGACAGCTACAACATCCTGCGGCTGGAAGAGATGCCGAAGGTCGAGACGGTGCTGGTCCCGACCCACGACTTCTGGGGCGGCGTCGGCGAGCCGACCATCGCCGTCGCCGCGCCCGCGGTGCTCAACGCCATCGCCAAGGCGACCGGCAAGCGCGTGCGCGACCTGCCGCTGATGCACCACGACCTGAAGAAGTCGTCGTGACGTCCCGCCTGCTGCTTCGGGGACCGGCCGGCGCGCTCGCGCTGGCCGGCGCCCTGGCAGCGGGAGCGGGTGCTGCGGGTCCCGCGGCGGCGGCGGACGCGCCGCTGCTCGCGCCGCCCGGCGCGAGTTCCTGCACCGGCTGCCACGCGTCGCGGCCGCTGCCGGATTCCTCGATCCCGCGCATCGCCGGCCGCAAGGCGGGCGAGATCGTCGACTTCATGAACAACTACCGCAGCGGCGCCTGGCCGTCGTCGGTCATGGGCCGCATCGCCAAGGGCTTCGACGAGCAGCAGATCGCGGCGATCGCCGCGTGGTTCGCCGCCCAACCGCAGTGATCCCCGCCATGGCGACCCGTCGCACCTTCCTCAGGATCTCGGCCGCCGCGGGCCTCGCCGCGCCGTCGATCGTCTCGGCGCAGGCGCCGGGCCGGGTCGTCGTGCTGGGCGGCGGCTTCGCCGGCGCGACCGCGGCGCGCACGCTGAAGGCGCTGCAGCCGTCGCTCGACGTCACGCTGGTCGAGCCCAACCCGATCTACACGTCGTGCCCGTTCAGCAACAACGTGCTGGCCGCGCTGCGCGAGCTGTCGCAGCAACAGTTCGGCTACGACGCGGTGAGGAAGAGCGGCGTGACGCTGGCCCGGACGGCGGCGACCGCGGTCGACGCCGAGGCGCGCACCGTCACCCTGGCCGACGGCAATCGCCTGTCGTTCGATCGCCTCGTGATGGCGCCGGGCATCGACATCAACTGGACCGCGCTCCCGGGCTACGATGAGGCGGCGGCGCAGAAGATGCCGCACGCCTGGAAGGCCGGCCCGCAGACGACGCTGTTGCGCGACCAGCTGCAGGCCATGGAGGATGGCGGCCTGGTCGTGATGTCGGCGCCGGCCAATCCCTTCCGCTGCCCGCCCGGTCCCTACGAACGGGCCAGCCTGGTCGCCTACTGGCTCAAGATCTGGAAGCCGAAGTCGAAGCTCCTGATCCTCGATTCCAAGGACGCCTTTTCCAAGCAGCGGCTGTTCCAGAATGCGTGGGCGCAGCTCTACCCGGGTCTGGTCGAATGGGTGCCGCTCAGCCAGGGCGGCAAGGTGACCTCGGTCGATCCCGCGACGCTGACCTTCGTCACCGACTTCGGCCGCCACAAGGCGGCGGTCGGCAACGTCATCCCGCCGCAGAAGGCCGGGGCGATCGCCCAGCAGGCCGGCGTCGCCGACCGCAGCGGCTGGTGCCCGGTCGAGCCGGTTTCCTTCGAGTCGACGCTGCGGCCGGGCATCCACGTGATCGGCGACGCGGCGATCATGGGCGGCATGCCGAAGTCGGCGTTCGCCGCCAACGCCCAGGCCAAGGTCTGCGCCGCGGCGATCGTCGAACGGCTGGCCGGCCGCACGCCGCCCGACCCGATCCTGATCAACACCTGCTACAGCCTGGTCGCGCCCGACTACGGCATCTCGATCGCCGGGGTCTACCGGCCCGACAAGGGCGTGCTGGCCGACGTGCCCGGCGCGGGCGGCGTCAGCCCGCTCGACGTGGTGGGCGGCTTCCGCGGCCAGGAGGCGCAGAACGCCGCCAGCTGGTTCCGGACCATCACCGCCGAGGTGTTCGGCTGAATGCGCAGGGTCGCGCTCTGCGTCGCGCTGCTGGCCGGCCTCGCGGCGGCCGCGCGGGCCGAGGTCGCGCCGTCCGCGGTCGAGGTGGTGGGCGACGCCATCCCGCGGCCGCTGACCGACACCCCGGGCGACGCCGCGCGCGGCCGCGCCATCGTCGCCAACCGCAGCGTCGGCCTCTGCCTGCTGTGCCATGGCGGACCGTTCCCCGAGGAACGCTTCCAGGGCACGCTGTCGCCCAGCCTGGCCGGGGCGGGCGCGCGGCTGTCGCCGGGCCAGCTGCGGCTGCGGCTGGTCGATGGCGCGCGTCTCAATCCGGACACCATCATGCCGTCGTATTACAGGACGTCGGGGCTGCAGCGCGTGGCGCGGGCCTTCGAGGACAAGACCATCTTGACGGCCCAGCAGATCGAGGATGTCGTGGCGTGGCTCGCGACCCTCAAGGAGCAGTGATGTCGGGGACGACGAGACGTACCTTCCTGGCGGGCAGCGCGCTGTTCACTATCGTGCCGCTGGCGCCGGCAAGCGCCACGCCCGAGGCGATGGCGCAGGCGATCCGCGACCTGGTCGGCGGCCGGCCGGTGCGCGAGGGCCGGGTGACCCTCGACCTGCCGCCGCTGGTCGAGAACGGCAACGCGGTGCCGCTCACCGTGTCGGTCGACAGCCCGATGACCGAGGCCGACCACGTGCGGGCGATCCACGTCTTCAACGAGAAGAACCCGCAGCCGCGGGTGTTCGACGCGACGCTCGGCCCGCGCAACGGCCGCGCCGCGGTCGCCACCCGCATCAAGCTGGGCGATTCGCAGCGCATCGTGGCGATCGCCGAGACCAGCCGCGGCGAGCTGTACGGCGCCAGCGCCGACGTCATCGTCACGCTGGCCGCCTGCCTCGAGGACCTGACGTGACCAACGTCCTGATCAACGCCCCCAAGGCCGCCCGCAAGGGCGAGGTGATCGAGCTGAAGGCGCTCATCCTGCACCCGATGGAGACCGGGTTCCGGCCAGGCACCAACGGCACCATCATCCCGCGCAACATCATCGAGCGGTTCGTCGCCACCTGGAACGGCGTCGAGATCTTCAGCATGGCGTTCTCGCCGGCGATCTCGGCCAACCCGTTCGTGTCGTTCTTCGCGGTGGCGAGCGAGAGCGGCCGGATCACCTTCCGCTGGACCGGTGACGAGGGATTCTCGGCCGAGGAGTCGGTCGCCATTGAGGTTGCCTGACCGCCCCGGACGCTGGGCCGCCGGCGCGCTGCTGGCGGGTGTCTTCGCCGTCTCGTTCGCGCTGGCCCAGCTGTTGCCCCACGCCGTGACGCCGGCCGGGGCGCAGGCCCCGGACCCGCGCCGCTCCGGCACCCAGGACATGGGCGAGGCCCTGCAGCGCATGCAGGCCGACGACGCCGCCAACCCGGCGATGCTGTTCGTGCAGCTGGGCGAGCAGCTGTGGTCACGCCCGGCCGGCACCACCGGCAAGGCCTGTGACGGCTGTCACACGGTGGCCGACATGAAGGGCGTGGCGGTGCGCTATCCGGCGATCCCGCGCGGCGGCGACGCGCCGATCGACCTCGAGGGCCGCATCAACCGCTGCCGCACCGAACACCAGCAGGCGCCGGCCCTGGCGCCGGAAAGCCGCGACCTGCTGGCCCTCGAGGCGTTCGTCGCCCGCCAGTCGCGCGGCCTGCCGATCGCGCCGCCCGACGATCCGCGGCTCGCCGCGGTGCGGGAAGAGGGCGCGGCCCTGTACCGCCTGCGCCAGGGCCAGCTCAACCTGTCCTGCGCCATCTGCCACGACGACAATGCCGGGCAGAAGCTGGCCGGCGTCGTCATCCCGCAGGCCCATCCGACCGCCTACCCGATCTACCGCCTCGAGTGGCAGGCGCTGGGCTCGCTCAAGCGGCGCCTGCGCAACTGCCTCGTCGGCATCCGGGCCGAGGCCTGGCCGCTCGACGCGGCGCCGTACGTCGCGCTCGAGGCCTACCTGATGGACCGCGCCCGGGGCATGCGCTACGAGGCTCCGGGTGTCCGACCGTGACGATCCCCGGCGCTCGCCCCGTCGCCCGATAGTTCCGTCCCGGCGCTCCCTGCGCCTGTCGCGGCGCGCGCTGCTGGCGGGACTCGCACTGGCGACGCGGCCGGCCAGCGCCGCGCCGCCGCTCGTGCTGCGGGTGGGAACGGCCAGCGACGGCGGCAGCTTCACCACCTACGGCGAAGCCTTCGCCGATGCCGTCCGGTGGGCCAACCCGTCGATCAACGTGCGGCTCGAACGGACCCAGGGCAGTGCCGAGAACGCCGCGCTGCTGCAGGAAGGCCGGCTCGATCTCGGCCTGGTGTCGGGCGAGGTCGCCCACCCGTTGTTCAACCCGGCGGTCGGCCTGCCCAACGACCTCAAGGTGGTGAGCGTCGCCTTCTCGACGCCCGGCATGTTCGTGGTGCGCGCCGAGAGCCGCTACCGTGACATCGAGGAACTGCGCGAACGGCCGGTGGTGTGGACGGTCCGGGGATCGGCCGCCGCGCTGCAGGCACGCTACACGCTCGAGCCGCTGGGGCTCGACATGGAGCGCGACTTCGAGGCGATCTTCACCGACCGGATGACCGACGGCGTGGCCCTCGTGCTCGACGGGCGCGCCTCGGCGATGTGGGGCGTCGGCAAGCGGTGGCCGGGCTTCATCGCGGTGGCCAGCGATCCGCGCGGCGGCCGCTTCGTGACGCCGGGCCCCGAGCAGGGTCAGAAGATCATCGAGCGTTACCGCTTCCTGCACCGCGCGGTTGTCCCGGCCGGCCGCTACCGCCGGCAGTTCGACGCCATCCAGACGATCGGCTCGTGGAGCTACCTGCTGGCCGGTCCGCAGATGTCCGACGAGGTTGGCTACCTGCTGGCCGCGGCCCTGCATCGGGTCGAGGGTGTCAGCGCCAGCCTCGCCGGCGGCGTGCTGGCCGATGGGACCATCGGCAACACGCTGACCGCCCTGCCACGCGCCGGCAGCCTGCAGGTCGGGGTCGAGCGCTACTTCCGCGAGGTATCGGCCATCAACTAGCCGCCGGCCGGCGCGGCGGAAGAATTTGCTCTGTCCCGCGGGTGGCGGAGATCGATCTGCTGTCGTGGCCCTGCGTTTCGGCCACCGGTTTCATTGCCCGTGCCGGCGACCGGTTCCAGACTCGGTGCCATGTTCAGCCTGGCCAACCAGTTCGTTGCCCGCGCCACGCGCCTGATCTTCGCCGCCAACGGCGAACCGGCGCTGTGGACCGTGTCCCTTCACGGTCGCGTGGTGGGCTCGCTGGTCTGTCACGACGGCGCGTGGCGGCTGTCGTGGTTCAACGGCGCCGATCCGCGGCTGGCCAGCTTCGCCGGCCCGCTCGACGGCGACGTCGAGGCCCTGGCCGAGGTGCTGAGCGCCCGGGCCAGTGCGCCGGTGACCCTCGACGCCCAGCCGGTCTGAGGCCAATCCCCGAACCTCCCTGTTGAGATTTCCGGACCGCGGCCCGACAGTGGCCCGGACCGAAGGATGAACGACCCATGGATGCGATCGACCGCAAGATCGTGGCCCTCCTGCAGGAGGATGCCAGCCTGTCCCTCGCGCAGATCGCGCACCGCGTCGGGCTGTCGCAAAGCCCGTGCTGGAAGCGCATCCAGCGGCTGGAGAAGGCCGGCGTCATCCTGCGCCGCGTGGCGATCGTCTCGCCCGAGTCGATCGGCGTCGGCCTGACGGTGTTCGTGTCGATCGAGACCGGCGATCATTCCTCGGCCTGGCTGTCGAAGTTCGCCCAGACCGTGACGGCGATGCCCGAGGTCATGGAGTTCCACCGCATGGCCGGCGACATCGACTACATGCTGCGGGTCGCCGTGCCCGACATGCAGGCCTACGACACCTTCTACAAGAAGCTGATCGACACGATGCCGCTGAAGAACGTGACGTCGCGCTTCTCGATGGAGCGCATCAAGTCGACCACGGCCTACCCGATCGCCTCCGACCTCAAGCCGCTGAAGAAGCGCTGAAACCGGCGCGGCGGCCGTGGACGGTCGCCGGCCGCGGCAGTACGGTTCCCCGAAATCCACCGGGAGACCCGCCATGACCGTGCATGCCCTGAAGAGAACGCCCGTCGCCAGCCTGCGCGCCAAGGTCTCGCCGGAGGAGTGGCAGGCCCGCGTCGACCTCGCCGCCTGCTACCGCCTGGTCGACCTCTACGGCATGTCCGACCTGATCGCGAACCACATCTCGGTGCGCGTGCCGGGCGAGCCCGACGCCTTCCTGATCAACGCCTACGGCCTGCTCTACGAGGAGATCACGGCGTCGAGCCTGCTCAAGATCGACCACGAGGGCAACATCCTGTCGAAGCCGGACTTCGGCGAGCTCGACTACGGCGTCAACCGCGCCGGCTTCGTGATCCATAGCGCCATCCACATGGCCAAGCCCGAGGTGATGTGCGTGCTGCACACCCATACCTGGGCCGGCATGGCGGTCTCGACCATGGAATGCGGCCTGCTGCCCAACACCCAGACCTCGATGCGCTTCGCCAGGATCAGCTACCACGACTTCAGCGGCGTGGTGCTCGACACCGCGGTGCGCGAGGCGCTGGTCCGCGACCTCGGCGACAACAACGCGATGATCCTGCGCAACCACGGCCTGCTGACGACCGGGGCGACGATCCCGGAGGCGTTCAACGCGATGCATCGCCTCGAACTGTCGTGCAAGACGCAGATCGCGGCGCTGTCGTGCAACACGCCGCTGACCAAGGTGCCGGACGACGTCGTCCAGGCGACCTACATGAACTACCAGCCGCACGTGCGGCGGCCGTTCGGCGTGATGGATTGGCCGGCCCTGCTGCGCAAGCTCGACCGGATCGACCCGACCTACCGCGACTAGCTAGAGGACCTCGTGGAACCCGATGGCGACGCCGTCGGGGGCCCGGGTTGCCTTGCCGACGAAGGTCGCGCGCTCCATCCACTTGAGCGACGGCTCGGCGGTCTCGAAGCGCGGCGCCGTGCGGAAGTGGTAGCTGTCCGGCGGCATCGCCTCGCCGCGCGCCAGCTTCTCGATCACCTCCGGCGTCGCGACGCGCAGCCCCTCGTTCTGGACGTAGACGAGGGCGCCGGTGCTGCTGCGGATCGTGTAGCGCGCCACCACCTCGATGGTGCCGTCCGGCCGCACGACCTGCCAGTCGGCGCCGCCCGGCAGGATCTCGCCTTCCAGCCGCGGCCCGTGCACCCGCCCGCCGACGATGTCGATGATCCGCCGATGGCCGCGCGCGGTCTGCCCCAGGTCGATCACCGGTCGGACATGGGCGGTGATGGCGAAGGCGAAGCGCAGCGCCGGCGGTGTCGAGATGAAGTCCTGGATCGCGTCGGTCATGTCGGTCTCCGGTCGGCGGTGATCAGGGGCGGCGCCTGTGGTCGGTGCGGACGACGACGGCGACCAGCAGCGCGGTCGACCAGCCGAACATCATCACGCCGGCCGCCGCCTCGAAGGCGCCGATCATGCGGTGGTTGGTCGGCAGGGTGAGCTCCGAGGCGCCCAGTGTGGTGAAACTGGCCAGCGAGAAGTAGACCGCGTCGCCGAAGCTCCCGAAGGCGTGCCAGTCGAAGAAGTACAGCATCGCCCACAGCAGCACCTGCACGACGTGGCCGAGCAGCAGGATCATCACCGCGCCGACGCTGTGCGCCAGGCTGAAGAAGCGCGGGAAGCGCGACTCCGGCGGCGACGGCAGCGCGTCCAGCAGGTGGCTCAGCGCGTACTGCGCCACCACCTGGACGACGCCGGTGGCGCCCACCATCAGGATTCCCCGGATGATGTGATCCATCATCTTGGGATCGGCGATATCCATGTCAGGCGCTCTTGGTGCGGCCGAGCAGGTGATCGGAGATGATGCGTTGCTGGATCTCCGAGGTGCCCTCGAAGATCTTGGTCAGCCGCGCGTCGCGCCAGTAGCGCTCGACGGCGTGCAGGGTGGTGTAGCCGGCGCCGCCGAACACCTGCAGCGCCTCCGACGTCACGCGCTCGGCCATCTCGGAGGCGAACAGCTTGACCATCGCGGCTTCCTTGTCGCAGCGCCGCTTCTGGTCGATCTCGTCGGCCACGAAGTACATCAGTTGGCGCGCCGCCTCGATGTCGGTGGCCATGCGGGCCAGCCGGAAGCGGGTGTTCTGGAAGTCGCCGATCGCCTGGCCGAACTGGCGGCGCTCCTGGGCATAGGCGGTGGCGTCCTCCAGCGCGCCGCGCGCCAGGCCGATCGAGCGCGCGGCGGTGTGGGCGCGGGCGCGCTCCAGGCCGGCCGAGACGTAGTAGAAGGCGCGGCCTTCCTCGCCGATCAGGGCCGAGCCGGGCAGGCGGCAGTTGTCGAAGGCCAGTTCCCAGGTCTTCCAGCCGAAGTAACCGATCTTGGGGATCGGCGCGCCCTTGACGCCCGGCGGCAGCGTGCCGCGCGGCTTCTCGATCAGGAACGACGACAGGCCGACATGCTTGCGCTTGGGATCCGGCGGATCGGAAGTGCGCGCGACCAGCATGATGTAGTCGGCACCGTCGGCGAAGGTGCACCAGTACTTGTTGCCGTTGATCACCCAGTCGTCGCCGTCGCGGCGCGCCCGGCACGAAATGCTGCCGAGGTCGGACCCGACGTTGGGCTCCGACATGGCGGCGGCGCCGAGGAACTCGCCACGGGCGGCGCGCGGCAGGAAGACCGCGCGCTGTTCCTCGGTCATGCCGCGGCCGGCGCTCAGGCCATTGCCGCGGGCGATGATCGACGCGACGCTCATCCAGGCGCGCGCCAGCTCCTCGGTGATCAGGCAGTACTCGAAGACACCCAGCCCGAGACCGCCGTACTGCTCGGGGATGACGATGCCGAAGTAGCCCATGTCGGCCAGCTTCTGGATCAGTTCCGGCGGGATGTCGCCCTTCTCCGGATCCAGCTTGTTGGCGACCGGCAGGACCTCCTTCAGGGCGAAGGCGCGCGCCGTCTCCTGGATCAGGCGGCGCTCCTCGGTCATGTACCCCATGGCATTTCTCCCTTCGATGCCCCAGCATAGCAGTCAAATCACCGCTTCTCAGGAGATCACCATGCTGAAAGCCCTCGTGGGCTCTCTTGCCGCGCTCTTTCTCTCTGCGGCTTCGGCGTCGGCCCAGGACTGGCCGAGCAAGCCCGTGACCGTGCTGATGGGCTTCCCGGCCGGCTCGGGCGTCGACGTGGTGGCCCGCCTGCTGCAGCCGTCGCTCGAGAAGTCGCTGGGGCAGCGCCTCGTGCTCGACTACAAGCCCGGCGCCGGCGGCAACGTCGCGTCGGAGGCGGTCGCCCATGCCAAGCCCGACGGCTACACGTTCCTGCTGGGCACGGCGGCGACCCACGGCGTCAACCCGGCGCTCTACCCGAAGCTCAGCTTCGACGTCGAGGCCGACTTCACGCCGATCTCGACCCTGGTCGACGTCTCGAACGTGCTGACGATCAACCCCAAGGTGATCGACGTCGCGTCGGTGAAGGATTTCATCGCCACCGTGAAGGCGGCGCCGGGCAAGTACAACTACGCCTCGACCGGCAACGGCACCGGCACGCACCTCGCCTTCGCCGAGTTCAACCACAAGGCCGGGCTCGACATGGTGCACGTGCCCTACAAGGGCGGCCCCGACGCCATCCAGGCGGTGCTGAAGGGCGATGTCTGCTGCATCTTCAACCAGGTCCAGACCGTGCTGGCGCATGCCCGCGCCGGCACCGTGCGCCTGCTCGGCGTGACCACGGCCAAGCGCGTCGCGGCGATCCCCGACGTGCCGACCATCGCCGAGGCCGGCCTGCCGGGCTACGAGAGCTACACCTGGTTCGCGATCTTCGGGCCGAAGGGCCTCGATCCGGCGGTGGCGCAGAAGTTCAACGCCGCCATCAAGGTCGCGCTGGACGATCCCGAGACCCAGAAGAAGCTGGCCGAGATGGGCAACACGCCGCGCTACGAGACGCTGCAGCAGTTCGCCGCCACGGTGAAGCGCGACCGCGCCAAGTGGGCCGACGTGGTCAAGGCGGTCGGCGCGAAGATCGAGTAGGCGGCCCGGGCGGCCGATTGCAGGAGAAAGGCGGGAGGGCTATCCTTTCTCCAGAAAGGTTCGCCCGATGCGCTCCCCGAAGCCCCGGCCGGCCGGCCGGCCCGATCCCGCGACCGTCGTCACCAAGGCGGCGCTGGCGGCCGCCACCCGGCTCGGCCTGACCAACCGCGTGCTGTCCAACGTGCTCGGCCTGTCCGAGGCCTCGGTGTCGCGCCTGCGCGCCGGGCAGCTCGAGCTGCGGCCCGACCAGAAGGCGTTCGAGCTGGCGCTGTTGTTCGTCCGGATGTGGCGCTCGCTCGACGCCATCGTCGCCGGCGAGGACGCGGTGGCCGCGGCGTGGCTGCGCAACCGCAACACCGCGCTCGACGGCGAACCGGTGACGCTGATCCAGACCATCCCGGGGCTGATGAATGTCCTCCAGTACCTGGACGCCCGCCGCGCTGTCGTCTGAGGCGCGCGCGCTGTCCGGCACCGGCTGGCGGCTGGTCGAGGCGCAGCACCGCGTGTCCAGCCTGAAGCTGGTCGACACGGTCGAGGAGCAGGAATTGCTCGAACGGCTGGTCGAGGCGACCAAGCCGGCGCCGCCGCCGGAGGCCGCCGGCCTGCACTACCTGCTGGCGACGCCGTTCCGCTACGGCGCGCCCTATCCCGCGGGCTCGCGCTTCCGCCGGGCCGGCCTCAGCGAGGGCGTGTTCTACGCCGCGCAGGAGCCGGGCACGGCGGTCGCCGAGGTCGCCTTCTACCGCCTGCTGTTCTTCGCCGAGTCGCCGGGCACGCCGTGGCCGTCGAACCCGGCCGAGTACACCGCCTTCTCGGTGGCCTACGCGACGCGGCGGGGCATCGACCTTGCCGCCGGCAAGCTGGCGCGCGACGCTGCCGCGTGGACGCACCTCACCGACTACGCGGCCTGCCAGGCGCTGGCCGACGCGGCGCGCGCGGCGCGCGTCGAGGCGATCCGCTATCGCTCGGTGCGCGATCCCGACGGCGGCCGCAACATCGCGCTGCTGTCGGCGCGCGCCTTCGCGAAGAAGAACCCGACCGGCCAGCAGAGCTGGCACCTGCGGCTGGCCGACAGCGGCGCCCAGGCGGTGTGCGAGTCGCCGCGCCTGCGCTTCACCCTGCCGTGGACGGCGTTCGCGGCCGATCCGCGGATCGCGGCCTGGCTGCGCTCACGCCGCTGAGCGCGCGTCCTCGGCGATCATCGCCGCGCCCTTTTCGCCGATCATGATGGTCGGCGCGTTGGTGTTGCCGGTGGTCAGCGTCGGCATCACCGAGGCGTCGATCACCCGCAGCCCCTGCAGGCCGTGCACGCGCAGCCGCGAATCGACGACGGCGCGCGGGTCCTCGCCCATCTTGCAGGTGCCGACCGGGTGGTAGAGCGTGTTGCCGGCGCGCCGCGCGTAGGCCAGCAGGTCGGCGTCGCTCTGCACGTCCGGACCGGGCTGGATCTCGCCCTTGCTGTGGGCCTGCAGCGCCGGCGACGCGAAGATGCGGCGGACGTGGCGGGTGCCCGCCAGCAGCGCCAGCTCGTCGGTGCGGGCCGTCAGGTAGTTGGGCCGGATCGCCGGGCGGGCGAACGGGTCGGCCGATTCGGCCATCACGGTGCCGCGGCTGTCCGGCTTCACGACGCAGACCACGCAGCTCATGCCGGGCTGCTCGTCGAGCTGGCCGAATTTCAGCGGGTGGGTGCTGCCCGGCGTGAACAGCAGTTGGAGGTCGGGCGAGGCGAGGCCCTCGCGACTGTCGCAGAAGACCTGCGCGGTGGTGACGCCGAAGGTCAGCGCGCCGCGGCCGGTCACGGCGAAGCGCACGATCTCGGGCAGCACGCGCGGGAAGCGGGCGATCTCGTTGACGGTCGGCGTGCCGTGCACGCGGTGCACGACGCGGATCACGTAGTGGTCGATCAGGTTGGCGCCGACCCCGGGCAGGTCGTGCACCACCGGGATGCCCAGCGCCTGCAGGTGCGCCGCCGGGCCGACGCCCGAGACCTGCAGGATATGCGGCGAGTTGATCGAGCCGCCCGACACGATGACCTCGCGCCGCGCCCGCACCTCGGTGAGGTTGCCGCCGCGCTGGAAGGTGACGCCGACGCAGCGCTTGCCCTCGAACAGCAGCCGGCCGCCCTGCGCGTCGGTCTCGACCCTGAGGTTGCCGCGGCCGCGCGCCTCGCGCAGGTAGGTCTGCGCGGTCGAGCCGCGGAAGCGGCCGCGCCGCGTCATCTGCGAGTAGCCGACGCCGTCGCGCTGGCGGCCGTTGAGATCGGGATTGAACGGGAAGCCGGCCTGCTGCGCGGCTTCGACGAAGCGGTGGGTGAGCGGCAGGATGGTGCGGTAGTCCTCGACCTTGAGCGGCCCGCCCTGGCCGCGGATCTCGCGGTCGCCGCCCTGCACGTAGTGCTCGGACTTGCGGAACCACGGCAGCACGTCGTCCCAGCTCCAGCCGCGGCAGCCCATCTGCGCCCAGCCGTCGAAGTCGGCCGGCGCGCCGCGCACGTAGAGCATGCCGTTGATCGAGCTCGAGCCGCCCAGCGTGCGACCGCGCGGCCACTCCATGCGGCGGTTGCCGGTCGCGGCGTCGGGCTCGGTCGTGTAGTTCCAGTTGACCAGCGGGTTGCGGATCAGCGAGCGCATGCCGGCCGGGATATGGATCATCGGGTGCCAGTCGCTGGGACCGGCCTCCAGCAGGATCACCGACGCGCCGGTCTCCGCCAGCCGCGCGGCGACGACGCAGCCGGCCGAGCCGGCGCCGACCACCACATAGTCCGCCTGCATGTCATCCTCCCCCGAGGTCGTTGCGTGCCGTCAGAGCGTGCCGCTCCGGCGGTCGCGTGGCACGAAGTAATCGGTCGGCTGCAGCTCGGGATCCTCGAGCGCCTGCATCGCCGCGACGTGGACGGCGACGTCCTCGCGGAACAGCGAGAGCGAGATCGCCTCCGCCAGCCGCGTCGCGCCGAAGCGGGTACCGGGAATGTCCCCGGCCAGCGCGCCCTGGCTCAGGATGCTGCCCCAGTTGAACAGGTGGATGCGCGGCAGGAGCGGCGTGCGGCCCGGCTGCTTCTCGGTCAGTTCGAAGCCCGGCCCGACATAGGGATAGCGCGCCGCTTCCTCGTGGGCGCGCGCCTCGGCCGGCGGCCGCACGTCGCCCCACAGCCGCACGTTGCCGGCGAACGCGGCCAGCGGCGCGACGCGGCCCATGTCGACGTCGAAGCCGGTGCCGAAAAGCACCGCGTCGAACCTCTCCGTGGCCCTGGTGGTCGTCACCGTGACGCCGCCGCCCTCGACCTTCACGTCGGTCCATGGCTCGGCGAAGCGGAACGAGAAGCCGGGCAGCTTCTGCACGCGCAGCACCGACTCGTGCGGCGGCGGCGCGGCGGCCGACAGCAGGTAGGTGTAGATCTTCCAGCGCCAGTCGTCGTCGAGCAGGCCGAGGTTGCGCTGGAAGCCGGGGAAGGAAATGCCCTTGGACTTGTTGACCTGCGGCAGGTGCGGCCGGCGGGCGTAGCAGATCGCCTCGCGGGCGCCGCTCTCCAGCGCCGTGGCGGCATTGTCGATCGCCGTCGCCAGCACGCCGAGGATGCCGAGCCGCTTGCCCTTGAAGGCCGTGAAGTCGATGTCCTCCAGCGTGTGGAAGACGCGGCCCGCCCGCTTCGGGTCGGCCGGGTCGAACGACGGGAAGCGCGGCCAGCGGAAGCCGCCGGCGCCGTCACGGCCGTTGGCCAGCACGACCCGGCGCGCGTGCACGGTCTCGCCGGTCGACAGCGTCGCGGCCAAGAGGTCGCCGGCCGGTTGGAGGCGCAGCAGTTCGACGCCGTTCTCGACCGGCAGGTCGATGACCTTGCGCACCCACAGCAGGTAGGCGAGCCAGTCTAGGCGGGCGATCTTGTAGAGCTTCTCCCAGCCGTCGGCGCCGTGCTGCGCCTCGTACCAGGCCCGGAAGGTGAGCGACGGGATGCCGAGGTCGGCGCCCGTCAGGTGCTTGGGCGAGCGCAGGATCGGCATGCGCGCCGTGGTGTTCCACGGCCCTTCGCGACCGTGGCTCTCGCGGTCGATCACCCGGAGGTTGCGAATGCCTTCGCGTTGCAGGGCGAACGCGGCGGTCTGGCCGCACATGCCGGCGCCGACCACCAGCACGTCGAGCACCGGCTTGCCGTCGGGGCCGCGCCGTTCGGGCACCCAGTTGGCCGGCGGATGGTTCAGCCGGGCAAGATCGTGCCGCGCGACTTTCTCCAGCGCGTCCAGGCCTTCCGATTGGCGCTCGACAAGACCGTCCATACCGTGCTCTCACCCTCTGCCGGTTCCCATAGCAGGGACGACGTGATGATTGAACTGCCGTGCTTCTACAGCCTGTCCTCGCCGTGGGCCTATTTCATGGGGCCGCAGCTCGAGGACATCGTGCGCCGCCACAAGGTGCGGCTGGTCCTGAAGCCGTTCGATTTCCAGGAAATCGTGCCGCGCACCGGCGGCGTGCCGCTGCGCACCCGCCCGCCGGCCCGGCGCTCGTATCACGAGGAGGAACTGGACCGCTGGCGGCGTTACCTGCAGATGCCGCTGCAGCTCAAGCCGAAGTTCTACCCCGAGAAGGTGACCGACCCCGACTGGAACAAGCGGCCGGGCTGGATGGTGATCGCCGCGCAGCTTCAGGGTCTCGACGCCTTCCGGCTGAGTCACGCGCTGCTGCGCGCCCTGTGGGCCGAGGACCGCGACACCGCGGCGGCCGAGGTCCGCATCCGCATCGCCGAGGAGAACGGCCTCGACGGCCGTGCGCTGCACGCCGCCGAGACCAGCGACGCGGTGCAGCAGGCCTATCGCCAGTACACGCGGGATGCGGAGGCGGCGGACGTGTTCGGCGCGCCGACCTTCATCGTCGACGGCGTGCGCTACTGGGGCCAGGACCGGCTGGGCTTCGTCGACCGCGCGCTCGACGCGCTGCGGGCGCGACAGGCCTGATCGAAGACACGAACGGATAAAGGGAAGGGGAGGACCATGCGCGGTCGGCAGGTATTCATGGAGACGCTGGTGGCACACGGCGTCGATCGCATCTTCGGCAATCCCGGCACGACCGAGAGCCCGCTGCTCGATTCGCTGCCCGACTATCCCGGCATCGAGTACATCGTGCACCTGCACGAGGGCGTCGCGGTGGGCGCCGCCAACTTCTACGCCCAGGCCAGCGGCAAGACCGCCTTCGTGAACCTGCACGTGGCGCCCGGCCTCGGCAACGCGATCGGCATGATCTACAGCGCGATGAAGAACAACTCGCCGATGGTCGTCACCGCCGGCCAGCAGGACACCCGCATGCGGCTGCGCGACCCGGTGCTGGGCCACGACCTCGCCGCGATGGCCGCGCCGGTCACCAAGTGGAGCGTGCAGGTCGAGAGCGCCGACGAGATCGGCCCCGTCCTGCAGCGCGCCTTCAAGATCGCCAACGAGGCGCCGGCCGGCCCGGTGTTCGTCGCCCTGCCGATCAACGTCATGGAGCAGGAGGCCACCGTCGGCGCCGGCCGCCCGGCGACGCTGTTCACCCGCAGCCTGCCCGACCCGGCCGGCATCGCCGCCATGGCGAAGCTGATCGGCGCGGCGCGCAATCCGACGATCGTCGCGGGCGACGAGATCGCGCGCGCCGGCGCGGTCGATGCACTGGTCCGGCTGGTCGAGCGGACCGGCGCCTCGGTGTGGTTCGAGGGGCTGCGCGGCCGCAACTCCTTCCCGACCGACCATCCCGCCTACCGCGGTACGCTGGCGTTCGACGCGCCGGGCGTCGCCAAGCAGCTTGCGGGCAACGACCTCGTGCTGCTTGTCGGCGGCCCGTTCTTCGAGGAAGTCTGGTACGCGCCCGGTTCACCGATCCCGGCCGGCACCAAGGTGCTGCAGGTCGAGCCGGCGGCGCCGCGGCTGGCCTACAACTTCGCGGTCGATGCCGGCGTGATCGCCGATGTCGGCGCGGCGCTCGAGGCGCTGGACGCGGCGACCGCCGGCATCAACGGCACCGCGGCCAAGGCGCGCCTCGACGCGCTGAAGGCGGCCCGCCAGGCCGAGGACGCGGCGCAGGAGGCGCGCGTCCAGAAGGCGTGGGCGCGCACGCCGACCTCGATGCCGCGCGTCATGGCCGAGTTGAAGGCCGCGTCGCCGGCCGACGTCGTGGTGGTCGACGAGACCATCACGGCCAACCTCGACCTGTTCAAGACCTTCACCTTCAAGGGCGCGGCCGACTATTTCAGCGGTCGCGGCGGCGGCATCGGCCAGGGCGTGGCCGGCGCGATCGGCGTGGCGGTCGCCGAGAAGAAGCGGCCGATCCTGTGCGTCTCGGGCGACGGCTCGTCGATGTACTCGATCCAGGCGCTGTGGACGGCGGCGCACCACGACCTGCCGATCGTGTTCGTGATCCTCGCCAACCGCGAATACCGCGTGCTCAAGCACAACATCGACGCCTACCGCGCGCGCTTCGACGTCAAGTCGAACAAGCCCTACATGCACATGGACCTGACCGGTCCGGCGCTGGGCTTCGCCGAGCTGGCGCGCGGCATGGGCATCGCCGGCACGCACGTCACGAAGGCCGACGACATCAAGGCGGCGGTCGCCGCCGCCTTCGCGTCGGGCAAGCCGCACCTCCTCGAGATCGAGATCGAGGGCAAGCGCTGAAAGGTCCCTCGGGCTACGCCCTCGGGATGACAATGAAGTCTGTCATCCCGAGCGCAGCGAGGGACCCTTATTTCATCGATCGCACCTTCGCCTGGTGGGCGCGCGCCGCGCCCGTCAGCATCGGCAGGTCGTTGCCGGCGAGGATGAACTTCATGCCCTTGCCGATGTACAGCGACAGCAGTTCCTCGCTGTAGGCGCCGCCCATGCCCGGCCACTTGCCGTGCTTCCTGCAGGCGGCGATCACCGTGTCGGCGGCGGCGCGGACCTTCTCGTGGCCGTTCTGGCCGGGAATGCCCATCTCCATCGACAGGTCGCTCGACCCGATGAGCAGGCAGTCGATGCCCGGCACGGCGGCGATCGCCTCGGCGTTCTCGACCGCCTTGGGCGTCTCGATCATCACCACGATCAGCGTGTTGTCGTCGCTCTTGGTCGTCATCTCCGCGAGCGGCATCGCCTCGTAGTCGAACTGGGCCTGGCCGCCGCCGACCGAGCGGTGGCCGCGCGGCGGGTAGCGCAGCCGGTCGGCGATCTCGCGGGCCTCCTCGGCGGTGTCGACGTGCGGGATGACGACGCCCAGGGCGCCGCCGTCGAGCACGCGGGTCGCCATGGCCAGCTCGCCGTGCGGCACCCGCACGATCGGCGCGATGCCCGAATCCTGCGACGCCACCGAGATCTCACAGGCCGTCTCGATCGACATCGAGCCGTGTTCCAGGTCGAGGAACAGCCAGTCGAAGCCGGCCGCCTTCATGACCTTGATGATGTCGACGTTGCGGACCAGGCGGATGCCGATGCCCAGCGCCAGCTCGTCCTTGCGCAGCCGGGCCTTGGCGGCGTTGATCGCGTGAGCCATGCTTTCTCCCTTCGAATTCTTGCGCGGCAGGCTAGACGCCATGACTTTCCATGTCGAACGAATCGACCACGTCGTGCTTCGGGTGCGCGACCTCGCGGCGATGGTGAAATTCTACGAATCCGCGCTGGGCTTCCGGGTCGAGCGCACGCTGGAGCGGCTGAACCTGGTTCAGATGCGGGCCGGGGCGTCGCTGCTCGATCTCGTGCCGGGCGAACGGCCGGCCGCCGGCGCGGCGAACATGGACCACCTGTGCTTTCGCGTGACGCCGTTCGACCGCGATGAAATCGTCAGGCGGCTCGCGCCCTTCAACATATCGGCCGGCGAAACCGTCGAGCGTTACGGTGCGGAAGGCACCGGGCCGTCGATCTATTTCCACGATCCCGAGGGCAACCAGGTGGAATTGAAAGGCCCGGCGAAATCGGCGCCGCTTTAGCGCTTGGCCATCGCATACGTTGTGATAGCCTCAAGCCAACGGGGAAGAAAAACAGCGCCCTTTCAATGCGGCGCCTCTCCAGGGAGGAGTTTCGAATGCGTACCTTTCTGTCGTTCGCGGCCGGCACGGCCGTTGCGTTGACGGCGTGGGCGACGCCCGTGCTGGCCCAGAAGCAGGGCGGCACGCTGCGCATCTCCCATCGCGACAATCCGCCGAGCGCCTCGATCCACGAGGAGTCGACGATCTCGGTCAACCAGCCCTTCATGGCGGTGTTCAACAACCTCGTCTTCTTCGATCCGAAGAAGAAGGTGAACAGCCCCGACGACATCGTGCCCGAGTTGGCCGAGAGCTGGGCATGGACCGACAACAACAAGAAGCTGACCTTCAAGCTGCGCGGCGGCGTGAAGTGGCACGACGGCAAGCCGTTCACCGCGGCCGACGTGAAGTGCACCTTCGACGCGGTGCGCGGCGCGGGCGACGACAAGAACGAGATCATCCGCAAGAGCCCGCGCAAGCTGTGGTACGCCAACGTCAAGGAGATCGTGACGAACGGCGACCTCGAAGTTTCCTTCGTGCTCGAGCGGCCGCAGCCGTCGTTCCTGTCGATGCTGGCCGCCGGCTACTCGCCGGTCTACGCCTGCCACGTCCCCGGACGCGACATGCGCTCCAAGCCGATCGGCACCGGCCCCTTCAAGGTCGTCGAGTTCAAGCGCAACGAGTCGATCAAGCTGGCGCGCAACCCCGACTACTGGAACAAGGGCAAGCCCTACCTCGACGCGATCGACTGGAAGATCGTGCCGAACCGCAGCACGCGGCTGCTCGGCTTCACCGCCGGCGAGTTCGACATGACGTTCGACTCCGACGTCACCTTCCCGCTGCTCAAGGACATCAAGAGCCAGAAGCCCGACGCGGTCTGCGAGGCGCGCGCCACCAACGTCAGCTCGAACGTGCTGATCAACCGCGACAAGCCGCCGTTCGACAACCCGCAGGTCCGCAAGGCCATGGTGATGGCGCTCGACAACAAGGCCTTCTCCGACATCCTGGCCCAGGGCAACGACCTCGACGGCGCGGCCATGCTGCCGCCGCCGGCCGGTTTCTGGGGCATGCCCAAGGAGATGGTGGCGACCCTGCCGGGCCACGCGCCCGACGTCGAGAAGAGCCGCGCCGAGGCACGCAAGATCATGGAAGGGCTGGGCTACACCGCCGACAAGCCGCTCAAGATCAAGGTCTCGACCCGCAACATCGCGATCTACCGCGACCCGGCGGTCATCCTGATCGACCAGCTGAAGAAGATCCACA
>JAIUOX010000156.1 GCA_020160955.1 Pseudomonadota bacterium
GCGACCTGCGCCGCACCACGACGCGCGGCGAGGGACCGACCGCAGAGCAGGAGGCCGCATGACCACCCTTCCGAAACGTCGCGTTGGCCGGACGAAGCTCGAGGTCACCACGCTCGGCCTGGGCGGCGCGCCGATGGGCGGCTTTCGCGCCACCATTTCCGACGCCGAGGCGATCGCGCTGACCGACGCGGCGTGGCAGGCGGGCGTGCGCTACTTCGACACCTCGCCGTTCTACGGCTACGGCCGCAGCGAACTGCGCATGGGCGCGGCGCTACGCGACAGGCCACGCGACGACTTCGTGCTGTCGACCAAGATCGGCCGCATCCTGCATGCAATGAAGCCAGGCGAGAAGCCGCCGGCCGACTTCCGCCAGAACGGTCTGCCCGGCTTCGCGCCGGTCTTCGACTACACCTACGATGGCGTGATGCGCTCGCTCGAGCACTCGATGCTGCGGCTCGGCCTGTCGCGCATCGACATCGCGCTGGTCCACGACGTCGATTTCTGGACGATCAAGGACCGCAAGGTCCTCGACGAGCGCTTCCGCACGGTCATGGACTCGGGCTTCCGCGCGCTCGACGAGCTGCGCCGCGCCGGCGTGATCGGCGCGATCGGCGTCGGCATCAACGAGGCCGACACCAGCCTGCGCTTCATCCAGGCCGGCGACTTCGACGTCATGCTGCTGGCCGGCCGCTACACCCTGCTGGAGCAGGGCGGCCTCGCCGAGTTCCTGCCGGAGTGCGTGACGCGCGGCGTGTCGGTGGTGCTGGGCGGCCCGTACAACTCGGGCATCCTGACCGGCGACGTGAAGCCCGGCGCGACGCACGACTACGTCGCCGCGCCGGCGTCGCTGGTCGAGAAGGCGCAGAAGATCGAGGCCGTCTGTCGCCGCCACAAGGTCGAGCTGGGCGCCGCGGCGCTGCAGTTCCCGCTGTTCCATCCCGCCGTCTGCTCGGTCATTCCCGGCGCACTGGCGGTGCGCGAGGTGACCCAGAATGTCGGCCGCCTGTCGGCCCCGATCCCGGCCGACCTGTGGAGCGAACTGAAGCGCGAAGGCCTGCTCGACCCGGCGGCACCGACGCCGAACTGACGGCACGGGCTTGCGGAGGACACCATGAAGATCATCGATGCCCAGATCCATATCTGGTCACAGACCGTGACGCCGCCCAGCGGCGCCCATCGCAAGGTCGAGAAGTTCACCGCCGAGCAGGCGCTGGCCGAGATGGACGAGGCCGGGGTCGACGCCGCGCTGATCCACCCGCCCTACAGCTGGGACCCGACCTCCAACCAGCTGGCGCTCGACGCCGCCGCGAAGTACCCCGACCGCTTCGCCGTGATGGGCCAGTTCGAGCTCGACGACCCGCTGAGTCGCCAGCGCATCGTCGGCTGGCGCCGGCAGCCCGGCATGATGGGCCTGCGCTGGGCCCTGCTCTACCCCGACCAGCAGAAGGCGCTGCACGAAGGCAAGCTCGACTGGGTGTGGCCAGCCGCCGAGAAGGAAGGCATCCCGGTCGCCACGATGGCCGGGCTGTTCCTGCCGACGTTCCGCAAGATTGCCGAGGCGCATCCCCGCCTGAAGCTGATCATCGACCATTGCGGCCTGCTGCGCCTGGAGAAGGACGCGGCCGCCTTCGGCAACCTCGACGAACTGTGTGCGCTGGCGAAGCTGCCCAACGTCGCGGTCAAGGCGACCGGCGCGCCGGGCTACTCGACCGAGCCCTACCCGTTCCGCAACCTGCACGACGGGCTGCACCGCATCTTCGACGCCTACGGGCCGGACCGCTTCTTCTGGGGCACCGACATCACCCGCATGCCCTGCAGCTACCGCCAGTGCGTGACCTTCTTCACCGAGGAGCTGCCGTGGCTCAAGGGCCGCGACCTCGAGAAGGTGATGGGCCGCGGCCTCGCCGCCTGGATCGGCTGGAACTACAAGTTCGACTGAGCCGTCACGGCCGGGAGGCGACCGGCAGGATCTGGCCACGGATCTCGCCGCCGGGGTACTGCAGCGTGGTCACGCTGACATACCAGCGGCCGGCCAGCAGCTCGGCGGCCTGTTCGCGGGTCAACGTCACGCCGTCGCGGATCGTGTAGTCGTAGATCGGGATGTTGATCGGCGACACCGCCGGCGCCACGGCGCCCGGCGCCGCCGGCCCGTGCAGCGCGCCGCCGCTGACCGGGCCGCTCAACCCCACCAGGTTCAGCCGGTATTCGAAGACCTGGGTCGAGGGCCGGTAGACGCCCTCGAGGTAGCCGGTGGCGCCGCTGGCGGTCGGCGGCACGACGGCCGCCCCGGACAGGTTGGCGCGCAGGTCGGTGTGCGCGACCCGCGGCTCGGCCATGTAGAACGAGCACGAGGCCAGCAGGCTGCTGGCGGCGAGAGCGGCGGCGGCGAAGCGAACGGACATGCGGGGGCGGTGCTCCTCGTTCTCCATACGCAGCGACCTCCCCTCCCGTCCCCCGGTCCCGTGCCGGTCAAACCTTGTGATGGACCGGCGCGCGAGCGTAGACCGGCGTCGCCAGCCCTTCCAGCCGCGCCTTCAGCTGCAGCGCGAGGGCGCGCGAGTAGAATCGCGACTGCATCAGGTTGCCGCCGTGGAACCACAGGCCATCCTGCGCCGTCGGCTTCCACATGTTGCGCAGCTCGCCCTCCCACGGGCCGGGGTCCTTGGCGGTCTGCGACCCGAGCCCCCAGACCTTGCCGACCTTGTCGGCGACCTCCTGCGAGATCAGCGCCGCCGCCCACTGGTTCATCGACCCGTAGCCGGTGGCATAGACCACCAGGTCGGCCTTGAGTTCACGGCCGTCCTTCAGCACCACCGCGTCCTCGGTCAGCCGGTCGACCTCGATGCCCGACGTGAGCGCGATGCGACCATCGGCGATCAGGTCCGAGGCGCCGACATCGATGTAGTAGCCCGAGCCACGCCGCGCATACATCGGGCCGATGCCCGACTCGTCCTCGCCGAAGGTCAGGCGGAAGCCCGCCTTTTCCAGCCGACGGTAGAAGTCGGCGTCGTCGCGCCGCACCTGGTCGACGAACGGCTTCACCGCGGACGGCTGCAGCGCCCACGGCAGCGACGCCGTCATCAGGTCGGCCTTGTCGACGTCGATGCCCGAGCGCACCGCGTCCTCGGAATAGAGCGTGCGTCCGCGGACCAGCGACTCCGAGCGCATCACCAGGGTCGGCGAGCGCTGCACCATGGTGACGTCGGCGCCGTGCTCCCACAGGTCGGCGGCGATGTCGTGCGCCGAGTTGTTGGCGCCGATCACGACGGCCTTCTTGCCGGACCAGCCCTCGCCGCCCTCGTGCGCGCTGGAATGATGCTGCTTGCCGCGGAAGCGGTCGGCGCCGGGGAAGCGCGGGATCTCGGGGAAGCCAGACATGCCGGTCGCCAGCACGACGTGCTTCGGCCGCAGCGTCAGCGGCCGGCCGTCGCGCTCGACCTCGACCGTCCATTCCTGGCGCGCCGCGTCCCACGTCGCGCGCCGGCAGGTCGTCGACGACCAGTAGTCGAGCTCCATGATCGTCGTGTAGGCCTCGAGCCAGTCGCCCATCTTGTCCTTGGGCGTGTAGATCGGCCAGTGATCGGGGAACGGCAGGTACGGCAGGTGGTCGTACCAGACCGGGTCGTGCAGGCAGAGCGACTTGTAGCGTCGCCGCCACGCATCGCCCGGCCGCGGCAGGCGATCGATCACCAGCGCCGGCACGCCGATGCGCTTCAGCCGCGCCGCCAGCCCGATGCCGCCCTGGCCCCCGCCGATCACCAGCACATAAGGCTGGCGCGTGATGCCGAGTTCGCCGGCATCGGCCTGCCGGCGGTCCGTCCAGGTGACGCGGCCGCGGATCGCGCCGTGCTGCACGCCGGTCTCGCGCGTCGGCCCGGCCTTCTCCTCGAAGCCCTTGAGCTCGCGCAGCGCGGTGAACAGCGTGTGGGCGCGGCCATCGCGCAGCCGCACGTGGCCGCGCCCGCGCCCGATCGCGGTCTCGAAGGTGAACCAGCCGTCGCCGCCCTCGAGCGCGAAGTTGCGCGGCGCGACGTCGGTCAGCCGCGCCGCCAGCATGCCGGCGATCGACGCGGGGTCCTCGAAGGTGACGATGTTCCACGTGAAGGCGACGAGGTCGCGCCAGTAGCCGGGATCGTGGAACAGCGCGGCGGCGGCCTTGATGTCCTTGCGGTCGAGGGCATCGGCAAACGCGCCGAGCCAGCGTTGGATGTCGGTCATGCGGCGAGTGTAGCCGGAAAGGTCGCTCGCTTCGCTCGGGATGACAGGGGGTTTTTCGCAAGCCATTCCTTGTCATCCCGAGCGAAGCGAGGGACCTTTCGCGATGCTCGCCTCCTCCCATCCCCTGCGCGTGCCGCTGCTCACGGCGCTGGCCATGCTGGCCTTCGCCGGCAACTCGCTGCTCTGTCGCGTCGCACTGCGAGACACCGCGATCGACGCGGCGAGCTTCACCGCCATCCGGCTGGCCTCGGGCGCGCTGGTGCTGGCCCTGCTGCTGCGGCGTCGCGGCGTGCGGCCGACCAGCGGCGGCAGTTGGCCGATGGCCGCCATGCTGTTCACCTACGCGGCACTGTTCTCCTTCGCCTACCGTGACCTCACGGCGGCGACCGGGGCGCTGCTGCTGTTCGGCGGGGTGCAGCTCACCATGTCGGCGTGGGGCCTGTGGCAGGGCGAGCGCATCGTCGGCCTGCGGCTGGCCGGGCTGGCGGTCGCCGTGGCGGGGCTCGTCTTCCTGCTGCTGCCCGGCCTGTCGGCGCCGGAGCCGCTGGATGCCGCCCTCATGCTGGGCGCCGGCGCGGCGTGGGGCATCTACTCGCTGCTCGGCCGCCAGGCCGGCGAGCCGATCGCGGCCACCGGCGGCAACTTCGTGCGCGCGGTGGCCTTCGCCGCCGTCCTGCTGCTCGCCCAGTCCGGCCAGCACAGCGTCCACCCCGCGGGGGTCGCCTACGCCGTCGCGTCGGGCGCGCTGACCTCGGGACTGGGCTACGTCCTGTGGTACGCCGTCCTGCCGGCGCTGGCCGCCACGTCGGCCGCCACGGTGCAATTGAGCGTGCCGGCCATTGCCGCGCTGGGCGGCGCGATGCTACTCGCGGAACCGTTGACCCTGAGGCTCGTCCTGGCCTCGGCGGCCATCCTGGGCGGCATCGCGCTCACGATACGCAAGAAGGGCTGAGGAAGAAGCATGTTCGAAGTCGCCGAGCGCCTGCGCAACGTCAAGGTGTCCGCCTCCGCCGCGATGACCCGCAAGGTGCGCGAGCTGCGCGCCCAGGGCGTGTCGATCGTCGGCCTGTCCTCGGGCGAGCCGGACTTCCCGACGCCGCCGCATGCCATCGAGGCGGCCCACCGCGCCGCGCTGGCCGGCGACACCAAGTACCCGCCGATGGACGGCGTGAAGCCGCTGAAGGAAGCGATCCGGCGCAAGTTCCAGCGCGACAACAACCTCGACTACGCGATCGACGAGATCCTCGTGTCGAACGGCAGCAAGCAGATCATGTACAACGCGCTGATGGCCAGCGTGAACCCGGGCGACGAGGTGATCATCCCCGCGCCGGGCTGGATCTCTTACGCCGACCAGGCGACGGTCGCGGGAGCGACGCCGGTGCCGGTCTCCTGCCCCGAGAACAACCACTTCCGCCTGCGTCCCGCCGACCTCGCCGCGGTGATCACCCGGAAGACCAAGTGGGTGGTGCTGAACTTCCCCAACAACCCGACCGGCGCGGTGTGCTCGCGCGACGACATGCGCAAGATCGCCGACGTGCTGCTCGACAACCCGCACGTGCTGGTCATGTCGGACGACGTCTACGAGCACCTGACCTACGACGACTTCGGCTTCTGCACGGTGGCCGAGGTCGAGCCGCGGCTGAAGGAGCGCACGCTGACCGTCAACGGCGCCTCGAAGGCCTATGCCATGACCGGCTGGCGCGTCGGCTTCGCCGGCGGACCGCGGCCGCTGATCGCCGCGATGATCAACATGCAGGGCCAGATCGGCTCGGGCATCTCGACCATCAGCCAGGCCGCCGCGGCGGCGGCGCTCGACGGGCCGCAGGACCTCCTGAAGGAGCGCGCCGCCGACTACCAGAAGCGGCGCGACGAGGTGGTCGACATGCTGCGTGCCGCGAAGGGCGTCACCTGCCACAAGCCGGAGGGCGCGTTCTACGTGTTCCCCAACATCGCCGGCTGCATCGGCAAGACCAGCAAGGCGGGCCGGCATATCGCCACCGACACCGACTTCGTCACCGCGCTGCTGGAAGAGAAGCACGTCGCGACGGTGCAGGGCGCGGCCTACGGCATGAGCCCGTACTTCCGGATCTCCTACGCGACCGACATCGCCAGCCTGCGCGAAGGCTGCCGGCGCATCCAGGAGTTCTGCGGCGAGCTGAAATAGAAAAGGCCGCGCGACGCGCGGCCTTCAGGCGATCGCCGGCGAAGGGCCGATCAGTAGGCCTGCGCCTGGTTCGACATCGTCTTCACCGCGGCAAGCTGGCTGCGCAGCCCGATCTTGCGGGCGCAGAGCGGCCAGTGATGCGGCTCCTCGAGGTCGAAGATCATGTACTTGGCGAGCGCCGAGGCCCGATCGTAGTCGTGCGCCAGCTCGGCGGCTTCGGCGCGGCTCAGCTGCATGCCGTCGCGCTTGATCTGGTAGTTGATGACGGTCTGCACCGAGAACTGCAGGCGGCCGAGATAGGCGCCGCGGCCACCGATGATCTTGCGCTCCGACGGTCCCCATCCGCCGCTCTCGCAATGCGCGAGCTGGCGAATGACCTCGTCCTTGCGTTCGTCGATTTCCTTTTGCCGCAGGTCCACCTGCGGATCGAAGCCCGACGTGGTCGGCGGCTTGCCTCCGAGCTGGCATCCGGAGACAGCGAGGGCGACGGCGACGAGGCCGACACCGGCGATGGTGGAGCGCAGGTTTGTCACAGCGGGGTCTTGCTGCCACGATTCGGGGGACGAGGTAAACCCTGCGACAGCGAGATTCGCACAGGGCGATGATTTCGATCAAAGCGCGAACGCGTGCGGAACTTCCGCACCCTGGCCCTCGGTTACATTTGAAACGATCGGCGAAAATTCTTTGATCGCTACAACTTACGCGGCGCAGTTGCGATGAATAGTGCGGCGCCGTGCAAAGAGATTGTGAGGAACATCACGCGCGAAACGGCGTATCGCATCGCGTCCGATCACGAAAAAATTCTCAATACCACCGCATGTTCGCGTGGAATTTCACCCGACCTGGCGGCTGCGACCGGCCCAGAACTTCGCGCGCAAGACCTTCTTGTCGACCTTGCCGACCGCGGTCAGCGGCAAGGCATCGACGAACTCGACCTGCTTTGGCGCGTGCGTGCTGCCCTTGCGATCCTTCACGAGTTGCATGAGCGCTTCGGCCTCAACCGACGCGCCGGGCTTGGCGACGACGAGCGCGGCGACGGCCTCGCCCCACTTGTCGTGCGGCACGCCGATCACCGCCGCCATCGCGACGTCGGGATGCGACGACAGCACGTCCTCGACTTCGCGCGGGAAGATGTTGAAGCCGCCCGACACGATCATGTCCTTCTTGCGATCGACGATGTAGAGGTAGCCGCGCTCGTCGGCCCGCGCGATGTCGCCGGTGTGCAGCCAGCCGCCGGCGAAGGTCTCCGCCGTCTGCTCCGGCCTGTTCCAGTACTGCTCCATCACGTGCGCGGCCTGCACGCAGATCTCGCCCGCCTCGCCGGGCTTCACCTCGTTGTTGTCCTCGTCGCGCAGCGTCACGCGACAGCCGGCGATCGGGGAGCCGCACGACGCGAACAGCTCGGGCCGGCGCGCATCGTGGTCGCCCTTGCGCAGCACGCTCACCGGGTAGCACTCGGTCTGGCCATAGAGCTGGCTGAACACCGGGCCGACGCGCTCCAGTCCCTCGACGAGGCGTGTCGGCGACATCGGCGACGCGCCGTACAGCACGAGTTCCAGCGACGACAGGTCGGTGCGGTCGAGCGCCGGGTGGTCGAGCATCACGTAGATCATGGTCGGCACCATGAGCGTGAAGTTGATCTTCTCGCGCGCGATCGTGTGCAGGAAGCGCTCGGGATCGAAGCCCTTCATCAGGTGGACGGTACCGCCGCGTAGCAGCGTCGGCAGCACCTTGGTGCCCGACACGTGGGTGATCGGGGCCGCCGCGAGGTAGCGCGGCACCGCGGGGAACTCGAAGTCGGACGAGGTCGCGAGCACCGCGGCGGCGACCGAGCGGTGCCGCCGGATCGCGCCCTTCGATTTGCCGGTCGTGCCGCCGGTGTAGTTGATGATCGCGTGGTCGTCGGCCGTGGCGAGGTCGATCGGGGTGGTGCTGCCGATCGCCTCGCCCGCCGCCACCACGTCGCGGCCGAAATCGGCGCGGCCCATGGTCAGCACGACCGCCAGCCGGTCCGCCGCCTGCGCCGCCAGCTCGGCGCCGCGCGCCGCGTGGGTGCGCGGGTCGACGACCAGCGCGGTGGCGCCCGAGTCGGCGATGACATCGAGGTGATCGGCCAGCGCGCCCAGCGGGTGCAGCCAGGTGACGACCAGTCCCAGCCCCTGCGCGGCGACGCCGGCGCACCAGGTCTCGGCGCTGTTGGCGCTGAGGAAGGCCGCGACCTGCCCCTTCTTCAGGCCGGCCGCGCTCATCGCCGCCTGCAGCCGGCCGACGAGCTCGTACGCGGCGCGATAGGTGAGCCTGCCGCCGTCCCACACGAAGGCGTCCCGGTCGGGAAAGCGCGCCAGCGCGCGCAGGGTCATGGTGGTGCCGGTCGGCAGGTCGTGCAGCAGGGTCATGGGGGCACGCTAGCACGAGAAGGGTCCCTCGCTGCGCTCGGGATGACAGGAAAGGACTGTCATCCCGAGCGCAGCGAGGGACCTTTCGCTTGTCGACGCCTTGCGCCGTTGCGCTGGCATACCCATTTGCCGCGTACGGAGGTTCCCGTGACCGAGTCGCTGATCGTCGCCTGCCCGTCCTGCAACACCCTGAACCGCGCGCCGCGCGAGCGGCTGGCCGCGGGCGGCGGCAAGTGCGGCCACTGCGGCAAGGCGCTGTTCGAGGGTCACCCGGTGGCGCTCGACGAACGCGGCTTCGACAGTCATGCCGCCAAGTCGGACGTGCCGCTGCTGGTCGACTTCTGGGCACCGTGGTGCGGCCCCTGCCGCTCGATGGCGCCGCAGTTCGAGAAGGCGGCGGCGTCGCTCGAGCCGTCGGTGCGGCTGGCCAAGGTCAACACCGACGAGCAGCAGGCGCTGGCCGGGCGCTACGGCATCCAGGGCATCCCGACCCTGGTGCTGATCCACCATGGCCGCGAGGTCGGGCGCCGCTCCGGCGCGATGAGCGCCGCCGCGATCGAGAGTTGGGTCCGCGGCGCGATCGGCTGAGCGTGCTCAGCCCTTGGCGGGGTGCACCTTCTGCCAGTGCCGCGCGATCTCCTCGCGCGTCGCCACCCACACCTTCGGCTTGGATGCGACGTAGTCCATGAAGCGCGCCAGCGTGGCGGCACGGCTCGGTCGGCCGGCGAGCCGGCAGTGCAGGCCGATCGACATCATCTTCGGGCTGCGCGCACCCTCGGCGTAGAGCACGTCGAAGCTGTCCTTCATCGACTGCAGCCAGCCGTCGCCGGCGGTGAAGCCCGGCGGCACGCCGAACTTCATGTCGTTGACTTCCAGCGTGTAGGGAATGACCAGGTGCGGCGTGCCCTCGACGCGCACCCAGTAGGGCAGGTCGTCGCTGTACGAATCGCTCGAGTAGAGGAAGCCACCGTGCTTCACCACGGCGGCGAGCGTGTTCATTCCGAAGCGGCCGGTGTACCAGCCGACCGGCGGCTTGCCCGCCGTGTCGGTGATCGCCTTCACCGCCTTCCGCATGTGGTCGAGCTCCTGCTCGAGCGTGAAGTCCTTGTAGTTGATCCAGCGCCAGCCGTGGCTCGCCACCTCGTGGCCGGCCTCCGCCATCGCCTTGCCGGCCGCCGGGTTCAGCTCGAGCGCCCGGCCGACCGCCCACGAGGTGAAGCGCATGTCG
>JAIUOX010000157.1 GCA_020160955.1 Pseudomonadota bacterium
GCCCACACCGACAGCACCATGTAGGGCATCAGCACGTGGGTCAGCGCGACGATCACGCCGGTCTCGGTGAACATGAAGGGCAGCGGCGCGGAGATGACGCCTGCCGACACCAGCGCCTTGTTGACGAGGCCCGAGTTGCCGCCGAACAGCAGCGCCCAGCCCAGGGTGCGGGCGACCACGGAGATCAGCAGCGGCCCCAGGATCACCAGCAGGAACAGGCCGCGCCACGGGCTCCGCATGCGGTTCAGGATGTAGGCCTCGGGCGCGCCGAACACCGCCGATAGCAGCGTCACCCAGAAGGCGATGCGGAAGGTCCGCCAGAACATCTCGAGGAAGTAGGAGTCGGTGAAGACCTCGCGCCAGTTCTTGAGGATGAACACCGGCTCGATGCCCTTGTATTGCCCCCAGTCGTGGAACGAGAGCAGCACCGTCATGACCAGCGGCACGATCACCACGAGCCCGAACAGCAGGAGCGCCGGCAAGCTGAGGAGGTACGGCGTCGACTTCATCGCGCGCCCCGACCGATGAAAGGTCCCTCGCTACGCTCGGGATGACAGAAAAATTGCCTGTCATCCCGAGCGCAGCGAGGGACCTTTATTCTGCAAGCAAACGGGCGAGCGGGACCTACCATGCCAGGCACACCGCCTCGCCTTCCGCCGGGACGGCCTCGCCGGTGTTCTGGCGGATCACCGTCACCAGGCCGTCCTGCGTCTCGACCTGGTAGAGCCAGTGGTTGCCCTGGAAGATGCGGGTGCGGACGCGGCCGGCCAGCCCGGTCGCGGCGAAGGCGATCTTTTCCGGCCGCACGCCGCTGCCGCCCAGCAGGTTGGTGCGGCCGAGGAAGCTCGCGACGAACGGCGTCGCCGGGCGCTCGTAGGCCTCGTGCGGCGGGCCGACCTGCTCGGCGCGGCCCTTGTTCATCACCACCAGACGGTCGCTGAGCGCCATCGCCTCGGCCTGGTCGTGCGTCACCAGGATGGTGGTCGTGCCGAGGCTGCGCTGGATCTGGCGCAGCTCGATCTGCATCTCCTCGCGCAGCTTGGCGTCGAGGTTGGACAGCGGCTCGTCGAGCAGCAGGATCTGCGGCCGGATCACCAGCGCGCGGGCCAGCGCCACGCGCTGCTGCTGGCCGCCCGACATCTGCTTCGGGTAGCGCCCGGCGAAGGCGCCCAGCCCGACCAGCTCCAGCGTCTCGCCCACCCGCTTCGCGCGCTCGGCCGCCGCGACGCCCTGCATCTCCAGCCCGAAGCCGACGTTCTCGGCCACCGTCATGTGCGGGAACAGGGCGTAGCTCTGGAACACGATGCCGAGCCCGCGCTTGGCCGGCTTGATTGCCAGCAGGTCGCGGCCTTCCAGCCGGATCGCGCCGGCGGTCGGCTCGACGAAGCCGGCGATCATCTGCAGCGTCGTCGTTTTGCCGCAGCCCGACGGGCCGAGCAGGGAGATGAACTCGCCCTTCTCGACCGCCAGGTCGAGCCCGTCGACGGCGATGCTGCCGCCGAACCGCTTGCTCAGCCCTTCGAGGACGAGGAAGGCGCTCAGCGCTCGACCTCGCGGTTCCAGCGCTTGGTCCAGTCCTCGCGCTGGGCGTTGATGGCGTCCCAGTCGGGCGAGATGATCAGCTTGGCGCGCTCGCCGACCGGCGCCATCCGGAGCTCCGGCATGTTGACGTCGACCTTGGTGTTGACCGGGCCGTTGCCCATCTCCTTGGCGAGGATGGTCTGGATCGGCGCCGAGACCAGCACCTTGATGAACTCGTTGGCCAGCGGGTTCGGGTTGGCCTTGGCGACCGGGCAGGCCGAGGCGAGCAGGATCGGCGAGCCCTCCTTCGGGTAGATGAAGTCGACCGGGAAGCCGGTGTTGGCGAAGGCCTGGACGCGGCCCGAGCCCCACACCGCGATCTGCGCCTGGTTCGACTGGAACAGCTCGGTCATCTTGCCGGGCGACGGCTCGTAGACCAGCACGTTGGGATTGACGTCGTTCTTCATCACCTTGAAGCCCGGCTCGATGTTCTTCTCGCCGCCGCCGTTCATGCGGGCGAACATCATCAGCGTGTACAGGCCGTAGGTGTTGTTGATCGGCGGGATGACCAGCAGCTTCTTGAACTTCGGGTCCTTGAGGTCGTTCCACGAGGTCGGCGTGGCCCAGCCCTTCTCCTTGAAGGTCTTGGTGTTGATCATGAAGCCGGTCGCCGTCTGGCCGACCGCCACCGCCTTGTCGTCCTTGAACAGCGCCGCCGGGTAGAGCTCGGACTTGTCGAGCCCGTCGATCTTGCCGCAGAAGCCGAGCTGGATCGCCTGGTACATCGGGCCGTCGTCGACGATCGCCACGTCGATCACCTGGTTGCCCTTCTGGGCCTGCAGCTTGGCCAGCGTGTCGGTCGAGTTGCCGGCGACGTACTCGACCTTGACGCCGTGCTTGGCCTCGAAAGCCGGGATGACGTCCTTGCGCAGCTGCTGCTCCCACGAGCCGCCGTAGGCCGCGACCGTCAGCGTCTTGGTCTGGGCCGACGCCGATGCCGCCGCCAGCAGCCCGACCGTCGCGACCGCGATCCCCTTGATCCACTGCGCCATGAAGCCCCTCCTGTACCGGCACCCTGCTGCCGTGCCCTGCATGTTTCAGGCCATGTGCGGCGGCGTCAAATTCGATTTACCCCCGCCATTCATAACGGAATGTTATAAAGCGCCATGGCCACCCTGAACCCGCGCCAGGTCGAGGCGTTCCGCGCCGTCGTGCTGACCGGCGGCGTCGGCGCCGCCGCCAGCCTGATCAACGTCAGCCAGCCGGCGGTCAGCCGGCTGATCCGCGACCTCCAGGCCCAGCTCGGGCTGGTGCTGTTCGAGCGCCGCGGCACCGGCCTGGTGCCGACCGGCGAGGCGCTGGCGCTCTATGCCGAGGTCGAGCGCGCCTTCGTCGGGCTCGAGCGGATCGCCCAGGCGGCCAGCGAGCTGCGCAACCGGCGCACCGGCTACCTGCGCATCGCCGCCCTGCCGGCGCTGGCCAACGGCTTCCTGCCGCGCTTCGTCGGCGCCTTCCTCGCCGACCGGCCGACGCTGCACATCGTGCTGTCGGGACTGGTCAGCCACGCCGTGCTGGCCTCGGTCGCCCAGGGCGAGAGCGACATCGGCTTCGCCGAGACCTCGATGGAGCACGCCGCCGTGCTGCGCGAGCCGATGCCGCCGGCGCCCTACGTCGCGGTGCTGCCGCAGGACCATCGCCTCGCCCGCCGCAAGCGGCTGCGGCCGCAGGACTTCGAGGGCGAGAACTTCATCTCGCTGGGCCCGTCGTCGCTGTCGCGCTACCGCATCGACCACGCCTTCGCCGAGGCCGGGGTGAGCCGCCTGCAGCGCATCGAGACGCCGCTGTCGGAGATCGCCTGCGCGCTGGCCGGCGCCGGCGCGGGTGTCACGCTGTGCGAGCCCTTCACCGCCACCGAGTACGCGCCGCGCGGCATCGCGGTGCGCCCGTTCGAGCCGCGCATCGCCTTCGAGTTCGCGGCGCTGGTGCCGGCGCAGCGCACGCTGACCCCGGTGGCGCGAGAATTCATCGACGGCTTCCGCGCGCACGTCGCGCGCTTCCTGCGCGGCGGGAAAGGTCCCTCGCTGCGCTCGGGATGACAGAGAGCTGCGCTCGGGATGACAGGCGGGGCTTTGTAGGGTGAAATTGGCCATGACCCTGACGAGACGACACGCCCTGGCGGCGGGCACGCTGGCCTGGCCCCTTGCCTGGCCGCTGGCTGCCCGGGCGCAGGCGAAGAAGGTGCCGCGGGTCGGCGTGCTGTGGCACGCCGCCAATGCCGACGAGGAGAGCGACTACCTGCCGGTGATCGAGAAGGCGTTCGCCGACCTCGGCTACGTCGACGGCAAGACGATCGAGCTGCTCCACCGCTTCCCGGCGGAGCAGACCGCGCAGTTCCACGCGATGGCGCAGGAGCTGGCCGACGCGAAGGTCGACCTGATCGTCGCCATCACCGTGCTGGGCGTGATCGCGGCCCGGAAGGCGACCAGCACCATCCCGATCGTCGGCGTCGTCATGCCCGACCCGGTCGGAACGAAGCTGGTGGAAAGCCTCGCCCGCCCCGGCGGCAACGTCACCGGCCTGTCGCTGATGAGCGTCGACCTCTCGGCCAAGCGCCTGTCGCTGCTCAAGGAACTGGTGCCCGGCCTCGCCCGGGTCGCGGTGATCTACGACCCGGCGCTGCCGAGCCAGGGCTACATCGCCAACTTCCGGAAGGCGGCGGAGACGCTCGGCCTGTCGCTGCGCACGCTCGAGGTCGCGACGCCCGAGGCGATCGCGCCGGCCTTCCAGGGGCTGGCGGCCGACAAGGTCGACGGCGTGCTGGTCGCCAATGGCTCGATGTTCTTCACCGAGCGGGCGCGGCTCGGCGCGGCGGCGCTGGCGGCGCGCATGCCGACCTCGGTCAACATCGCCGAGATGGTGCCGTTCGGGGCGCTGATGTCGTACGGCCCGGACTTCCCGGACTACATGCGCCGCGCCGCGGGGTACGCCGACCGCATCCTGAAGGGCGCGCAGCCCGCCGACCTGCCGGTCGAGCAGCCGACGCGGATCAAGCTGGTGCTCAACCGCAAGGCCGCGTCGGCCCTCGGCCTCGCGATCCCGCCGTCGCTGCTGGCGCTCGCCGACGACGTGGTCGACTAGAGCAGCAGCGTCAACTCGTGCTTGTTGTGGTGCAGGTGCAGGACCTGCGCGCCGGGCAGCGCGGCGAAGGCGGCGGCGGTGTCGTGGTCGGTGGCGCCCTGGAACTTCAGCGTGCAGACGAACTGGCCCACCAGCCCCGACGCGCGCCAGCGCTCGACCAGCCGGAACAGCCGCTCGGGGTAGCAGGCGATGTCGCAGCACAGCCAGTCGACCGGGCCGACCGACGCGGGGTCGAGGCCGAAGGCGCTCTCGCCGCGCCACGTGACGCCGGGCAGCGCGGCGATGCGCGGATCGAGCGGCGCCTTGTCGACCGCCACGACTTCCGCGCCGAGCTTCGCCAGCACCCAGGTCCAGCCGCCGGGCGAGGCGCCGAGGTCGAGGCAGCGCTCGCCCGGGCCGGGCCAGCGGCCGAGCCGCACCAGGGCTTCCCAGAGCTTCAGGTAGGCGCGGTTGGGCGGGCCCGCCCTGTCCTCGACGAAGGCGACCTCGCCGTTGGCGAAGGGCGCGCTGCAGCGCGCGGCCGCCAGCATCAGGTCGGGCGCCAGCAGGGTCCACGATCCGAGCGGCGCGGTCGGCGCGGCGGCGGGAAAGACCACCGGCTTCGACGACACGTGCGGCAGCCGTTCCTGGATCAGCGCCGCGCGGCGGTGATGCAGCGGCGCGTACATCGCCCAGTTGCGCTGCACGCCGCGCAGCGCCTTGGCCGCGCTGCCGATCGATTCGACCGGCCATTCGAGGCAGTCGTGCCAGGTGTTGGCCGACCATGCCGCGGCCACCGCCGGTCCCTCGCAGACGAACAGCCGGCCATGGCGCTGGCGCACGGCGGCGCCGCCGCGCTGCAGCTCTTCCTGCAGCGGCTGCTCGAAGCCATCGGGCGCGAGGTAGGCGGTGATCATGCCGGCACCCTCATCGGGCGGTTGCCGGCCGACCGCAAGGGGGCATTTCCGGAGGCCCCTTGGGATGCAGTTTGGAATGCAGTTTGGGATTCTGGGCCTTACGCCGCCCGCGCACGTCATGCTAAGCGTCGCCCCCTCAATCGAGGAGGCAAGTCCATGTTCAACCGCAGGTTCATCTTCGCTGCCGTGGCCGGCGCGACCCTCGTGGCCGCCGCCCCCGTGTTCGCCCAGGGCCAGGCCACGGTCGGCATCTCGACCGTCACCACCTACGCCGCCGACGCGCGCATCACCGCCGTCGACACCGCCAAGCGCACCGTCACGCTGGCCTACAGCAACGGCGCCACCGGCACCCGCACGGTCTCGCCGAGCGTCGCCAACTTCGCCCAGGCCAAGGTCGGCGACAACGTGGCGGTGGTGTTCGAGGACCGCCTGACCTTCGTGCTGTCGGGCCCGAACGTGAAGACCCCGGGCGATCGCGACGTCAGCGCCACCGTGGTCGGCCAGGCCGGCCAGACGATCGCCGGCGCCACCGCCGGCCAGTCGGTCGCCAACTGGTGGGTCACCGCCGTCAACCCGGCGGCCAACACCATCTCGCTGGTCAACCCGGCGGGCGGCGAGGTCAAGACCTTCAACGTCGACACCGCGGCCGGCCGCGAGCAGCTGCCGCGCGTCAAGGTCGGCGACTCGCTGACCATGATCAACTCCAGCGTCGCGGTCATCGGCATCACGCCGAAGTAAGCCTCGCGGCACCGCGCGAGACGACGGGGGCGCCGGTGATTCCGGCGCCCTTTCCGTTGGTGGCGACGGCGAGGATCGCGGGGCGGGAGCGGTGGTTTCCTCGGTCCCGGACTGTGGAAAAATCCCGCCGCGACAACGTCCCGGCGGCCCCTTCGTTGCCGCCGCCGGGGCGTGCTAACGTCCGGCCAACAGGGAGGAACCACGCATGGCGAAGTTCGGCATCGGTCAATCGGTTCGCAGGCTCGAGGATCCCCGGCTGCTGACCGGCGGCGGCCGCTACACCGACGACACGAAGCTTTCGGCGCCGGCGGCGCGCATGGTCGTGCTGCGCTCGCCGCACGCCCACGCCGCGATCCGCAAGATCGACACGACGGCGGCGCAGAAGGCGCCGGGCGTGATGCTGGTGCTGACCGGCGAGGACGTGAAGAAGGCCGGCTTCGGCGACGTGCCCTGCCTGGTGCCGCTGCAGAACCGCGACGGCAGCCCGCGCGCCGAGACGCCGCGGCCGATGCTGGCGCAGGGCCGCGTCCGCCACGTCGGCGACGCCGTCGCGCTGGTGGTCGCCGAGACGCTGGAACAGGCCAAGGACGCCGCCGAGCTGGTCGAGGTCGACTACGATCCGCTGCCGCACGTGGTCGGCACCTTCGCGGCGGCGCAGAAGGGCGCGCCGCTGGTCCACGAGCACATCAAGGACAACATCGCGTTCGACTGGGAGATGGGCGACCGCGCCAAGACCGAGGCGGCGTTCGCCAAGGCCGACCGCGTGGTCAAGCTGCAGATCGTCAACCAGCGGCTGGTCGTCAACTCGATGGAGCCGCGCGGCGCGATCTGCGAGTACGACGCGGGCGACGACCGCTCGACGCTGTGGCTCTCCTCGCAGGGCGTGCACATGATCCGCCCGGTGGTCGCCGACATGATCCTCAAGATCGGCTCGCCCAAGCTCCGGGTGCGCACCGGCGACGTCGGCGGCGGCTTCGGCATGAAGATCTTCGTCCACCCCGAGTACCCGATGATCGTCTGGGCCTCGCGCCTGCTGAAGCGCACGGTGAAGTGGATCCCGGACCGCTCCGAGGCTTTCCAGTCCGACATCCAGGGCCGCGACCACGTGTCGATCGCCGAGATGGCGCTCGACAAGGACTGCCGCTTCGTCGGCTGCCGCATCACGACCTACGCCGCGCTGGGCGCCTACCTCAACCACTTCAGCGTCTTCATCCCGACGCTGGCCGGCAGCTCGATGCTGGTCGGCCTCTACCAGACGCCGGCGGCCTACATCAACGTCAAGGGCGTGATGACCAACACCGTGCCGGTCGACGCCTACCGCGGCGCCGGCCGCCCCGAGGCCGCCTACCTGCTCGAACGCTTCGTCGACCACATCGCGCGCGAGACCGGCCTGCCGCCGGACGAGATCCGCGCCCGCAACCTGATCAAGCCGTCGCAGATCCCGTTCGCCACCGCGCTGGGCGACACCTACGACTCGGGCGACTTCGAGACGGTGATGCGCAAGGGCATGGCCAAGGCCGACTGGTCGGGCTTCCCGGCGCGCAAGGCGGCGGCGCTGGCCAAGGGCAAGTGGCGCGGCATCGGCATGGCGACCTACGTCGAGAAGTGCGGCGGCGGCGGTCCCGAGACCGCGGTCGCCAAGTTCAACGACGACGACACGGTGACGATCTTCGTCGGCAACCAGACCAACGGCCAGGGCCAGGAGACGGCGCTGCGCCAGATCGCCTCGGCGCGGCTCGGCGTCGACGCCGACAAGATCCACCTCGTGCAGGGCGATTCCGACGTCGTGCCCGAGGGCATGACCGGCGGCAGCCGCATGGTCTCGGTGGCCGGCACGGCGACGCTGGGCGTCGCCGACAAGATCATTGCCAAGGGCAAGATGGTGGCGGCCAGCGCGCTCGAGGCGGCGGCCGGCGACATCGAGTACGGCGACGGCTCCTTCCGCATCGTCGGCACCGACCGCTCGATGACGCTGTTCGAGGTCGCCAAGGCGGCCAAGGACCCGCGCCACGTCCCGGCCGGCGAGAAGCCCGGCCTCGACGACGAGTTCACGCGCACGCCGACCGCCGACACCTTCCCCAACGGCTGCCACGTCTGCGAGCTCGAGATCGATCCGGACACCGGCACGCTGGAGATCGTCAACTACACCGTGGTCGACGATTTCGGCCTGGCGCTCAACCCGCTGCTGCTGCAGGGCCAGGTCCATGGCGGCGTCGGCCAGGGCGTCGGCCAGGCGCTGACCGAGAAGACGGTCTACGATCCCGAGTCGGGACAGTTGCTGAGCGGCAGCCTGATGGACTATGCCCTGCCGCGCGCCGACATCGTCCCGCACGTGCACTTCGACATGCACAACAGCCCCTGCACGACCAACCCGTTGGGCGTGAAGGGCGCGGGCGAGGCCGGCGCGATCGGCGCGCCGCCGGCGGTCATCAACGCCATCGTCGACGCGATCTACCCGCACACCGGCGTCAAGCACGTCGACATGCCGGTCACCGCCAACACGCTGTGGGCGGTGATCGAGGCCCACCGGGGCAGGAAGGCAGCCTGAACGTCATGAGTACCCACCGTCACGACCTCGTCGAGGCCCTCTCGAACTCCCTGAAGGCGATCGACGCCGACTTCCGGGAAGAGATGCGCGAACTGCGCGAGCTGTTCGTCGCCGCCAGGACCGAGGCCGAGAAGGACGAGCCCGACAGCGAGAAGCTGAAGGCCCTCCTCAACGACGGCAACGAGATGGCGCGGACCTTCTCGATCCTCGACCCGACCTGGCAGGCGGTGCAGCGCGTCGCCCGCCTGTTCGGCGCGCTCTAGGGGCGGCGCGCCGTGGCGCACGACCTCGCCGCGCTGTGGGAGGAACACTGCCGGCACGAGTTCGAGACCCGCGACGTCGACGCCACCATGGCGACGATGGTGGCGCGCCCCTACGTCAACCACGTCCCGACGATGACCGGCGGGGTCGGCCACGACCAGCTGAAGCGCTTCTACAAGTACCACTTCATCGGCGGCAACCCGCCCGACACCGCGTTGCGGCCGGTCAGCCGCACGGTCGGCGCCGACCAGCTGGTCGACGAGATGATCTTCAGCTTCACCCACACCAGCGAGGTCGACTGGATGCTTCCCGGCATCGCGCCGACCGGCAAGCGGGTCGAGGTGCCGCTGGTGGCGATCGTGCGCTTCGAGGGGGGCAAGGTGGCGCACGAGCACATCTACTGGGACCAGGCCTCGGTGCTGGTCCAGGTCGGCCTGCTCGATCCGAAGGGCCTGCCGGTCGCCGGCGCCGCGACCGCGGCCAAGGTGCTGGACGAGAACCAGCCGAGCAACGCGCTGGGCGTCCAGCGCCGGCAAGCCGCTCTGAGGCGGGCGCTCGGCGCCCTCCTGCTCGGCCTGCTCGCCGCCGCGTGCGGCGCGGAGGCGCCCCGGCTCTTGCCCGGCAGCGGAATCGGCGGCGCCTACTACGACCCGGCCTACGACTACGGTGAGTTCTTCGCCGTCACCGACGGGCGCAATTTCCAGGTCGTGATGGCCGGCACGCCGTTCCCCGGCCAGCCGCCCGCCGACGTCAGGGAAGCCCTGCTGCCGGTGATGCAGGCGGCCAAGCCGCGGCCCAACCTCACCTTCACCTACG
>JAIUOX010000158.1 GCA_020160955.1 Pseudomonadota bacterium
GGTCCGGCCGGACCACACCTGGACCTACTCGGTCGACAACGGCCTGAAGCCGGTCCAGGCGTTGAACGACGGCCAGACGCTGGTCGATCGCGTCACGGTGCTGAGCGCCGACGGCACGCCGCACGAGATCCAGGTGATCATCCACGGCGCCGACGAGGCGCCGGTGGTGGTGCCGCACCCGGCGACCATCACCTCGACGCTGGGCCACGTCTACGAGGACCGCGACGCCGACGCGCGCGACCAGCTGGTCGCCGGCGGCGCGCTGCATGTCAGCGACCCCGACCGCGGCGAGGCGCACATGCCCCACCAGGTGGTCGACGGCGCCTACGGCCGCTTCGAGGTCGAGAACGACCATTCGTGGCGCTACGTCGCCGACAACGACCAGCGCGCCATCCAGGCGCTGCATGACGGCGACCGGCTGGTCGACCGCGCGGTCGTGCACAGCGCCGACGGCACGGCGCACGAGCTGCGCGTGATGATCCACGGCACCGACGACGGCGCCGTGATCCGCTCGACGCAGGGCTACGCGGTCGAGGACCGCGACGTCGATCGCGGCGGTCGCCTGACCGCCAGCGGCACGATCACCGTGAGCGATCCCGACGCCGGTGAGAACCACGTCGTCGCCGACCAGGGCATGGGCCGCTACGGCGAGTTCACGGTGAATGCCGACGGCACCTGGAGCTACAAGGCCGACAACGCGCAGCGGGCGATCCAGTCGCTCGACGACGGCGACACGCTGACCGACCGCTTCACGGTCCACAGCACCGACGGCACCGCGCACGAGATCCGCGTCACCATCGCTGGCCGCGACGAGGTGGGAAACCACTGGTGGGGACCGGCGCCGCACGCGCACGAGGAGCCGGAGCCACCGGCAGCGGCCCCGCCTTCCGGTGCCGATCCGGCCGATCCCTACCGGGCCGTGGTGCCGGACACCGCGCACGACACGGCGCCCCCGCCCTCGGATCACCCGGTGGCCGAGTACCTTGCCAGTGTTGGCGTTTCGCCCGACACGATACCGCCGGCCGAACCGTCGCCCGGCGACCTGTCCGGGCTGCCGGCTGGAGGGGGAAGCGGCGCGACCGACGCATCGCACGACGCGTCCCAAGACGGGCCCCACGACGGATTGGCCGACGCCGCCTTCACGTCGGCGCCGTCGGCGCTACCGCCCGAGCCGCCGCCCGATCCCGAGCATCACCAGGGGTGAGGGCGGTGCGTCAGGAGCGGAAGGCCTGGCGCAGCATGTCGACGGGCAGGGCGGCCTTCAGGTCGGGCGGCATCAGCTGCAGGATCTCGTGGCGCAGCGCCCAGCCGACCAGCGCCACCACGACCACGATCGCGGCGAGCCCGCCCAGCCACCAGCCCCAGCTCGAGCGCGGCGGCGGCGCGGCCAGGGCGGGCAGGCTGGCGGCGTAGGAGGCGGCGTAGGGAGCGGGGCGGATCACCACGTCGGGCACCGGCCGCGGCGGCGGCACCGTCGCGGCAAGCGCCGGCGGCGGGCGCTCGAACCAGCGATGGCTGCAGCGGACGCACTGCACGGTGCGACCGGTCGCGCCAATGGCGCGCGGGTCGACGGCGTAGCGCGCGCTGCAACTGGGACAGGTGACCTGCATCCGAACCGCGATTCCCCACAAGCGGTGCTTGCGGCGGGACACTAGGCTACTAATAGTGGGGTTACAACAAACACCCGTCCCGGCTTTCCCACATGTTCGGCCTCTGGCTGCGTTCGCTCTTCTTCAACGTCGGCTGGTACGTCGGGACCGCGGTCATCGCCATCGTCGGCCTGCCGCTCCTCGTGGCGCCGCGGCGCGTCGTGGTCGCCTGGGCCGATTCCTGGATCGTGTTCTGCCTGTGGTGGCTGCGCGTCACCTGCGGCATCCGCCACCGCGTGACCGGGATGGAGAACCGGCCCGACGGGCCGGTGATCCTCGCCTGCAAGCACCAGTCGTCGTGGGAGACACTGGCCTTCCACCGCCTGTTCCCGCACGCCGCGACGGTGATGAAGCGCGAGCTGGTGATGATCCCGGTGGTCGGCTGGGCGATGGCGCGGGCCGGCAACATCGCGGTCGAGCGCGGCGACGGCGCCAAGGCGCTGCGCAGCCTGCTGCGCCAGGCGAAGGACACGGTGGCGGACGGCCGCTCGGTCCTGATCTACCCCGAGGGCACCCGCACGCCGGTCGGCTCGACCGCGCCGTACCATGCGGGAATCGCCGCGGTGTATCGCCAGCTCGGCATCCCGGTGGTCCCGGTGGCGTTGAACTCCGGCCTGTTCTGGGGCCGCCGCAAGTTCATCAAGCGGCCGGGCCTGATCGAGGTCGAGGTCCTGCCGGCGATCCCGCCCGGCCTCGACCGCGCGACCTTCATGGCCACCCTGCAGGAGCGCATCGAGGGCGCGACCCGGCGACTGGTGGACGGGGCGGCGCGGCCATCCGACTAGGAACGAAAAAAGAACAAACTTGTTGATATCCTGCCGCCCGACGCCTAGCTTCGGGTGATGGACTGGGCGCCCGTTTCCCAACGCATCTGGGACCTCAAGTACCGCTTCAGCGACGCCGCCGGGGCCGACGCCGACCTCGACGCCACCTGGTGGCGGGTCGCCCGCGCGCTGGCCGCGCCGGAGCGCGATCCCGACCTGTGGGCCGGCCGCTTCCACGCCGCGCTGACCGGCTTCAAGTTCCTGCCGGCCGGCCGGGTGATCGCCGGCGCCGGCACCGGCCGCACCGTCACGCTGTTCAACTGCTTCGTCATGGGCACGGTCCCCGACGACATGTCGGGCATCTTCGAGAACCTCCGCGAGGCCGCGCTGACGATGCAGCAGGGCGGCGGCATCGGGCACGACTTCTCGACGCTCCGGCCGCAGGGCGCGCCGGTGCGCGGCGTCGGCGCCGACGCCTCGGGCCCGCTGTCGTTCATGGATGTCTGGGACGCGATGTGCCGCACCATCATGAGCGCCGGCTCGCGGCGTGGCGCGATGATGGCGACGCTGCGCTGCGACCATCCCGACATCGAGGCCTTCGTCGACGCCAAGCGCGATCCGAAGCGGCTGCGCATGTTCAACCTCTCGGTGCTGGTGACCGACGCCTTCATGAAGGCGGTCAAGGACGACGCCGACTGGGACCTCGCGTTCGGCGGCAAGGTGTTCCGCACCGTCCGCGCCCGCGACCTGTGGGAGCGCATCATGCGCGCCACCTACGACGTCGCCGAGCCGGGCGTGATCTTCATCGACCGCGTCAATCGCCGGAACAACCTCCACTACTGCGAGAGCATCCAGGCGACGAACCCGTGCGTGACCGCCGACACGATCGTGCACACCGCGGACGGGCCGCGCGCGGTGCGCGACCTGCTCGGGCGGCCGTTCATCGCGCGGGTCGACGGCCAGGACGTGGCCAGCGGGCCGCAGGGCTTCTTCCCGACCGGCCGCAAGCCGGTGGTGCGGCTGCGCACGGTGGCCGGCTACGGCCTGCGCCTCACCGCCGACCACCGCGTGCGGCGGGTCAGCCGCCAGACGCGCTTCGTGCGCGAGACCGAGTGGTGCGCGGCCGGCGACCTCGCGCCCGGCGACCGGATCGTTCTGCACGATCATCGCGCCGCGCCGTCGTGGGAGGGCCGGGGCACCGAGGCCGAGGGCTACCTGCTGGGCCTGCTGCTGGGCGACGGCACGCTGAAGCAGGACAAGGCGGTACTGAGCGCCTGGAAGCCGGCCAGGGTCGCCAACGGCGACACGGGTGCATCCGGCGTCGAGGACGTGATGCATGCCGCGCTCGACGCGGCCCACACCCTGCCGCACCGCGTCGATTTCACCGGCTGGATCGAGATCGCCGGCCGCAACGAGTGGCGCCTGTCGCTGGGCGCGCTGCGCACGCTGGCCACCGACTATGGTCTCGCGCCGGGAGCCAAGACGATGACGCCGGCCGTCGAGCAGACGTCGGCGGCGTTCCACTGCGGCCTGCTGCGCGGCCTGTTCGATGCCGATGGCTCGGTGCAGGGCTCGCAGGCCAAGGGCGTCAGCGTCCGGCTGAGCCAGAGCCACCTGCCGACGCTCGAGGCCGTCCAGCGCATGCTGCTGCGGCTGGGCATCGTCTCGACGATCTACCGCGAGCGCCGCCCGGCGGGGGCGCGCCCGATGCCCGACGGCAGGGGCGGGCTCAAGCTGTACGAGTGCGCCGCGCAGCACGAGCTGGTCGTCAGCGGCGCCAACATCGCGACCTTCGCCGAGCGCGTCGGCTTCGCTGACGGCGACAAGGCGCTGCGGCTGCGGATCGCGCAGGGCGACTATCGCCGCGCGCCCAACCGCGAGCGCTTCGTCGCCGAGGTCGAGAGCGTCGAGCCCGACGGCGAGGAGGACGTCTACGACGTCCAGGTGCCGGGGGTGAACGCGTTCGATGCCAACGGCCTCTACGTCCACAATTGCGGCGAGCAGCCGCTGCCGCCCTACGGCGCCTGCCTGCTCGGATCGATCAACCTCGCCGCGCTGGTGACCGAGCCGTTCACGCCGCAGGCTCGGCTCGACATGGCGGCGCTGGAAGAGCTGGTGCCGGTGGCGGTGCGCATGCTCGACAACGTGATCGACGTGTCGCGCTTCCCGCTGCCGCAGCAGGAGGCGGAAGCCAAGGCCAAGCGGCGCATCGGGCTCGGCGTCACCGGCCTCGCCGACGCGCTGATCTTCTGCGGCGTGCGCTACGGCTCGGCGCAGGCCGAGGCGCTGACCCGCGAATGGCTGGGCGCGGTGCAGCGCCTGTCCTACCTCGCCTCGGCCGACATCGCCGCCGAGAAGGGCAGCTTCCCGCTGTACGAGCGCAACCGCTACCTCGCCGGCGAGACCATCAAGGCGCTGCCCGAGGACGCGCGCACCGCGATCGGCCGCTACGGCATCCGCAACGCGCTGCTGAACTCGATCGCGCCGACCGGCACGATCTCGCTCTTGGCCGACAACGTGTCGTCGGGCATCGAGCCGGTGTTCGCCTTCAGCTTCGTGCGCCACGTGCTGCAGCCCGACGGGACCAAGCGCGAGGAAGCGGTCGAGGACCACGCGATGCGCGTGTGGCGCCGGCTGCGCGGCAACGAGCCGCCGCCGGCCGACGTCTTCGTCGATGCCCAGACGCTGACGCCGTCCGACCACCTCGCCATGCAGGCGGCGGCGCAGGACTACGTCGACAGCTCGATCTCCAAGACCATCAACCTGCCGCGCGACATCTCGTTCGACGCCTTCAAGAGCGTCTACGAGGAAGCCTACGCCAGCGGCTGCAAGGGCTGCACGACCTACCGGCCGAACGACGTCACCGGCGCGGTGCTGGAAGTCCGCCCGCCCGAGGCCAAGCCCGCCGCGCTACCCGCCACGCTCCCGGCGACGCGCGAGGGCGGGGTGGTCTACATCGCCCAGCCGCTCGACCGGCCGGAGGACCTGCCGGGCCGGACCTACAAGATCAAGTGGCCGGGCTCGGACCACGCCATCTACATCACCATCAACGACGTGCTGCAGGACGGCCGCCGGCGGCCGTTCGAGATCTTCATCAACTCCAAGAACATGGAGCACTACGCCTGGACGGTGGCGCTGACGCGCATGATCTCGGCGGTGTTCCGGCGCGGCGGCGACGTGTCGTTCGTGGTCGAGGAGCTGAAGGCGGTGTTCGACCCGCGCGGCGGCCAGTGGATGGGCGGCCGCTACGTGCCGTCGTTGCTGGCGGCGATCGGCGACGTGATCGAGCGCCACCTCGTCGAGATCGGCTTCCTCGCGCCGTCGGAGCAGCCGCGGCTGGCCGAAGCGGTCGAGCAGCGCCTGCGCGCAGCCGCCGGTGACCGCGAGACGGCGGGCGGCGCGGCCGCCGCCGGCCTCGGCCAGTGCCCGAACTGCGGCGCCGCGGCGCTGACCCACCAGGAAGGCTGCGACGTCTGCCTCAACTGCGGCTTCTCGCGCTGCGGTTAAGGCGACGTGAAGGGTCCCTCGCTACGCTCGGGATGACAGCCGTTTCTTGTCATCCCGAGCGCCGCGAGGGACCTTTCGTTATCAGCCCAGCTCGAGCTGGATGCCGGCCGACTTGCTGACGCCGGCCCACAGGGTGGCGAAGTCGCCGACGAACTTGGCGTACTCCGCCGGGGTCATCGGCTTGTCCTCGGGCAGCAGCACCACTTCCTTGAAGCGCTCGACCACCTCCGGCGCCTTGTAGGCCTTCTGCAGCTCGTCGTAGAGGCGGGCCACGATCTCGGGCGGCAGGCCCTTCGGGCCGGAGACGCCGACCCAGGTCGAGGTCGTGAGCTTGGGGAAGCCCTGCTCGGCGAAGGTCGGCGCGTCGGGATACATCGGCAGCCGCTTCTCCGAGCTGACCGCCAGCAGGCGGACCTTGCCCGAGTTGATGTGCGGCACGTTGGTCGTGATCGGGTCGAACATCGACGGGATGACGCCCGCCAGCATGTCCTGCAGCGACGGCGCCGAGCCCTTGTAGGGCACGTGCTTCAGCTTGATGCCGGCCTCGCTCGACAGCAGCTCGCCCATCAGGTGGGTATTCGAGCCGATGCCCGAGCTGCCGAAGGCGATCTGGTCGGGCTTCTTCTTCGCGTCGGCGATGTAGTCGGCCATCGTCTTGTACGGCGAGTCGGCCGGCACGATCAGGACGTTGGGCGTGTGGCCGATCAGCGCGATGTGGCTGAAGTCGGTGACCACGTTGTACGGCAGCTTGGGGTAGATCCCGGGCGCGATGCCCAGCGGCGAGGCATGCGAGATCACCAGCGTGTAGCCGTCGGGGGCGGCCTTGGCGGCGAGGTCGGAGCCGATCGTGCCGCCGGCGCCCGGCCGGTTTTCCACCACCACCTGGGTGCCCAGCGCGGCCGACAGCTTGGGGGCGAGGATGCGCGAGATCGTGTCGGCGGTGCCGCCGGGCGGGAAGGTGGCGATCAGCTTGATCGGCTGCTTGGCCGGCCAGCCGTTGGAGGCCCGGACGGCCGGGGCGGCAAGGCCCGCGCCGAGGGTGGCGGTCGAGGCCAAGAGCAGTGTACGACGGGACAGTTTCATGAGGCGCTCCCTGGTTGTGGGCAGGGGCGCTGCAATGGCTGTGCCAGCCGGGGTGACGAAAGCCCTTGATTTGACACAAGAGTGACCGCAAATCCGGCCCATGAACGGAGGGCGAATGATCCGGCGGACGATCCTGGCAGCGATCCTGGTGGCAAGCGGCACGATGCTGGCGGGGCCTCCCGCCGCCGTGGCGCAGGGGCTGCCCAGCGACCGCAGCGACATTGCCTTCTCCTACGCCTCGCTGGTCAAGCGGGTGTCGCCGGCGGTGGTCAACATCTACACCACCACCACGGCCCGGGCGCCGCGCCGCCTGCCGTTCCCGTTCCCCGGCATGCCGCTGCCGCCGCAGGCCGGCGAGCGCGTCCAGAACTCGCTGGGCTCGGGCGTGCTGGTCAAGCCGGACGGCCTGATCGTGACCAACGCCCACGTCGTGAAGGGCGCCGAGGAGATCCGCGTGGTGCTGGCCGACCGCCGCGAGTTCGAGGCCAAGCTGGTCACCCAGGACGAGCGCTACGACCTCGCGCTCCTGCGCCTCGACACCAACGGCGAGGTCTTCCCGCACCTCGACATGCGCGACTCCGACTCGGTCGAGGTCGGCGACGTGGTGCTGGCGATCGGCAACCCGTTCGGCCTCAACCAGACGGTGACCAGCGGCATCATCTCGGCGGTGTCGCGCTCGGCCGGCGGGGTCAACGATTCGAACTTCTTCATCCAGACCGACGCGGCCATCAATCCCGGCAACTCGGGCGGCGCGCTGGTCAGCCTCGACGGCCGCCTGATCGGCATCAACACCGCGATCTACTCGCAGACCGGCGGCTCGGTCGGCATCGGCTTCGCCACGCCGTCCAACATCGTGGCCCGCATGGTCACGCTGGGCGAGGCCGGCGGCAAGATCGTGCGGCCGTGGCTCGGCATCAACATGCAGCGCGTCACCGCCGACCTCGCCGCGGGCTTCGGGCTGGCGCGGCCGGCCGGCCTGGTGGTCAAGGAAGTGTTCCCCGACGGGCCGGGCGCCAAGGCCGGCCTCCGGCGCAACGACGTGATCGTGGCGCTGCGCGACATGCCGATCGACGACGAGGCCAGCCTGCGCTTCCGGCTGGCCACGCTGAACGTCGACTCGACCGTGCCGGTCAAGGTGATCCGCGGCGGCAAGGAGGTCGTGGTCAGCCTGACGCTGGCGGCGCCGCCGGAGAACCCGCCGCGCGAGAAGACGCTGCTCGACGGCCGCCAGCCGCTGGCCGGCGCCAGCGTCGTCAACATGTCGCCGGCGATGGCCGACGAGCTGAACCTGGTCGAATGGCGCAACGGCGTCATGGTGGTCGAGATCAAGCCCGGCGCCTATGCCGGCCGCTTCACCCGGCCGGGCGACATGATCGTCTCGATCAACGGCCAGGAGGTGAAGTCGGTCGCCGACCTCAAGAAGCAGATCGCCGCCGGCGTCGCCTCGATCACCATCAGCCGCGACGGCATGACGAACACCGTCCAGTTCCGCTGACCGTGCCGGCCGAGCTGTTCGACCAGCTGGCGCCGACGCCGCTCGCCGAGCGGCTGCGGCCCCGCGCCCTGTCGGACATCCTGGGCCAGGACCACCTGCTCGGGCCCGAGGGACCGCTCGGCCGCATGCTGGCGGCGCGCAAGCTGTCGTCGGCGATCCTGTGGGGGCCGCCGGGCTGCGGCAAGACGACGATCGCCCGCCTGCTGGCCGAGCAGACCGACCTGCACTTCGAGCCGCTGTCGGCAGTGTTCTCCGGCGTCGCTGACCTGCGCCGCGTGTTCGAGGCGGCGCGCCAGCGGCGGCGCGACGGCAAGGGCACGCTGCTGTTCGTCGACGAGATCCATCGCTTCAACCGCGCCCAGCAGGACGGCTTCCTGCCCTACGTCGAGGACGGCACGGTGACGCTGGTCGGCGCGACCACCGAGAACCCGTCGTTCGAACTCAACGCCGCGCTGCTGTCGCGCTGCCGCGTGCACGTGCTCGAGGCCGTATCGGCAACCGAGATCGCCGCGGCGCTGCGACGTGCGCTCGACGACGGCGAGCGTGGTCTCGGTGCCCTCGACCTCGCCGTCGACGAGGCCACACTGGCGACGATCGCCGAGGCAGCCGACGGTGACGTGCGACGTGCCTTGACCCTGCTCGAGATTGCCGCCGAACTGGCCGAAGGCGGCCAGATCGGCCAAGCCACGCTGGCCCAGGTGCTGGCCGACCGCACGCGCCGCTTCGACAAGGGCGGCGAACAGTTCTACGACCAGATCTCGGCCCTGCACAAGTCGGTGCGTTCGTCCGATCCCGATGCGGCGCTCTACTGGTGCACGCGCATGCTCGACGGCGGCGTCGATCCGGCCTACCTCGCGCGGCGCATGACGCGCATGGCGATCGAGGACATCGGCCTCGCCGACCCACGCGCATTGACCCTCGCCCTCGAGGCGTGGAACACGTACGACCGCCTCGGCTCGCCGGAAGGCGAACTGGCCTTCGCCGAACTCGCGATCTACCTCGCCATCGCGGCGAAGAGCAACGCCGCCCACATGGCCTTCAACGACGCGCGTGCGGAAGTGCGCGCGAACGGCACGCTCGAGGTGCCGATGCACCTGCGCAACGCGCCGACGAAGCTCATGAAAGGCCTCGGCTACGGCCAGGGCTACCAGTACGACCACGACGCCGAGGGCGGTGTCGCGCTCGACCAGCAATGCCTGCCCGACGCGCTGGCGGGGCG
>JAIUOX010000159.1 GCA_020160955.1 Pseudomonadota bacterium
GCTGTAGCGCTCGAAGGCGCGCTCGGGCGCGCGGCCGGGATTGACCGACACGAACAGCGGGCGTTCGTCGGGGATGTTCTGCAGGCGGTTCATCCAGTAGGTGACGCTCACCGGGCTCTCGCGCTCGTTGGAGTCCGCGACGTAGTTCCAGCTCGACCATACCGAGCGGCGGCGCGGCATCAAGCCGGCATCGTCGTGCAGCACGACCTCGTTGGTCGAGTAGCCGAACCGGCCGAGCAGGTCTCGCTCGCGCGCGTCGGCATCGTCGAGCAGCGCCAGCGCCTGGTCGGCGTGGCAGGCGAGGATGACCTTGTCGAAGCGGTCCCACTGGCCGGCGGCATCGCGCACCTTGACCCCGTCGCCGTCGCGGCGCACCGCGCTGGCCGGGGTGGCGAGGCGGGCCCGCTGGCGCAGCGGCGCCACGATGCGCTCGACGTAGGAGCGGCTGCCGCCGCTGACCGTGCGCCAGGCCAGCTGCTTGCCGACCGACAGGAGGCCATGGTTGCTGAAGAAGCGCGCGAAGCTCTGCGCCGGGTAGTCGAGCATGCGGCCGAGCGGCGTCGACCAGATGCAGGCGGCCATCGGCACGAGGTAGCGGTCGCGGAAAGCGTCGCTGAAGCCCGCCTCGGCGATGAAGTCGCCGATCGTGACGTCGAGATCCTCGGCGCTCTCCAGCAGCTTCGGCGCCAGCCGGTTGAAGCGCAGCACGTCGTGCGTCATGCGCAGGAACGACGGCCGCACGAGGTTGCGGCGCTGGCCGAGGTAGCCGGCGAACGAGCTGCCGTACTCGAAGCGGCCGCCATCAAGGCTGACCGCGAACGACATGTCCGACTCCTCGGTCGGCACGCCGAGGTGGTCGAACAGGGCGATCAGGTTGGGATAGTTGCGCTCGTTGTAGACGATGAAGCCGACATCGACCGGTTGCCGCTCGCCGTCCTGGCCGACCTCGACAGTGCAGGCGTGGCCGCCGAAGCGGGATTCCTTCTCGTAGACCACAACATCGTGCTCGCGGCTGAGGAGCCACGCGGCTCCCATGCCGGCGACGCCGGCGCCAACAACGGCGACTTTCATTCTCACTTCCCCGCTCAAACCCGGTTTACCCGCATACGCAGCCGGCGCAGAACCGGATGTTCAGGGTTCCTGCTTCAAGGAGCGGAAGGCCGCAAGGGCCCTGTCGCGGGCCTGTGCATGATCGACGATGGGCAGCGGGTAGGCGGGATCGACCTGGGAACGCGCCGTCCACGGCTTGTGGACCGCCTGGGCCGGCAGCCGGGCGACTTCCGGGACCCAGTGGCGCACGTAGGCGCCGTCGGGATCGAACTTCTCGCCCTGCAGGACCGGGTTGAAGATCCGGAAGTAGGGCTGGGCGTCGGCGCCGCTGCCGGCGACCCACTGCCAGCCGGCCGGGTTGTTGGCGGGGTCGGCGTCGACCAGGGTGTCCCAGAACCAGCGCTCGCCGACCCGCCAGTCGACCATCAGGTCCTTGGCGAGGAACGAGGCGACGATCATTCGCACCCGGTTGTGCATCCATCCGGTGGTCCACAGTTCGCGCATCCCGGCGTCGACGATCGGGTAGCCGGTGCGGCCGCGCCGCCAGGCCTCGACCTTGGCGTCCTCGGCGGCCCACGGGAAGGCGTCGAAGTCGGCGCGGAAATTGTTCTCCGCGAGGTTGCCGAAGTGGAAGATCAGGTTGTTGCAGAACTCGCGCCAGCCGACCTCGGCCAGGAACTTCTCGGTCGCGGCCGACGGCTCGCGCGCCGTGGCGGCGTGCCAGACCTGGCGCGGCGACAGTTCACCGAAGGCGAGGTGGGGCGACAGCCGGGAGGTGCCGGCGCGGGCCGGCAGGTCGCGCTCGTCGCGGTAGCGCGCCAGCGTGTCGTCGACGAAGTCCTCGAGCCGGCGGTGCGCGCTGGCCTCGCCGGGATTCCAGCTGTCGCGCAATCCGCCCGCCCAGTCCGGCGTCCGCGGCAGCAGCCGCCACGCCTCGAGCGCGTCGCTGGCCGGCCAGGCGGCGGGCGCCGCCAGCCGGTCGGGCGCCGGCAGCGGCCGCTCGGGCGGCGGCAGTTGCCGGCAGGCGCGCCAGAACGGGGTGAAGACCTTGAACGGGTCGCCCGCGCCGGTCTTCACCTCCCACGGCTCGAACAGCAGGTTGGCCTTGTGGCTGGTTGCGACGATGCCGCGCTCGGCCAGGGCCTGCTTGATCCGGGCGTCGCGCTCGCGCGCGGCGATCTCGTACAGCCGGTTCCAGTGCACGGCGGTCGCGCCGCTCGCGGCGACGAGGTCGGCCAGCACGGTCTCGGCCGGGCCGCGACGCAGCACGAGCCGCGAGCCGCGCTTGCGCAGGTCGGCGTCGAGCGCGGCGAGGCTGTGGTGCAGCCACCAGCGCGACGCCGCCCCGGGGCCGCGCACGCCGGGCGTCGCGTCGTCGAGGATGAAGACCGGGACGATCGGCAGCCCGGTCTGCACCGCGGCGGCGAGGGCGGGGTTGTCGGCCAGCCGCAGGTCGTGGCGAAACCAGACGATGCACGAGGACATGGCCGTCTTACGGCGCGGCCGCGGCGGCGGATGTGTCAGGACCGCGGGCAGGTGGGGACGGGACGCATTTCCAGCGACTGCAGGTCGGCGGTGACGACCACCAGCCCGGTGTCGATGGTCAGCCGGTCGATCACGCCGTTGTCGAAGACCAGCGCGTTCACCGTGAACAGCGGGCGCTGGTCCTGCTGGCGGCCGCGGGTGAAGCTCATGAAGACCGGCCACGAGGTCGTCGACGGGTTGGACACCGGCTTGTCGGCCGGCCGGGCCGCCCGCAACTGGCCGGGCTTCTGCTCGGTGACGTCGATCAGGAAGGCGTCGCCCATGACCTCGGCGTCGAACATCAGGGCGGGGAAGGCGGCGGCCTTGGCCTGCAGCTGCTGCACGAGGTGGTCGATCGCCGCCACCGGCATAAGGGTCGGCGGCGGCAGCACCAGCTGGTTGGGCGGGCCGCCGGCCGGCACGATCTCGGCGCGGACCTCGTTGCCCTTGCGCTGGACGCGGCCCTTGACCTCGCGCTCGTTGCCGTTCTGGACCTGCACGGCGCTGTAGCGGAAGCCGTTGCCGCCCCGGGTCTCCTCGCCGTCGAGCCGCGACGCGAGGCTCATCTTCCAGGATGCGGTGACGGCGATCTCCGACTTGATGTCGCGCTTGAGGTGCCAGCCGCCGCAATCCTGCGACAGGTCGTGGATCGCGGTGCCGATGCGCGGCGCGTTCAGCGCCGGTCCCAGCCGAAGGGCGTACTCGGCGCGATGCGGCTGGACCTGGGCGATCGCGGTCGCCGGGACGAGCAGGGCACCTGCAACAAGGACTCGGGCGAACAGACGCATTCCTCCACCTTGCGCACGGGGCGACATCGGGTCAATCGTGCGCGCCATGAGATGGCGTGACTTCATGGCGGCATTCCGGCCGGCCGTGCCGCCGCCGCCGGCACCGGCGGAGGAGCAGGCGGACCTGGTCGAGGTCTTCAAGGCCGAGCGGCGCATGGAGCTGAAGCGGCAGGGCCGCGTGCTGAAGACCTACCGCGTGTCGCTGGGCTTCGCGCCGCGCCACCACAAGGAACGCGAGGGCGACGGTCGCACGCCCGAGGGGCTCTACGCGATCGACCGGCGCAACCCGCGCAGTTCCTTCCACCTGTCGCTGCACGTGTCGTATCCCGATGCCGACGATCGCGCGCGCGCGGCGGCGCGCGGCGAGGATCCCGGCGGCGACATCTTCATCCACGGCCTGCCCAACGGCTGGCGCAAGCTGCGCACGCCGCACGGCCGGCGCGACTGGACGGCCGGCTGCATCGCAGTAACCGACGCGGAGATCCGCGAGGTCTGGGCCCGCGTGCCGGACGGCGCGCCGGTGCGCATCCATCCATGACGGGTCTCGCGTTCGACTGCGCCGGCGAGCGGCTGGTGGCGCTGCCGGCCGGCGCGCTCCACTGGCCGGAGCGGCACCTGCTCGCCGTCGCCGATTTGCACCTCGAGAAGGGCTCGTCCTACGCGGTCAACGCGCGCAAGCTGCTGCCGCGGCACGACACGCGCCAGACGCTGGACCGGCTGGCCACGCTGGTCGCCGCGCTGCAGCCCCGCACCGTGATCTGCCTCGGCGATTCCTTCCACGACAGGAGCGCCGGCGAGCGCCTGCCCGACGCCGAGCGGGCGGCGCTGGACCGGCTCACCGCCCAGGTGCGCTTCGTGTGGATCGCCGGCAACCATGACCCGGCGCCACCGGCCGCGGGCTGGGGCGAGGTCGCCGAGGAGTTCGGCGAGGGCCCGCTGGTGTTCCGGCACGAGGCCCGGTTCGGCCCGGCGCGCGGCGAGGTCTCCGGCCACTTCCACCCGGTGGCCGCGCTGACGGTCCAGGGTCGGGGCTTTCGGCGGCGCTGCTTCCTGACCGACGGCGAGCGGCTGATCCTGCCGGCGTTCGGCGCCTACGCCGGCGGGCTCAACGCGCTCGACCCGGCGATCGCCCAGCTGTTTCCCGACGATTACGACGCCCTCGTCGTCGGCCGGGACGCGGTGCGACGGCTATCGTGGCGCCAGTTGCGCCCCGATCCGTCCTACGCCTGGGAACGTCAGCGGCGGCGCTAGCCGGCGGCGGGGGCGCGCCGCAGGACCAGCTGGACGCGGCCGACCCGGAGGCCCCACTTGCCGACCACCGCGTTGTTCAGCAGCGCGTCCGGCGCGGTCAGCACCAGCACGTCGGAGAAGTCGACCGTGACGCCGCCCAGCTTGACGGCGTACTCGAGCCGCACGGCCTTGCCATCGGTCCAGGCGCGGGCCTGGCCGACGACGTCCTCGCGGGTGCCGACATAGGTCCCGGGGCCGGTCTGCTCGAGCTTCCAGGTCTTGCGGTCCTTCTCGCCGTCGGCGAACACGAAGTCCTCGACGAGGGTCAGGGTCCGGCCGTCCCAGCTGCCCTCGATCACCACGTCGAACTTGCGCTGGCTGCCGGTCCAGGAATTGGTGAACACCCCTTCGCCGACCGTCCTGCCGGGGAAGAAGGACTCGAGCACCAGAGGCGTGGTCGCATTGTCCGGCACGGGCGGCGGACTGGCGCACGCTCCCACGGTGGCGGCGAGGAAGAGGAGGGCGAGCGCGGCGCGCAGTCGGAAAAGTATTTGCATTGTGGGAAAAATACGACGGGGGCCTTGCGCTGGATCACTGCATTCTTGCGCCCAAAGTGTGCATTGTTTCCTTGTCGTCCTGTCACGACTCGCGCATGTTCACCCGGACTGGAAATCATCAGCTTGTTTCGCACCTATCGCTTCGACGACCTCGCCACCGAGGAAACGCACTACATCGACGAATGGTCGTATGTCTGGGCCGGCCTGGTCGGGCCGTTCTACGTGCTGGCGAAGGGTTTCTTCATGTCGGCGGCCATGATGGCGCTGGTGACGGTGGCGCTCGGCGCCGGGGCGGCGTTCGCCCTGCTGGTCGTGGTCAACGTCGCCGATTCGCTGCTGCTGTCGCTGATCGCCTGCGTGGCGCTCCCGGTGGGCGCGCTGCTGCTGCAGAGCGAGATCGCCGTGCGCCTGGTCCGCGCCGGCTATCGCCGGCGCGGCCTGCGCGAAGGCTACTGAGCCGCCTCAGCGCGGCAGTTCGTACTTCAGCGTGACCTCGCCGAGGCCGGCGATGTGGCCAACGGCGGTGCTGCCCGGCGGCACGAACTGGCAGGCCACCATGCTGCCGGTCGAGACGATCATGCCCTTCTTCAGCGTCTTGCCGTGCGCGCCCAGCTTGTTCGCGAGCCAGGCCAGCGCGTTGTAGCAATGGCCGAGCACGTCGCCCGAGTGGCCGGTGCGCACCACCTTGCCGTCGAACGAGATCGAGCCCTCGAGCTTGCCGAGGTCGAGGTTGCGCCAGTTCGGGTTGCGCTTGGCCAGCAGCGAGCCGCCGTTCCAGCCGACATCCATGATCAGCCACGGCACGGTGAGGCGGCCGTAGTCGGCGCCGCGGTCGTCGATCAGCTCGAAGCCCGCCCGGGCCTCGCCGACGTACTTGGCGATCGACTTGCGGTCGTAGCCCTTGCCCTTGGGCTTCGGCACGTTGGCATTGAGGACGAGGACGATCTCCAGTTCGACGCCGAGGCGCGACCACTGGTCGGCGCGCACCGTCGCCTTGTGCTCGAACACCCGCTTCTTGCGGATCGGGCCGTAGGCCGGGCCGCGCAGGCCGGTCTGTTCGTAGATCTGCTGCGAGGTCAGCGCGATCTTGTAGCCGACCAGCGGTCCCTGCGTCGGCACCAGCTTCTTCAGCAGCGCGTCCTGCACCTTGTACGCCGCGCGCTCGTCCTTGGTCGCGTACTGGGTGGGCCACCAGCCCACGACCGCGCGGGCGCGGTGGACCTGGTGCAGCCAGGTGGCCGCCTTCGCAACGTTGATCGCCATGCCTTCTTCCTCCCCTTGCCTGTCGGCGTGCGAGCCGCATAGTGCCACCATGGCGCGGAAAGCGGAGACGAATTTCGGGCCGGTGCGATCCGGCGCGCTGGTCGGTGTCGTGCTGGCGGGCGGCGAGGGACGGCGCATGGGGCCGGGACCGCTGAAGCCTTTGCGGCCGTTGGCCGGCCGGCCGCTGGTCGCCCACGTGGTCGAGCGGCTGCGGCCGCAGGTGATGGATCTCGTCGTGGTCGCCAACGATCCGCTGCCGGGCGTGCGCGGGCTCGGCGTTCAGGTGGTCGCCGATCCGCCCGAGATCGTGCGGGCCGCCGCGCGCGAGGGAAGGCGGCTCGGCCCGCTGGCCGGCGTGCTGGCCGGCATGGAATGGACGCGCCGCCATCACCCGCATGCCGGCTGGATCCTCACGGCGCCGGCCGACACGCCGTTCCTGCCGCTCGATCTCACGGTCCGGCTGTGCGGCCACATGCACGTGCCCGAGCCGGACGTGCTGATGGTGCGTCACGGCAAGCGGCGCGAGCACACCCTGGCGGTGTGGTCGGTGCAGCTGGTCGACGACCTGCGCCGGGCGATCCTCGAGGAGGGGATGCGGCGGGTCGAAGCCTTCGCCAGCCGCTACCGGCTGGCCGAGCTGGCCTGGCCGGGCAGCGCGGCGGCGTTTCTCAACGTCAACACGCCGGCCGAGCTCACGATCGCGGCGCGTCGTCTGGCGCCAACTCGACCACGTTCCCGTCGATGACGACCTTGCCGGCGTTCTCGAAGTTGACGGTGATGCGGTGGCCGATCATCGACTGGACCTGCCCCGGTCCCCAGTCCGGCCGGCCGGGGTGGCGCACGAAGTCGCCGGGCGAGAGCAGGGCGTTACCGGGCTTGTCGAACACGTTTCCGTGACTCCCGCGGTTGGCTACGATAGCCCCTCTTTGAGCATCGGCCGCGTCACTCTGGCGTATAAGACCGTCATCGTCATCACAGGAGGACCCTCCATGAACCCGACCCGTATCGCCGTCGCAACGGCCCTTGCCGCCGCCCTGGCGCTGCCGGTGGCCGCGCAGGCGCAGGGCAACATGGAGAAGTGCTTCGGCGTCGCCAAGGCGGGCAAGAACGACTGCCAGACGGCGAACTCGTCGTGCGCCGGCACGTCCAAGAAGGACAACCAGCCCGACGCCTGGATCGCGGTCCCGAAGGGAACCTGCGACAAGATCGTCGGCGGCAAGCCGACCGCCGGCTGATCGCCATGGAAGCGGTCGCCGGCATCGGGCTGCGCGGACCGCACCTCGCGGAGATCGCGCGCGACCGGCCGGCTACCGGCTTCCTCGAGATCCACGCCGAGAACCATCTCGGCCGTTCGCCGGCGGTGCAGGCGGTCGAGCGGCTGCGCGAGCACTACCCGCTGTCGGTCCACGCGGTCGGCCTGTCGCTCGGCTCGGCCGACGGCATCGACGCTGGCCACCTGTCGCGCGTCGCCGCGGCGGTGCGACGCCTGCAGCCCGCCCTGGTGTCCGAGCACCTGGCGTGGAGCCGCTTCGGCGGGCGCTACTTCAACGACCTCCTGCCGTTGCCCTACACCGAGGAAGCGCTGGCCGTCGTCGCCGCCAACGTCGACCGCGTGCAGCAGGCGCTGGGGCGACGCCTCTCGATCGAGAACCCGGCCTGCTACCTCGGCTTCCGGCACTCGACCCTGTCCGAACCGGACTTCCTCGCCGAACTGGTGCGGCGCACCGGCTGCGGCCTGCTGCTCGACCTCAACAACGTCGTCGTGACCGCGCACAACCTGCGGCTCGATCCGGGTCGGTGGCTCGACCTGCCGGCGGAAGCGATCACGCAGTTCCACCTCGCCGGCCACGCGGTGAACGATGCCGACGGCGAGACCATCCTGATCGACGATCACGGCTCGCGGGTGAGGGACGGGGTGTGGACCCTGTTCGGCGAGGCGGTGGCGCGCTTCGGGCCGCGGCCGACGCTGGTCGAATGGGACACCGACCTGCCGCCGCTCGCCGTGCTGCTCGACGAGGCGCGGACGGCGCAACGACACCTCTCGGCGGGAGCGGCGCGTGACCGCGCTGCGTGACCTGCAGGCGGCGTTCGCCGCGCACCTCGCCGGCGAGGGCACCGGCGAGGGCGTGGAAACCGTGGTGGGCGACGCGATCTCGGCGCGGGCCCGCCTGCAGGTCCACCGCAACCACGTGCGTCACAGCCTGGTCGACGCGCTGGCGGCGACCTTCCCGACGGTGCAGGCCGTGGTCGGCACCGAGTTCTTCCGCGTCATGGCGCGCGCCTTCGTCGAGCAGAGCCTGCCCGAACAGCCGGTGCTGGCGGAGTACGGCGCCGCGTTCCCGTCGTTCGTCGCCGCGTGGTCGCCGGCCGATGGCCTGCCCTACCTGTCCGATGTCGCCCGGCTCGACCGGGCGCTGAACGCCGCGTGGCAGGCGAGCGATGCCGGTCGCCTGTCGGCGGCCGACCTGGCCCTCGTGCCGGCCGAGCGCCTGCCGGACCTCGCCCTGTCGCTGTCGCCGGGAACCAGCCTGCTGGCCTCGCCGTACCCGGTCGACCGCATCTGGGCGGCGTCGCAGGCCGGCGCCGGGGAGGCGGCGGTCGACCTCGACGGCGGTGTCGACCTGCTCGTGCTGCGGCAGGCCGACGACGCCGCTTTCGTGCGTCTCTCGCCGGGTGAGGCCGCGTTCCTGGCAGCGCTCGACGGAGCGCAGCGGATCGAAGCCGCCGCCGGCCGGGCCGCCGACGCGCAGGGTGACTTCGATCTGTCATCCGGGTTCGCCCGGCTGCTTGGCTTGGGATGCTTTGCTGCGCTGCAGCATTGATCGCCGCAGAACGCCTGTGTTTGCTCATTTTCTGAGCGCAAATTGCAGACCGTGTTCATGCTGCACCGCACGACAAGCCATCGCCAAGCGGCTTGCGGCGTCACTGACCATCCCTATACTCCGCGCGCCTTGAGAGCCGCCTTCCCCTAGGGCGGACGTGTAGTCGCTGCGAGTGG
>JAIUOX010000160.1 GCA_020160955.1 Pseudomonadota bacterium
CGCCACGGCGCAGCTTGATCGCATAGTTGATGCCGAAGCCGCCGCGGAACTCGCCGGCGCCGCCCGAGCCTTCGCGCAGGGAGAATTCCTCGAACAGCACGGGATAGAACTGCTCCAGCACCTCGACCGGCGGCATCTTGGAGATGCCGATGGTCGAGCAGCCGTTGCTCAATCCGTCGCCGCCCTGGAAGCCGCCGTACCCGCCGCCGGTGAAGAGATACATGATGTAGTTGCGCTTGCGCTCCGGATCGTAGCCGCCGACGCCGAGATTGCCGGACGTACCGGCGGGTGCGGCGAACAGCAGGTCGGGGATCGCCTTGGTGAGCGCCGCGAACACCGCCTCGGCGATGCGCTGGCTCACCTCGGCCGCGCAGCCCGATACCGGCCGCGGATACTTCGCGTACAGGAACGTGCCCTCGGGTTCGACGATGCGCAGCGGCTCGAAAGTGCCGGCATTGATCGGCACGTCAGGGAAGACATGCTTCACCGCGAGATAGATCGCCGACTTGGTGGTGGCGATTACGCTGTTCATCGGACCACGGCAGGGCGGGCTCGATCCCGTCATGTCGAAGGTGAGCTCGTCGCCCTTCTTCGTGATCTTCATCCTGATCGTGAGCGGCTCGTCGACGACGCCGTCGCTGTCGACCTGGGAGGTGCCCTCGTACACGCCGTCGGGAATGCCCGCGATCTTCGCGCGCATCTGCCGCTCGGCGCGATGGCGCATCTCGGCGATCGCGGCCCGCACCACCTCGGCGCCATAGCGGTCGATCAGCTCGGTGAGCCGCACTTCGCCGGTCGTGAGCGCGGCGGCCTGGGCCTTGATGTCGCCGATGCGCTGATCGGCGATGCGGATGTTGGACATGATGATGGACAGGATCTCCTGGTCCATCTCGCCCTTCTTGAAGAACTTCACCGGCGGCAGGCGCAGGCCTTCCTGCTCGACCTCGGTGGCGCTGGCCGAGAAGCCGCCCGGCACCATGCCGCCGACGTCCGGCCAGTGGCCGGTGTTGGCCAGCCACGCGAACAGCTCGCCCTTGTAGAAGAACGGCTTCACGAAGCGGACGTCCATCAGGTGGGTGCCGCCGAGGTAGGGATCGTTGACGATGAAGATGTCGCCCGGGTCGACCTTGCCGGCGTAGTGCGTCTTCACCCGGTCGATCACCGCCTGGGTCGAGAACTGCATGGTGCCGACGAACACCGGCAGGCCGAGCTCGCCCTGGGCGATCAGCGCGCCGTCGTGCGCGTCGTAGATGCCGTCGGAGCGGTCCATGCCCTCCGAGATCACCGGCGAGAAGGCGGCGCGCACGAACGCCAGGTCCATCTCGTTGCAGACCTGGACCAGGCCGTTCTGGATGACCGTCAGGGTGACGGGATCGAGGTTCGACATGGCGTCCTTCCTATCACGAGACTCAGACCTCGACATCGCCCTTGAGCAGGCGCTGCACGATACCGCGGTTCAGGATCTCGTTGGTCCCGTCGGCCACGTTGACGATGCGCAAACTGTGCCAAGCGTGGTGCAGCCCGACCTCGTTGGTGAAGCCCATGGCGCCGTGGGTCTGCATCGCCCGGTCGACCGCGCGGTAGCCGACCTGCACGGAATAGGCCTTGGCCATCGACAGTTCCTTGATCGCCGGGTGGCCCTGGTCGAGCAGGGTCGCGGCGTTGAGGCCCATCAGGTGGGCGCCGTGCAGCTCGGTGGCGCTCTCGGCCAGCGGGAAGGTGACGCCCTGGTAGTCGGCGATCGGCCGGTCGAAGGCCTTGCGGGTCTTGGCATAGTCGAGCGCCAGTTCGAGCGCCCAGCGGCCGTAGCCGACGGCACGGGCAGAGTTGTAGATGCGGCCGAGCGAGACGCCATACAGGGCGGCCGCGAAGCCGTCATGCAGGCTGCCGACCAGCTGCCACGGCTCGACCCGGACATCCTCCAGCCGCAGCTCGGCCTCGTCGCCGCCGATATGGCCGAACAGCTTGATGATGCGCTGGACCTCGAAGCCCGGCGAGGAGGTCGGCACCAGGAAGGCGCTGATGCCGCCGCGGCGGGCCGCCGCCCGCTCGGGGTCGGTGACCGCGAAGACGATGCAGTAGTCGGCGACCGGCGCGTTGGAGGTCCAGATCTTGCGCCCGGTCAGCCGCCAACCGTTGCCATCGGGCCGCGCCCGGGTGGCGAGCGCGGCGGCGTCCGAGCCGGCGCCGGGCTCGGACAGGCCGAAGCACATCGACGCCTCGCCGGCCATCATCGGGCCGAGGATGCGCTCGCGCGCCTCGTCGGTGACCTTTTCCAGCAACCGGCTGGGCCCGAACGCCCAGTGGCTGATGACGTACAGCATCAGCCAGTTCTGCGGCCCGCACAGGCGGAACAGCGCTTCCCAGCCGACATAATAGGCAAGATGCCCCAACCCGCCGCCACCCAGCGAGGCCGGCACGCACATGTTGTAGAAGCCGGCCCGGGCCGAGACCCGGCGGACCTCGTCGATCAGGCCCTTCAGCTCGTCGGAGAAGCGGCCGTCCTCGCGGTACAGCCGCCGCGGGTCCTCGAACAGGGCATGGTGCGCGGCGTGGCGCGGCAGCACCTCCTTGCGGGCGAAGTCGACGAGACCGTCGCGCACCGCGCGGACGTCCTCGGGCAGTTCCCAGGCGATGGCGGACAAGTCACTTCTCCGTAACGGTCAGGAGGGCATTGTTGGCACGCTCCCTGCGGGGTGGAAGCGCCTCCCGCCGGGAGGAACCGCGATACGAGACGAGACGCCAGACCGCACCATTTTCCCCCGCCGTTGCGTTATGATGCCGACCTCCCCTTTTCCCCCTTTCCGGACGGACCAACCATGAACGCGCCGATGGCAGCGAACGACCTCAACTTGATGAAATTCGGCATCGGCCAGCCGGTGCCGCGGCAGGAAGACCCGACGCTGCTGCGCGGCCAGGGCCGCTACACCGACGACGTCAACGTCCCCGGCCAGGTCTACGGCGTGATGGTGCGCAGCCAGGTGGCGCACGGCGTCATCAAGGGCATCGACACCGCCGAGGCCAAGGCCATGCCGGGCGTGCTGGGCGTGTGGACCGGCGCCGATCTCGTCGCGGCGGGCTTCGGGCTGCTGAAGTGCATCATCCCCTTCCCCAACCGCGACGGCTCGCCGATGAAGAAGCCCGACCGGCCGTCGCTGGCGACCGACAAGGTGCGCTTCGTGGGCGACCCGGTGGCCATCGTCGTGGCCGAGACCGCGGCGCAGGCGCGCGACGCCGCCGAGGCGGTGATGGTCGACATCGACAGCCTGCCGGCCGTGACCGACGCGAAGGCCGGCGCCCAGCCCGGCGCGCCGCAGCTCTACGACGACGTGCCGAACAACGTCTGCCTCGACTACCACTTCGGCGACAGCGCCAAGGTCGCGGAAGCCTTCGCCGGCGCCGCGCACGTCACCCGCCTGCACATCCTCAACAACCGCGTCGTGGTGGCCGCCATGGAGCCGCGCGCGGCGATCGCCGAGGTCGACGCCGCCAACGGCCGCTACACGCTGCACACCTGCAGCCAGGGCGTGTTCGGCCTCAAGCAGCAGCTCGCCAACGACATCCTGAAGGTGCCGCCGGAGAAGGTGCGCGTGCTGACCGGCAACGTCGGCGGCTCGTTCGGCATGAAGGCCTCGGCCTACCCCGAGTACGCCGCCCTGTTCCACGCGGCCAAGCTGCTCAACCGTCCCGTGAAGTGGACCGACGACCGCTCGGGCAGCTTCCTCAGCGACCAGCACGGCCGCGACCACGAGTTCGACGCCGAGCTGGCGCTCGACAAGGACGGCCGCTTCCTCGCGCTGCGCCTCACCGGCTACGGCAACATGGGCGGCTACCTCGCCACCGTGGCGCCGATGATGGGCACGCTGAACGTCGTGAAGAACGCGATCGGCATGTACCGCACGCCGCTGCTCGAGGTCTCGACCAAGTGCGTGTTCACCAACACCACGCCGGTCAGCGCCTACCGCGGCGCCGGCCGTCCCGAGGGCAACTACTTCATGGAGCGGCTGGTCGACACCGCGGCGCGCGAGATGAAGCTCGACGCCATCGCGCTGCGCAAGCTGAACCACATCCCGCCGACGGCGATGCCGCACAAGACGCCGGCCGACACCGTGTACGACACCGGCGACTTCACCGCCCTGCTCGACAAGGCGCTGGCCGCGTCCGACTGGGACGGCTACGCGGCGCGCAAGGCCGACAGCGAGAAGCGCGGCAAGCTGCGCGGCCGCGGGCTCGGCACCTACCTCGAGGTCACGGCGCCGCCGATGAAGGAGATGGGCGGCCTGCGCTTCGAGCCGAACGGCGACGTCACCATCATCACCGGCACGCTCGACTACGGCCAGGGCCACTGGTCGGCCTTCGCGCAGGTGCTGACCGAGAAGCTCGGCGTGCCGTTCCACCGCATCAAGCTGATCCAGGGCGACAGCGACCTGCTGATCGCCGGCGGCGGCACCGGCGGCTCGAAGTCGATCATGGCCTCGGGGGCGGCGATCGTCGAAGCCTCCGAGAAGGTGATCGACAAGGGCAAGCAGATCGCCGGCGTCGCGCTCGAGGCCTCGGCCGCCGACATCGAGTTCAAGGCCGGCCGCTTCACCATCGTCGGCACCGACCGCGGCATCGACATCATGGAACTGGCCGAGAAGCTGCGCGGCGGGCTGAAGCTGCCCGAGGGCGTGCCGGCGACGCTCGACGTCAGCCACGTCCACGAGGCGGCGCCGTCGGCCTATCCCAACGGCGCGCACGTCGCCGAGATCGAGATCGATCCCGACACCGGCGTCATCGAGGTCGTGAAGTACACGATGGTCGGCGACTTCGGCACGGTCATCAACCCGCTGCTGGTCGAGGGCCAGAGCCACGGCGGCGTCGTGCAGGGCATCGGCCAGGCGCTGATGGAGCGCGTCGCCTACAGCGAGGACGGCCAGCTGGTCAGCGGCTCGTTCACCGACTACGCCCTGCCGCGCGCCGGCGACGTGCCGTCGTTCGCGATGGGCTACCACTCGGTGCCGGCCAAGACCAACGTGCTGGGTGCCAAGGGCTGCGGCGAGGCGGGCTGCGCCGGCTCGCTGCCGTCGGTGATGAACGCCATCGTCGACGCGCTGGGCGGCCGCCACATCGACATGCCGGCGACGCCGGAGAAGGTCTGGCAGGCGCTGCACGGCTGATCGCCGTGCCGACGGATGTCGCTATCATCGGCTGCGGGCCGGTCGGCGCGCTGCTCGGCAACCTGCTGGGCGCCGCCGGACTCGCGGTCGAGATCCACGACCGCGACCGCGCCATCCATCCGCTACCGCGCGCCGTTCACTTCGACGGCGAGGTGATGCGCATCTTCCAGGCGGCCGGCCTCGCCGACCGCCTCGCCGCGACGGCGCGGCCCTCCTCCAAGGGCATGGAATTCGTCAATGCCGGGGGCCGCACCCTGATGGTGCGGCGGGGCATCGAGGGCCCCGGCCCGCACGGCTGGGCCGGCAACTGGTACTTCCACCAGCCGCTGCTCGAAGAGGTGCTGCGCGACGGGCTGAAGCGCTACCCCAACGTCCGCCTGCAGCTCGGCCACGAGGTCGGGTCGGTCGACGATCTCGATGCGCGCTTCGTCGTCGGCTGCGACGGGGCGCGCTCGCTGGTGCGCCAGGCGATCGGCAGCACGCCCATCGATCTCGGCCTGCACCAGCCGTGGCTGGTGGTCGACCTCCTGTGCAATCCCGACAGCCCGCGGGTGCAGGCCCTGCCCGACCACACGGTGCAGCTCTGCGATCCGGCGCGGCCGATGACCGTCGTCAAGGTCGGCGGCGCGCGGCGGCGCTGGGAGATCATGCTGATGCCGGGCGACGACCCGGCAAACATGGCCACGCCCGACGTGTTCTGGCCGATGATGGCGCGCTGGCTGGGGCCGGACGACGCCACGCTGGAGCGCTCGGCGGTCTACACCTTCCACTCGGTCGTCCAGCAGGGCTGGCGCCGGGGCCGGCTGCTGCTGGCCGGCGATTCGTGCCACCAGACGCCGCCGTTCCTGGGCCAGGGCATGTGCGCGGGGATGCGCGACGCGGCCAACCTCGCCTGGAAGCTGGCGGCGATCGTCAACGACGGCGCACCCGACGCGCTGCTCGACACCTACGAGAGCGAGCGCCGGCCGCACGTCGCTTCCTTCATCGAGCTGGCGGTGCGGCTGGGCGCGGTGTTGCAGGAGACCGACCCCGCCGCCGCGGCCGAGCGCGACCGGCGCTTCGAGGCCGGCGCGCAGTCGTTCGACTTCCCGCAGCCGCAATTGGGACCGGGCGTGCGCCTCGACGGCCCGCCGCCGGTCGGCACGGCCTTCCCGCAGCCGCAGCTGTCGGGCGGCCGCCTGATGGACGAGGCGATCGGGGCACGCTTCGCGGTGGTCGGCGACGGCGCGCTGATGCACGATCTCGGGATCGATGCGGTGCGCCTGCCGGGCGTCGGCCTCGACGTGCTCGCCCGGCACGGGGTGCGGGCCGCCATCCTGCGGCCCGACCGCTACGTCTTCGCCGTGGCCCGCGACGCCGCCGAACTGGCGGCCGCCGCGGCGGCGCTCACGACGATGCTCAAGCCGGCGTAAACATCGGCAGCGGCGGGCCGCCGTCGGTCGGCTTGAACACCACCTTCACCGCCTGCTCGCACTTCAGCTTGTCGAAGTCGCAGTCGACGATGTTGGTCACCATGCGCGGGCCCTCGGCCAGCGTCACGTAGGCCATCGCGTAGGGCACCGGCGCACGGCGCATCACGCTGTACGAGTAGATCGTGCCCTTGCCCGACGCCTCGACCCACTCGGTCTTGTCGCCGAAGCAGAACGGGCAGATCGTGCGCGGGTAGTGATGCGCCTCGCCGCAGCTCGTGCACTTGCGCACCAAGAGCTTGCCCTTGGCGGCGGCGTCCCAGTAGGCCTGCGTCTCCTGGCTGATCGCCGGGGCCGGCAGCTTGCGCTCCTTGGTCTCGGCCATGGTTCTACTCCCTTTCCAGAATGACGGTGGCGCTGCCGTGGCGCAGGCCGAGCGAGCCGCCCGTGCCATGCGCCAGCGCGAGATCGCAGTTCTTGACCTGCACGGCGGGGTGAGCCTCGCCGCGCAGCTGGCGGACGGCTTCGAGGACCTTGGTCAGGCCGCCGCGGTTGCCCGGGTGGTTGCTGCACAGGCCGCCGCCGTCGGTGTTGAACGGCAGCTTGCCGACGCCCGAGATCAGGTTGCCGTCGGCCACCAGCTTGCCGCCCTTGCCCTTCTCGGCGAAGCCGAGGTCTTCGAGCTGCATCAGCACGGTGATGGTGAAGCTGTCGTAGATCGACACGTACTTCATGTCGGACGGCTTGACGCCCGCCTCGGCGAAGGCCGCCGCGCCGGTGAAGCGCGCGCCCGAGTAGGTCAGGTCGACCTTGCCGCCCATCTGCGTCTTGATGAACTCCGAGGCGCCCAGGACCTTGACCTTGGGCCGCTTCAGCTTGGCGGCGATCTCCGGCGCCACGACGACGATCGCGCCGCCGCCGTCGGTGATGACGCAGCAGTCGAGGCGGTGCAGCGGGTCGGAGATCATCGGCGAGTTGACGACCTCCTCGACCGTGACGACGTCGCGCAGCAGCGCATGAGGGTTGTGCTGGGCGTGGTGCGAGGCCGCGACCTTGATCCAGGCCAGCTGCTCCGAGGTCGTGCCGAACTCGTACATGTGGCGCATGGCGCACATCGCGTACATGTTCACCACGGTCGGGCCGTAGGGGAACTCGAACGGCTCGTCGGGGGTCGGCGTGCCGCCGCGGCTGCGCGGCACCGTGCCGGTCGCCATGCCCTCGGCGCGCGGCCGGCCAGCCAGGGTGATCAGCGCGACCTTGCACTTGCCGGCGGCGATCGCCTCGGCGGCGTGGCCGACATGCAGGACGTAGGACGAGCCGCCGGTGTCGGTCGAATCGACGTGCCGCGGCCGGAGCCCCATGTACTCGACCATCGACATCGGGCCGAGGCCCGGCGCGTCGCCGGCACAGAAGTAGCCGTCGACGTCATCCTTGGTCAGGCCCGCGTCCTCGAGCGCGCCCTTGGCGACCTCGGCGTGGATCTGGGCCAGCGACAGGTCCTTGGCCAACCGGGTCGGATGTTCGTAGATGCCGGCAATATACGCCTTGCCCTTGATGCTCATCGGCGGGCGATCTCCCTTTTCATGCTGCACTGCATCGTGGGCGATTTCGCGCTCACGGAAAAGCGACGACTTCCGCCGGGAGGAACCGTGATACGCTCCCGGCAATCAACCTCTGGGGGAGGCACCATGCTGGGTCGTCGTCTGTTTTCTTCCGCCGCCGTTGCCACCGTGCTCGCGCTGTCCGGCGCCGCGCACGCGCAGGCGCCGGCCGGCAAGGCCGAGCTGCAGTGGTTCAGCCAGGCCGGCTTCAAGCTGACCACGCCGGGCGGCAAGGTCATCATGATCGATCCGTGGATCAAGGGCGCCACCCGGCTGCCGGAGGAGTTCAAGGACCTCTCCAAGCTCGGCAAGGTCGACCTCGTGCTGGTGACGCACGGCCACGGCGACCATCTCGGCGACGCGATGGAGATTTCCAAGACCAACAACGTGCCGATCTGGGGCCCGGCCGGCATGAACCAGTGGCTGGCGACGCTCGGCATGATGCCGGCCAACCTGGTGCCGCGCATGAACAAGGGCGGTACGATCGAGCCGTTCCCCGGCGTCAAGATCACCCAGGTCCGCGCCGAGCACTCGTCGGAGATGATCCTGAAGGACCCGACTACGGGCAAGGACACCAGCTTCCCGGCGGGCGAGCCGGTCGGTTTCATCATCCAGCTCGAGAACGGCTTCAAGATCTACCACATGGGCGACACCGGCCTGTTCGGCGACATGAAGATGATCGGCGACATGTACAAGCCGGACCTGCTGCTGATCCCGATCGGCGGCCACTACGTGATGGACCCGAAGGACGCCGCCTACGCCACCAAGGAGCTGATCAAGCCCAAGATGGCGATGCCGATGCACTACGCCAGCAACCCCTTCCTCAAGGGCACGCCAGCCGAGTTCAAGGCGGCGCTGGGCCAGACGAACATCCAGGTCGTCGACATGGCGCCGGGCGACAAGAAGCAGTTCTAGAGAAAACGAAAGGTCCCTCGCTTCGCTCGGGATGACAGTCTTTTTGTCATCCCGAGCGCCAGCGAGGGACCTTTTTCTTTGCCCTATTCCACGTCGCGCGCGCCCACGGTCCGGGCGCGGAACTCGTCGGGGACGTCGCGGCCGACATCGGTGAAGGCCTTCTTCACCGCCGCGACGGTCGGGCCGAACACCGCCTTGCGGTTCTCGCGCGCCCAGGTGTTCGAATTCACGATCGTGTCGAGCGAGCCCTGGAAGCGCGGCATCACGTAGCGCG
>JAIUOX010000161.1 GCA_020160955.1 Pseudomonadota bacterium
AGTTCTGCGTGTCGGGGACCGATCGCAATTTCGCTTTCGCGCCGAACTGCAAGATGGCGCGTCCGTGAGGGCCAGGGTTTTCGCTTTTCTGGCGCTGTTGCTTGCGCTGGCCGCGCCCGCCGCGGCGCAGGGGCGCGGGACGCCGGCGGATTTCGACTTCTACGTCCTCACCCTGTCGTGGTCACCGGCCTTCTGCGACATCGATGGCGATGCGCGCAACCGCAGCCAGTGCCGCGAGGGCGGCGGCACGACGTTTGTCGTCCATGGATTGTGGCCGCAATATGAGCGCGGCTTTCCCTCCGATTGCCGCGTCGATGCGCCGGTCTCGCGCCAGGCGGTCGAGGCGGCGGGCGGCGTTTTCCCCGACGAGGGCCTGGCGCGCTACGAATGGCGCAAACACGGCTCCTGCTCGGGCCTCTCCCCGATGGCCTATTTCACCGCCGTGCGGCAGGCCGCCCAGAGCATCCGGATACCGGCGATGCTGACGTCGCTCGATCAGCCGCGCACCATGCGCGTCTTTGACATCGAGCGCGCTTTTGTGGCGGAAAACCGTGGCCTGCGGACGGATCAGATCGCCGTCACCTGCCGGCGCGGCATGATTTCGGAAGTGCGCGTCTGCCTGTCCAAGGACCTGCGCGACTTCAGGCCGTGTCCGGAGGTCGTGCGTTCGTCCTGCCGCGCGCGCGAGATCGACGTGGAGATCGGGCTGCCACCAGTCGCGGGGCCCGGTGCCGGCCCACGGCTGCGACCAGCCATGGACACCGAAGCTGTTGCCGAGGAACCAGCCGAGCTTGATGGGTTTCACCGACACGCATGTCCTCCCGTCTCGGCAACCACGATGCAATTCGCAGACCAGCGAATTTTACGGTCGCGGCGGATGCCGAGCGCGGCAGCCGCGCGAGTCATGCAACCGTGCTGGCACGTCTCGTGCTGACACGTTTCGTGCTGAATGCCGGCACACTCTCCGGGGAACAGGCGCATGACGACAGGCGACGAGATCGGCGTCTTCGAAGCGATCTACAGCGCGCGCTCGCTGCGGCACTTCAAGCCCGACCCGGTGCCCGACGCCCTGGTCGAGAAGGTGATCGACGCGGCGATCCGGGCGTCGAGCGGCGGCAACACGCAACACTGGAGCTTCGTCGTGGTGCGCGATCCGGCGGTGCGGCGCGCCGTCGGCGCGCTCTACCGCAAGGCCTCGGACTACGCCGAGTCGATCTACCGCGACCGCCCGACGCCGCAGCACCTGACGGACACGCAGAACCGGCAGTTCGTGAACAACAGCGCCTACCTCTGGGACCACATGGCCGACGCGCCGATCCTGCTGGTGCCCTGCCTGGCGCGCCGCGAACCGCCGCCGATCGAGACGCTGCCGCCCGTCGTGCAGGCGCGCTATGCCCGGCATCTCGTCAACATGGCGCGCACCAGCGGCGCCAGCATCTATCCCGCGGTCCAGAACATCATCCTGGCCTGCCGCGCGCTCGGCCTCGGCACCGTGATCACCACCAACCACATGCTGTACGAGGACGAGCTCAAGGCCCTGCTCGGCATCCCCGAGACCGTGTCGACCTTCGCCCTGATGCCGATCGGCTTCCCGACCCGGAAGTACGGCCCGCTGACCCGCAAGCCGGTGGCCGAGGTCACCTGGCTCGACGGCTGGGGCCAGCCGTGGAAGGCGGAGGCCCGCTAGGCCCCGCCAGAAGCGACTCGCAGCCGCCCCGAACATCCACTACGCTTTCCTCCAATAAAAGGAGGAAACGCAATGTCCAGGATGCCGTCAGACCGTTCGCTGCCGCGCCGCCGGCTGCTGCAGGGCGCCGCCGCGCTGGGCGGCCTCGCCGCGCCGATGCTCAACACCGTGACCAGCTTCGCGCAGGGCGGCGCCTTCGACTGGAAGCGCTTCAAGGGCCAGCAGGTCGAGGTCCTGATGGAGACCGGGCCGCGCGCCGAGCTGATGAAGAAGTACAAGAACGAGTTCAAGGACCTGACCGGCATCGAGCTCGGCATCGAGGTCATTCCCGAGCAGCAGGCCCGCCAGAAGGTCGCGATCGAGCTGAACTCGGGCAAGCCGTCGTTCGACCTGTTCAACTTCGCCTTCCACGTCCAGAAGCGCCAGTTCGAGAAGGGCGGCTGGCTGCTCGACATCACGTCGTGGCTCAAGGACCCGCAGATGATGCCGGCCGAGTACGAGCTGGACGACGTCTCCAAGCTCGGCATGAGCTTCGCCACGACCTCGGACGGCAAGGTCAATGCCCTGCCGATCCTGTGCGACTACTTCATCGTCTATTACAACAAGGAGCTGCTGGCGAAGAAGAACGTCGCGGTACCCAAGACGCTCGACGAGCTGATGACCGCCGCCGCCGCGATCAACGACCCGGCCGCCGGCATCTCGGGCTTCGTCGGCCGCGGCGTGCGCAACGCCAACGTCGTCCTGTGGACGCAGCTGCTGTCGGGCTGGGGCCAGGAGACGATCAAGGGCACCAAGCTGATCACCGACACGCCCGACGCCATCGCCTCGGGCGAGTACTACAAGAAGCTGCTGGGCTCCTACGGGCCGCAGGGCATCGCCGGCTTCAACTGGAACGAGGCCCAGGGCCTGTTCATGCAGGGCAAGGCCGCGTTCTGGATCGACGCCACCGGCTTCGCCGCGCCGGTCGAGGACAAGACCAAGAGCCGGGTCGCCGGCAAGGTCGGCTACGCCCTGCCGCCGGCGGGCCCCAAGGGCCACGGCTCGGTCACCTTCGGCACCGGCATGTCGATCCCCAAGGCGGCCAAGAGCAAGGAGGCGGCCTACCTCACCATGCTCTGGATGACCGGCCCCAAGATGGCCGGCCGCATGATCCAGGTCGGCGGCGGCATCCCGTTCCGCACCCGGCCGCTCAAGGACCCGGCCGTGCTGTCCGGCCTGACCATCCCGCGCGAGTGGGCCGAGTGCGCCGCCGGCTGCGCGCCGATCTCGATGTCCGGCCTGCCGGTCATCGTCCCGGTGACCGAGTTCCGCGACGTCATCGGCACGGCGCTCACCAACATGCTGGTCGGCGGCGACCCGGCGACCGAGCTCAAGCGGGCGACCGCCGAGTTCCAGCCGGTCATCGACAAGAGCGAGCAGACCTGAGCGCAGACCTGTTGCAGGCGACGCGTACCCCAGCGTAGTGCGGCGGAAATGGCCGGAGCGGACGTAGCGATATCGACAGCGGGGGCCCAGGCGGCGCGCGAGCGCCGCCTGCGTCCCTACCTGCTGTTCATCTGGCCGGCGCTGATCGTCTGTTCGGCCGTCATCATCTTCCCGTGGCTGTTCACGGTGTGGATGAGCCTGCACGACTTCCACATCGGCAGCCCGATGACCTTCATCGGGCTGGAGAACTACAAGCAGCTGGCCGGCAACCGGCGCTTCCTCGAATCGATCGGCCACACCTTCTACTTCACCGTGCTGTCGGTCGCGCTGCCGATGGTGCTGGGCACGCTGGCGGCGCTGGTCTTCCACAAGAAGTTCCGCGGCCGCGGCTTCTACCGCACGCTGTTCATCATGCCGATGATGGCGACGCCGGTGGCGGTGTCGCTGATCTGGACGATGATGTTCCATCCGCAGCTCGGCGTGCTGAACTACCTGCTGAGCCTGGTCGGCCTGCCGCCGTCGCAGTGGGTCTACGCCCCGGGCACCGTGATCCCGAGCCTCGCCCTGGTCGAGGTCTGGCTGTGGACGCCGTTCTGCATGATCATCGTGCTGGGCGGCCTCGCGTCGCTGCCGTCCGAGCCCTACGAGGCCGCCCTGATCGACGGCGCCAACCAGTGGCAGATGTTCTGGAACATCACCTTCCCGCTGGTCGCGCCGTTCCTGGTCGTCGCCCTGATCATCCGCACCATCGACGCGCTGAAGGCGTTCGAGACGATCTGGGTGATCTGCAACGGCGGCCCCGGCACCTCCAGCGAGACGCTGAACGTCTACCTCTACAACCAGGCCTTCGCCTACAACCAGGTCGGCACGGCCAGCGCCGTGGTGGTGGTGTTCTTCGCCATCATCGTGGCGCTGTCGCTGGTGCTGCTGTGGGCCCGCCAGAAGGCGGCGTGGAACTGATGGTCGCCCGCCGCCGCCTGCGCAAGCTGGTCGACCAGGTGGCGCTCGCCGCATCGGTCGCGCTGCTGCTGGCGCCCTGCCTGTTCGTGTTCTTCTGGATGCTGTCGCTGTCGGTCAAGTACGACATCGACAACACGGCCTGGCCGCCGGTCTTCTGGCCCGAGGAAGTCACCTTCGAGAACTTCGCGAAGGTGTTCGAGGAAAGCCCGATGTTCCTCTACTTCTGGAACTCCGTCCAGGTCACCGGATCGGCCACGCTGGTGTCGCTGCTGCTGGGCGTGCCGGCGGGCTACGGCATCGCCAAGGCCAAGGCCAACAAGATGGCCGGCATGCTGCTGCTCAGCCGCATGACGCCCGGCCTCAGCTACCTGATCCCGCTGTTCACCATGTTCCAGATTCTCGGCCTGATCGGCACGGTCTGGCCGATCGCGCTGACCCACCTGGTGATCACCCTGCCGATCGTGGTGTGGATCATGATCGGCTTCTTCGAGACGCTGCCGCACGAGCTGGAGGAAGCCGCGCGGATCGACGGCGCCACGCTGTGGCAGGCCTTCCTCTACGTCGCCCTGCCGTTGGCCCGGCCCGGTATCGTGGTCAGCGCGATCCTGAGCTTCATCACCTCGTGGAACAACTTCATCTTCGGCGCGGTGTTCGCGGGCCGCACGACGCGCACCATGCCGGTCGCGGTCTACAACATGCTGACCTTCGAGAGCTTCGCGTGGGGGCCGCTGGCCGCCGCGGCGATCGTCGTGATGCTGCCCGTGATCCTGCTCACCATCGTGATCCAGAAGGAGATCGTGCAGGGACTGGCTTCCGGCGGCGTGAAGTAGGTCCTTGGTCCGCTAGGGTACCGGGGCGCCGATCGGCGCCGTCGGCGCTGTGCCCCCGACCGTCGCTTCCCTATCCTGCGTCCGCTACCGGAAGCGGGGGAACGCGCGCGACACGCGAGGGGAGCAGGCATGGATGACCTGTACCGGATGCTCAGGAACGGCCACCTCGAGGCGCAGGGCATCGTCGACACGCTCGATGCGCCGATCGCGGTGCTGGACGAAGACCTGCACGTCGTCAACGTGAACCCGGCCTTCTGCCAGGTCTTCCGCGTCGACCGCGAGGATACGATCGGTCCGGCGCTGTTCGACCTCTCCAACGGCCGGTGGGAGTCGCCGGAGTTGCGGCGCCTGCTCGGCGAGATCGTTCCGCGGGCCGCGGCGATCGTCGCCTACGAGGTGATGCATGACTTTCCCGGCCTCGGCGAACGGACCATGCTGGTCAGCGTGCGGCGGCTGCGCGGCGGCGCCGGCGGCGCCAGCGGCACGCACCACATCGTGGTGCAGTTCGAGGACGTGACGGAGCGGCGCGCCCCCGACGCGGCGCGGGACCTGCTGCTGTCCGAGACGCGCCACCGCGCCCGGAACCTGTTCGCGCTGGCCCACGCGCTGGCCCGCGAGACCGAGGCCGACGGCTTCACCGGCATGGCCTATCGCGACGCCTTCATCGGCCGCTTCCAGGCCCTCCTGAAGGGACAGGCCCTGCAGGAGGAGGTTTCGGCCGCGGACTTTCACGCGCTGGCCCGCCAGGCGCTCGAACCTTTAGCCGATCGCGTCCGGATGGACCCCGGCCCGGTGATCCACCTGGCGGCGACGCAGATCATGCCGATGGTGATGGTGCTGCACGAACTGATGACCAACGCCACGACGCACGGGGCGCTGTCGACGGCGCAGGGCATGGTGCGCCTGTCGTGGACCATCGCCGACCGGCCGGACGGCAGGGAGCTCGAGGTCAACTGGCTGGAAGAAGGCGGCCCGTCGGTGGCAGAGGTCGGACGCCGCGGCTTCGGATCGCGGTTGATGCAATTCGGCGTGACCAAGGGCCTGGGCGGCGTGGTGCAGTTCCATTTCGAGCCGGCCGGGCTGCGGGTTTCGCTGTCCCTGCCGGTGCCCTAGGCAGCGGCGTGGCAGCCGCGGGGCCCGCCCGCATCCTGGTCGTCGAGGACGAGTTCCTGGTCGCCCTGGAACTTGAATCCATCCTGTCGGCAGGTGGGCTCGAGGTGCTGGGACCCGCCTCCACCGTCGGCGCCGCCCTCGAGATCATCGCCGGGCACCGCCCCGATGCCGCGGTCCTCGACGTCGACCTGCGCGGCGAATCGGTGACTCCGGTGGCGGTGGCGCTGCGCCGGCTGGAGGTGCCGTTCGTGCTGGCCACCGCCTACCGCGCCGACGACCTGCCCGACGCGCTGCGCGGCGCGGTCAACATGGGCAAGCCCGTCGATTCGAGGTCGGTGGTGTCCACCCTGAAGGCAATGCTCGGGGCATCGCCCTGAGCATTGCCGCAGGGGGTTGGGCGCGCCGTCAGCCGCGGTGCAGGGCGCAGAGCTTGTTGCCGGCCGGATCGCGCAGGTAGGCAAGGTAGAGGCGGGCCGCGCCGCCCTCACGCCAGCCCGGCGGATCCTCGATGCTGGTGCCGCCGGCGGCGACGCCCGCGTCGTGCCAGGCCTTCACCTTCTCGGGGCTGTCGCAGGCGAAGCCGATGGTGCCGCCGTTGGCATGGGTCGCCGCCTTGCCGTCGATCGGCTTGGTGATCCCGAACACGCCGGTGGCGGTCCGGTAGAACACCCGGCCCTTCGGGTCGGCCTTGCCCTCGGGGATGCCGATGGCGCCGAGAGTCGCGTCGTAGAACTTCTTGGACGCCGCGACATCGTTTGCGCCGACGAAAATGTGCGAGAACATCTACACTCCCCGTTGATGACCGCTGCAAGCTATCGCACGCCTCCCGGGACCGGAAGGCCGCGGTTTCGCAATGGTGCCTTGTCCGCGTGCGCCTGGAGACAACCATGACGTCAGACCTTTCGCGTGTTCCCAACCCCCGGATGCCGAGCAAGTCGTCGGTCTCGATCTACCGCTTCCCCGGCGGTGGCGGCCTGTTGTGGGCGGTCGCGACCTCGCCCGACCGGACGGCGGATATCCGCGCCCAGACAAGGGGCACCCTCGCGGCGCTCGATGCCCGGCTCGCCGAGGCGGGACTCGACCGCAGCCGCATCGTGAAAGCCGAGGTCGTCGTCACCGACCACGACAACAAGCCGGCCTTCGACGAGGTGTGGGCCAGCTGGATGCCCGCCGGACACGGACCCGTGCGCTCGTTCGTCGAATCGCGGATGCCCGAGGGCGACCTGATCGAGATCATCATCACCGCGGCGCTGCCGGCCTAGATGAGGCTGCGCGCCGCCCTGTCCCCGCTGCTGCTCGCGCTGGCGCTCGCCGGCCCGCTGGCGGCGGGTCCGGCCGATGCCGCCTCCTTCGCCTTCGTCCTGCTGGGCGAAGCCGACGACGGCCGGCCGCTGCCGATGGCGCGCGCCGTGGTCGAGAACGCCACCGACTGCCCGTCCCTGCGCCGCGCCTCGGGCGCCACCGAGGCCATGACGCCACGACCCTCGCCCGGCCCGACCTTCGCCGCGGTCCTGGTCTGCGAGGCGGTGTACCCGTGGGACGAGGCGGCCAGCGTGGTCGGCCCCGGGCTGCGGCACGACCTGCCGGCGGTCCGATCGGCGCCGCTGCGCCGCATCCTGGTGGTCGGGGACAGCGGCTGTGCCGGCGATACCGAGCCGCGCGCCCAATCCTGTGCCGGCAAGGGCTACGGCGCGGCCTGGCCGTTCGGCACGTTGGCCCGCGACGGACGGCGGGACCATCCCGACCTGATCGTGCATGTCGGCGACTACAACTACCGCGGCACGCCGCGCAGCGTCGTCCTGCCGCCGACCGCCACCGGCTTCTCCGGTCCGCTCAAGGTCGAGGTGTTCGACACCGGCGATCTCGACGACGCCGACGAGACGCCCAGCATCCCGATCGGCCCGGGCTACTTCAGCCAGAACGTCCCGGGCAGCCCGCGCCCCGACAACTGGGCCGACTGGCGCGACGACTTCTTCGCGCCGGCGGCGCGCCTGCTGACCGCGGCGCCCTGGGTGTTCACGCGCGGCAACCACGAACTGTGCAGCCGCGCCGGCCCCGGCTGGTTCTACCTGCTCGACACCGCGTCGCCGCTGCTGGGCGCCGGTCGGCGCGCCGACGCCTGCCCGCCGCAGTTGCCGCCCGGGTGGCAGCCGGGCGCCTGGCCGCCGTTCGCGCGGCCGTTCGAGGGACTGCCCTTCCCGACCGAACCGACGCTGCCGTGGCGCCTGCGGCTGGGCGGCCTGAACCTGATCGTCCTCGACTCGTCGGACGCCGGCGACCAGGAGATCTATTCGCCGCAGCACTACGCGGCGATATTCCGCCGAGTCGCCGCGATGCTGGCCGAGGACGACACGCCGACCTGGCTGGTGACGCATCGCCCGATCTGGGGCGTGGTGCGCAAGAGCAAGGGCATCGCCGATCCCGGCGCACCCTATGCCTTCATCAACGTCACGCAACAGCAGGCGGTGGCGACGGTGTTCCCCAAGGGCATGCCGGCCCATGTCGGCGCCATCGTGTCCGGCCACATGCACCGCTTCCAGGCGATCGGCTTCGATGGGCGCCGCCCGCCCCAGCTCGCGATCGGCAACGGCGGCATGGAACTGTCGCAGACCTTCCCGGTACCGTCGCGCGAGCATCCCCGCGCGCCGATCGGCGTTCCGGCGTTCGACGGCCTGACCGGCTGGGTCGTCGGGCTGAGCGACTTCGGCGCCCTCGATGTCACGCTGCAGGCCGGCGGCGCCTGGACCGGCCGCCTCTTCAGTCCGTCCGGCGCGACGCTGGCGACCTGCGACTCGCGCTGGCCCGCTCCCGGCAGCTCCCGCCCGCCCTGCGCGCTGGAGTGACGGACGGAGTCAGGCTCCCGCGCCGAGCGGTCGAACCTCGCACAGCGACGACCGCAGGCCGGTCGACCCGCTGACCGGGTCGGCGTCGCGGTCGGAGACCAGGGTGTTGTAGTTCGCGCCGTGGCGATCCAGCGGGTCGTAACCCGGCAGGCCGAGCGGCGTGTTGTCCTGCCACCAGCCGTACTGCGCCGCGACGACCCGCGGATCGAGCGAGGCGTCGAGGCGGGCCCGCAGGCGGACCGCGCCGTTCGGGCTCAGCACCTCGACCCATTCGCCGTCGGCGATGCCGCGCGCCCGCGCCGTGTCGGGGTGAAGCATGACCAGCGGGTCCGGGGCGCGGCGCCGCAGCGACGGCACGTGGCGATGCTGGCCGTGGCAATAGTGAACGACCTTGGCGCA
>JAIUOX010000162.1 GCA_020160955.1 Pseudomonadota bacterium
CGCGACGTGCAGCACGATGGTCCCGAACGCCGTGCCGCTCATGCGCGCGTCGGAGATGCGGATCATGTCCTTCACGCCGGCGCGCGCCAGCTTCATCGGGATCGGGAACGAGCCGGCCTCCGGCATGCCCGGCGCGCCGACCGGCCCGGCGTTGCGCAGCACCAGGATGTCGTCCGCCTTGACGTCGAGCTTCGGATCGTCGCCGCGTGCCGCGAGGTCCTCCAGAGAATCGAACACCACGGCGCGGCCGGTGTGGGTCATCAGCGCCGGCGAGGCGGCGGCGTGCTTGATCACCGCGCCGCGCGGCGCGAGGTTGCCGCGCAGCACGGCCATGCCGCCGGTCGGCTTGATCGGGTCGGCGGGCGTGCGGATCACCGTCTGGCCGGGCACCATCTCGGCCGCGTCGATCACGTCGCGCAGGCTGCGCCCCTCGACGGTGCGGCAGCGTTCGTCGAGGTGCTTGCGGATCTCCTTCATCAGCCGCGAATTGCCGCCGGCCCAGTGGAAGTGCTCCATGTAGTGATCGCCCGATGGCTTGAGGTCGACCAGCACGGGCACCTTGCGCCCGATCGCGTCGAAGCTCTCGAGCTCGATCTCGATGCCGAGCCGGCGGGCCACCGCCGTCAGGTGCACGAGCGCGTTGGTCGAGCCGCCGATCGCCTGCAGCACGGTCAACGCGTTGCGGAAGGCCGCGGCGGTCATGATCTCGCTGGGCCGCGGTCCCTGCGCCTTGGCCATCTCGGCGGCGAGCCGGCCGGACGCTTCGGCGACGCGCAGGCGGTCGGAGTGGGTGGCCGGGATCGAACCGCTGCCCGGCAGGCCCATGCCGAGCGTCTCGACCATGCAGCCCATCGTGCTGGCGGTGCCCATCACCATGCAGGTGCCCTTGGTCGGCGCCAGGCGCTCGCTGACCTGCTCGATGTCGGTCTTCGAGAAGGTGCCGGCGCGGTACTGGCCCCACAGGCGGCGGCAGTCGGTGCAGGCGCCCAGCACCTCGCCCTTGTAGTGGCCGACCAGCATCGGTCCGACCGGCAGCACGACGGCCGGGCGGTCGGCGCTGGCCGCCGCCATCAGCTGTGCCGGCAGGGTCTTGTCGCAGCCGCCGATCAGCACCACCGAGTCCATCGGCTGGGCGCGGATCATTTCCTCGGTGTCCATCGACATGAGGTTGCGCAGGAACATGCTGGTCGGGTGGGAGAAGCTCTCGTGGATCGAGATGGTCGGGAAGACCATCGGCAGGGCGCCGGCCAGCATGACGCCGCGCTTCACCGCCTCGATCAGGTCCGGCACGTTGCCGTGGCAGGGATTGTAGTCGCTGAAGGTGTTGGTGATGCCGACGATCGGCCGGTCGAGCGCGTCGTCGGAATAGCCGCCGGCCTTGATGAAGGCCTTGCGCAGGAACAGCGAGAAGCCGGCGTCGCCGTAGGTGGCCAGGCCCTGGCGCAGGCCGGTGGCCTTGGCGCCCCCGCTGGGGGGCCGCTTGCGGGACGTCATGGCGTTGTTTCTCCCTCGGATGCCTTGCCCGGAAGGTTTATCGCCTTCCGCGGCCTGCGCCCAGCGTGCTCTCAGCGGGCGGAATAGACCGGCAGGTCGTGAGTCAGGTCGGTAGCCTGATCCGCCGGCGGCGTTGCGGCCGGCGCGATGGCGTCGGCTCCCGGACCGTCGGGGCGCAGGTCGTCCGCCCTGAGGCCCAGCCGGGCCGCCACGGCCTGCCGTATCGCCTCGGGCAACTCGCGCGGCGTGCCGCGCATCACGTACTGGCGCAGGTAGGCGTGGTTTCGCCCGATCGCGCGCGACAGCTTCTCGAGATCGAGATCGGGGCGACGGGCCAGGGTCGCGACCAGCAGCTTGCGCGGGGCATCCATGGGGCGACGATCGTGCCATCGCGCCGCCACGCGGTCACGCGGACTCGCGGCGCCGCGGTCGCGCCGCGTCCATTCGCGCGATTGCGACAGCATCAACGCTGAATTCGCAGGCGGAATGATGCGCGAGGCGTCGAACGTCGCGGGCCGCGAGGCATGCGGCGGGGGGTATTGCAAAAGCCGCCGGGCTGGGCGTTGATGGGACACGGGGTTGTGCAACCTGCGGGTAGGGGTACGAACATGGCGATGACGATGTTGCAGATGGCGGGCGCGACGCCCACGCCGGCAACCATGGCTGACGGCGTTCTGCTGATCATCGACGCGCAACGCGAATACACGGACGGGCTGCTGCCGCTGCCGGGCGTCCAGGCCGCGGTCGACGCGCTCGCGGGGCTGCTCGACAAGGCGCGTGCCGCCGGGGCGCCGGTCGTGCACGTGCGCCACAAGGGCCCGGGCAAGGCCTTCAACCCATCGTCCACCGGCTTCGAGATCGTGGCGCCGCTGACGCCGCGGGCCGGCGAGACGATCGTCGACAAGGGGCTGCCCAACGCGTTTGCCGGCACCGAGTTGGCCAAGATCCTCGCGGCGGCGGGTCGCAAGAACCTGATCGTCGGCGGGTTCATGACGCACATGTGCGTCTCGGCGACCGTGCGCGCCGCCACCGACAACGGCTACATGAGCACCATCGCCGCCGACACGGTCGCCACGCGCGACCTGCCCGACGCGCTGGGCGGTGAGACGGTGAGCGCCGACGCGATCAACCGGATCACGCTGTCGGCCCTGTCCGACCGGTTTGCCTGGGTCGTGCCCCGCGCCTCGGCCCTCGGCTGACCGTCACTCCGCGGCGACGACGGGACTGCCGGGCGGCGCGGGTGGCGCGCCGCTCGGGGTGGCCAGCAGGGTGAGGGCGGCGATCGCCACCAGCAGCATGAGCGAACTGTAGCCGACGAGCATCGAGCCCTCCTGGCTATCGAGGGCTCGCAGGGCGCGTGAGAGCAGCGGCGGCGTCGGCGGCATGCCGGCCATTGAGCCCCGGACCGGCCCTCCGAACAACGTAACGTTGGTAAAGTATGTACGCGGGTCGGGCCGGCCGGACCGGCGCAAAGAAAAAGGGCGGCCCCGGCGGGGCCGCCCTTCTTTTTTCGAACGGGACGTGATCCCGATCAGGTCATCGCGTTCGCGACGTTGCTCAGCACGCCGTTCACCTGGGTGCCGACGGTGCGCATCGCCGCGATGGCGGCGACGGCGATCAGCGAAGCGATGAGCGTGTACTCGATGGCGGTGGCGCCGTTCTCGCTCTTCATGACGCGACGGAAAATGGACAGCATGGGTATCTCCAAAAGAACGTTCTTCTCGAAAATCGAACCTGTTTCCGGCTCCGTCGGTTCTGGGGACCGGCGAAGCCCTCCGCAGGGCCGCCGGGGGCCTTGGGGACCCCCCAACCTCAACAAATGGTTGAGATGTATGAATTAACATATTGAATGCTGCTAATTTCTCAACGGTGTGATTGTATCAACTGCATCACTTGCGCAGGGAGGCCGGCCGGTTCGCGCGTCTTTGAACAGCGAAACGGTCGAAACCCGTGTTATCGTCCACGCAACAGGGGAGGCGTGTCATGAAGTCAATTCTGACAATGGCCTGGACGGCCGAGGATCCGGCCGCGTTCGATCTCGCCGCCAAGCTCGCCCGGTCGTTCGGGGCGAAGCTGGTCGGCCTGGAGCCGCCGTCGTACGGCGTCATGAGCATGGCGTGGGCGGACGCCGGCATGGGCGCGCCGATCGGCGGCGGGCTGGCGGAGGACGCCGAGGAGCGGCAGCGCGTGAGCGCGGTCCGCCAGGCCTTCGAGCAGCGCGCCGCCGGGCTGACGTCCGAGTGGCGCTCGTCCGAGGACAGTGGCCCGACCGCCATCGGCACGATCGGTCGGGCCTACGACCTGATCGTCATGCCGCAGCCCGGGGCGCTGCCCAAGATGCCGGAGAGCGTGTTCGAGACCGCGCTGTTCGATTCGGGTCGGCCGGTCCTGGTGGTGCCGCAGGGATTCTCCGGCATGGTCGGCAAGCGCATCCTTTTCGCGTGGAACGGGTCGACCGAGAGCGCACGCGCGATCTCGCTCGCCATGCCGGTGCTGGCCGGCGCCGAGTCGATCGACGTGCTGAGCGTCGACGGCGCGATGGTGCCGGGGCCGAGCTCGTCGGAGATCGCCGAGTCGCTGCGCAGCCATGGCCTCAACGTGACCAGCCAGCACGTCAAGCCGGGCAGCCGGACGGCCGGCCAGACGATCGTCGACACGGCGGTCGCCGGCGGCGCCGACCTGATCGTCAAGGGGGCCTACACGCAGAGCCGGCTGCGCCAGATGATCTTCGGCGGCATGACCCGCCATCTCATCCTGAACTCGCCGCTGCCGGTCCTGTTCTCCTACTGACAAAGCGTCGCCCGCCACGCGACGCGCGGCCATGCTAGAAGCGCGCATGGCCGCCTCGCCGACAGTCCGTCTCGTGCTCATCGCCGTCGTGGCGGTGGCGGTCGTCGGCGCGGCCGTCGCGGCCGTGCGGCTGGCGGTCCCGGCCGAGCCTCTCGATCCCGCGTTGCCGACCGTGGCCGAGCGGATCGCCGACCTTCGCACCGAGCGGGCCGGGCTGCAGGCCCGCGCCGATGCCGAGGCGCGCATCGCCCTGCTGCCGGCCTTCCGCACCGCCGGGATGCTGGTCGACGATCTCGCGGCGCGCCATGACCGTGACGGCGACCGCGCGTTCGACCGCCTGTCGCCGGCGGCCCGGCAACCGTTCCAGGCGCTCGACGCGCTGAACGACGCCCTGCGCGAGGCGCTCGAGCGCCAGACCGAGGGGGCGCGCGCCGCGGCGCAACGGGCTGGCGAGGCGACCGTCGCCGCGGTCGACCGGCTGGTCGCGGGCGATGCCCCGACCGTGCTGGCCTACACGCCTTCCTACGTGCCGCCGCGCCGCGCCGGCGGCGATCTCAGCCTGGCGGTGCCGCCGCTGGCGGTACCGTCGCCGCGGCTCGCCCTAGAGGCCGGCGCGCCGGCCCCGGCGGCGCCCGCCATCCCCGCGCCTGCCATCGCGGCGCCGGGCGCGCCGCGCTACGCGCCGCCGTTCGCGCCGCCGGTCGACGACGAACCCGCGGTCACGGTCGAGGTCGTCGGCGCCAACCTGCTGTCGTCCGGCGGCGCCGCGCCTGTGCTGTCGATCGGCGGCTGGCGGGGCCCGGCGAGCGTGCGCGACGGCCGGCTGGTCTTCGCGGTGCCGCGGCAGGCCTTTCCGTCCGAGGCCACGCGCACGGCCTTCACCCTCGCCACCCTGACGGTGCGCCGCGAGGCACGCCCCATCACCTTCCAGCTGCTGTTCGCCGTGCTGCCTGACAAGCCCGGCTGGTTCGCGCTCGACCAGCGCGTGCAGGCGATCGCGCCGGAGGCCAACACCCTGGTGTCGCCCGAGATCCTGGCCCGCGCCGCGGTCGGCGAATCGCGCACGGTGCGCCGCTGCTTCGATCCGCCGGAAGGCTGGCGGTTCGATGCCGAGCGCGTACGCGTGGTGATCGTCGAGCGCCTGGGATGGCAGGACGACCTCAGCGACCCGACCCTCAACGGCGGATCGGTCGAGATCGTCCCGCCCGACAAGCCAGGACAGGTCTGCCTCTCGGTCATGGCCAAGCCGGCGGTCAAGACGGCGCGCACCGCCACCATCGGCCGCTTCGAGGCCACGCTGGTGCGCGACGTCGTGACCGAGACGATCGTGCGCAGCGGCGTGCGGGCGCTGGACTGGCGCGAAGCGATGCGGGTGCCGCTCGATCCCCGCCTGTCGGAGTGGAAGCTCTACGTCCGGATGTTCGACGGCATCGACCGCGAGTTCAGCGGTCGCGCCGGCGGCGCGGCGGCGCCGCTCAAGGCGCCCTTCCTGTCGATCGAGCCGGAAGAGGGCGGCAAGGCGCTGGTCCTGCGCGTCGATCCGGCGATCGAGTAGCGCGCGGTCAGCGGCCGCGCGCCTCGAACCGCAGACGACGCTTGCCGGCGCCGTCGACCAGGTCGAGCGTGACGCCGGAAATCTGGGCCTGCCGCACCTCGGCCAGCGTCGACACGAAGCGCTGCTCGGCTGCCGCGACGGGCGGCGGGCAGGCCATCATCGTGGTCGCGCCGGGCAGGAAGCGCAGCCCGTCGGCGTCGAGCTGGTAGGTGCCGACCAGGCTGTTGCAGCCGGCCGAGCCCGAGTAGCGGCCCTGCTCGTCGAGGCGCAGGCGTGGCCGCTGGCGCCAGTCGTCGTAGGTCGGCTTCTCGTTGTCGATCTCGACCAGCCGCCACTCGGTGTCGCGCAACGCGGCGCTGCGCGGTGGCGGCGCCGGGCAGGTCCCGTCGCGCTTCATCGCGACCAGCCGCTCGGCGGTGAGTTCGCCCTTGCCGAAGCGCGCCTCGATGTCGACGAAGATCTGGGCCTCGCGCGACGGCGTCACGTCGGTCCAGCTCTTCTGCAACTCGGCCTCGACCGCGTTCGGTGCCAGCTCGAAGGTCCGCCCGGTCAGGCACTCGGTGAACAGGCCGCCGTTGTTGGTGTCGCGGTACATGCCGATCAGCCGGAACACGCCGTCGACCGTGTCGGGCGTGGCCTGGCGTTCCAGCTCGGTGCCCTTCTCGTCGACCAGGCGATCGCCGCCGGCCTCGCGGAAGGCCCGCCGCGCCGTCGTGCTGCCGCGCAGCACCATGCGCACGCCGCCGTCGACTTCCTGCGCCCACTGGCCGAACTCGAAGGTCGGGCTGGTCGATGTCCGGGTGTCGCGCAGGCGAAAGACGCCGTCGGGGAACAGCGTCACGACCATCCCGTCGCCGGCATAGGTGCGCGGCGGCTCGCCGGGCCGTCCGACGGCGTGGCAGCGCATCGAGCGGCCGGCCGCGGTCAGCGTCGCCTCGCGGCCGCGGCCACGCAGCTCGTAGTACGAGTCGCTGAAGGCGAAGCCGGAGCCCGACGGCTGGCGCGGCAGTTCGACGTCGGGCTGGCCGGGAACGGTGAGCGTGGCGAGGTCGCCGTCGCTCGAGAAGCTGGCGGCGAAGTCCTGGCCGCCCGGACAGGAGTACATGACCTGCAGCCCCGGGGGCTGGGCCTGCGCCTGGGCGGGCGAAGCCGGGTCGGGCGACGGCGCCGGTGCGGGGGACGGCGCCTGGGCGGCGGCGATGCCGATTGCCAGAAAGCCGGCGAGCAGGCTCGCGGGCAACAGGGCGCGCGGGCTCACGACTGCGCCTCCGGGATTCGCCCGTCGGCGGACATCAGGACCGCGAGCGGTCGCGTGGTTTCGAACTGGGACAGCACGATCAGTCCCACTACCATGATCGGCACGCAGAGGAACATGCCCACGACGCCCCACAGGGTGCCCCACACCATCAGGGACAGGATCACGACCAGCGGCGACAGGTTCAGCGTGCTGCCCATGACGGCGGGCTCGATGACGTTGGCGGTGACGATCTGGATGGTGCCGAACACCAGCAGCACGACCAGGAAGGGCGTCAGGCTGTCGAACTGGACCAGCGTCAGAACGGCCGGTGCGACGATGGCGAGGATCGAGCCGACGGTCGGTATGTAATAGAAGAAGAACACCAGCACCGCCCAGAAGCCGGCGAAGTCGAGGCCGACCGACGACAGCACCGCGTAGGCCAGCGCCGAGGTGATGACCGCCAGCGTGGTCTTGATGCGGATGTACAGCCGGATATCGCGGTCGATGTGATCGAGCACCGCCTCGACCCGCGCGTGGTCGTCGGCCGAGGCGAGGATGATCGCCAGCTTGCGGCGGAAGCGCGCCTGCTCGACGAACAGGAAGCCGGCATAGATCAGCACGATGCCGGCGACGCTCACGACCGAGGCCGCCGCGGTGGCGATGCTGCTCAGCGTGTCGGCGAGGCTGATGCGATCGAACAGCTCGCCGATGGTCGGCGCCTGCTCGATGCCGACCAGCCGCGCGCCCTGGTTGATCAGCAGCTGCAGCCGGCGCTCGTAGCTCGGCGCGGCGTCGACCACCGCCGACACGTTGCGGCCGAGCGTGCGGCCGACCACCCACAACAGGCCCGCGGTGATGCAGACGGCGGCCGGCAGGGCGAGCACCCGCGGCAGGGCCAGGCGGCCGAGCAGCGGCGCCTGGAACGCCTCGGCCAGCGCGTCGATCATGTACCAGAGCACGATCCCCAGGACGAACGGCAGGATCAGGCCGCGGCCGGCGACCAGCAGGTAGATCGTGGCGGCGACGACGACGGTCCAGAGGGCGGCCCGTTGCAGGGTCATGGCTCGCGCGCCCCCTCCAGCATCGCGCGGCCGCGCTCGGTCAGTTCGACATGGTGCAGGCCGCGGTCACCGCCGGCCTGCCGGATCAGCCCGTCGGCGCGGGCGTCTTCCCAGACCGGGAAGCGCGGGCAGGAACTGCGCCACGCGTCCATCACGTCCTCGCGGCTGCGCGGCCGGTCGGCGACCCACTGGAGGAACTGGACCATGATCAGGCGCGGCGAGGCGGACATGGGCTACTCCTCGACCGGCGGCGACGGACGGTCGTGCAGGTCCGATTGCGGCTCCTGCCGGGCGCGGACCATCACCGCGGCGGCGCGCGCGATCAGGAAGGAAGCGATCACCGTCATGCCCAGTTCCATGGTCGGCTGGTCGGCGGGACCCGAGAATGCCAGCCCGACCTCGACCAGCGCCAGCCCGGCCAGCGCGAAGGTGGCGACCCGGCAGTCGGCGGCGCGCGTCAGCCGGAGCAGGTGCCACGCGTGGTCGACGTCGAGCTGCATCCAGAAGCCGCGGGCGACACCCGCCACCCCGGCGACGATCGAGAACATCCAGAGCTCGGGATTCTTCAGCTCGCCCCAGGTCGGGTAGGCGACCAGCAGCAGGGCGGCGACACCGGCCAGCACGGCGGTGGCCGGGACGCGCCACGCCGCGACGATGCGGCCGCCGCCCTCGGGCAGGGCGACGACCACGCAGGCCAGCGCGCACAGCAGCATCGCGCCGTGCGTCAGGTAGATGTTCGAGATCGCGCTCATCGGAAGCCGCACCGCTCGGCGCTGACGCCGAGGGTCGCCCAGCGGCTGCCGTCGCGGTAGCAGCCGTTCTGCCACAGGCCGGAATAGCTTTGCCCATCGGCGGCGTAGCGCGTGCCGTAGCCGTTC